>JAHYJR010000009.1 GCA_019429005.1 Nanobdellati archaeon | reverse complement strand
ACATTTGTCCTTGCATGGACAACAACTCCATGGACACTTATTGGTAACGTTGCACTTGCAGTTAATTCTAAATTGTCTTATGTAAAAGTTGAAAAAGACAATCAGTTTTTCATACTTGCTAAAGATCGTCTTGATGTTGTTATGGATAAACCTTACAAAGTGATTGACACCTTAAAAGGTAAAGCTCTTCTTGGTAAGGATTATGAGCCATTATATGTCATACCTTCAGATAAGAAAGGTCATTACATAATAGATGGTGGCTCTGACGTATCTTCTGAAGATGGTACTGGTATAGTCCACATGGCAATCTATGGTGAATTTGATTATGAGATGATTAAAAAGCATAATCTTCCGATAATCCAACATGTTAATTCCGGTGGTAAGCTTGTGCTTGGACCTAAAGAATGGCTTGGTAACTGGTTCAAAAAATCAGATAAGCTTGTACTTGATGATTTGAACGAACGCAATTTATTATTTAAAGCAGATGATTATGCGCATTCATATCCGTTCTGTTATAGATGTGAAACACCACTTTTCTATAATGCGGTTGATTCTTGGTTTGTAAACATTCAAAAAATAAAACCTAGATTGATTGAAAAAAATGAGGAGATTAATTGGTATCCTGGAAGCATCAAACATAAGCGTGCAAAAAACATTATTGAAACTGCTCCTGATTGGACAATATCAAGAAACCGTTATTGGGGTACATCAATTCCAATGTGGGTCTGTGATGATGTCTGTTGCGGAAAGTCTATTGTAATTGGTAGTATAGCTGAACTTAAAGAACATGCTATAGAGAAAGTTCAAGATGATGTTGATCTTCATAAGCATATAGTTGATAAGATTCATCTCAAATGCGATTGTGGCAAAAAAATGACAAGAATACCTGAGATTCTAGATTGTTGGTTTGAGTCTGGAAGTATGCCTTTTGCTGCAAAGCATTATCCTTTTGAAAATAAAGCACATTTTGATGATAATTACCCATCTGATTTCGTGTCAGAATATGTTGGACAGGTTCGTACGTGGTTCTATTATATGAATGTGTTATCTGTAATTCTTTTTGATAAGATACCATTCAAGAATGTTGTTGTTAGTGGAAACATACTTGCTGAAGATGGGAGTAAGATGTCTAAATCCAAAAAGAATTTCCCTAGTCCAAATAAGATTTTTGAACAATATGGTGCAGATTGTCTAAGGTTCTACCTTATGTCATCGCAACTAACTCGAGCTCAAGATATGAATTTTAGGGAAGATGGTGTTAAAGAGATATATAGGAAACTGATTATGTTGCTTGGTAATGTCAACAGTTTCTATGGCTTGTTTGGTAAAGATAATACTGTTGTAGATAAACCGTCAAATGATCATATAATGGATAGGTGGATTGTAAGTGAGATTAATCTTCTTATTAAGGGTGTTACAAAATCTCTTGAAGAATACGATACGATAACAGCCTCAAGTAGTGTACTTTCCTTTATTGATGAATTGTCTACTTGGTATGTAAGGCGAAGTCGAGATAGGTTCAAAAGTGCAGACCAAAAAACAAAAGATGGTGCAATAAAAACACTTGCATATGTTCTTGTGAATCTCTCAAAAGTTATGGCTCCAATAACGCCATTTATTGCAGAATCAATATATCTTTCTGTAAATAAGGAAACAAAATGTGAATCTGTACATCTTGAATCTTGGCCCAAAGCTAAAACGAAACTGATTTCTATTGAGCTTAGCGAAAATATGGATTTGACAAGGGATATTGTGAGTAAATCTATGGTTGAGCGTGAGAAATGCGGAATTCCTGTTAAACAAGTTCTTGCAAGTCTTGAAATTTCTGGTGTCAAATTAGAAGTTGAATATCTTGATCTTATAAAAGAAGAGGTTAATGTCAAGAAAGTTAATCTTAAAGATGGTAAAACGTTATCTTTAAAGTTCGACACAAAACTAACTGATGCACTTATTCAAGAAGGTTTGTCACGAGATTTGATTCATAAGATGAATGGTTATCGTAAAGAACTTAAACTAACGATTGAAAACCGGATTGAGCTATATATTGAAACAACTGATAAGATGGTTTTAGGTTGCCTTGATAAATTTGCAGATATTATAAAACATCCAGTTCAAGCTGATTTGCTTGAACTTAAGATACCACAAGGTCTTGATATTAAGGAATTGTCTCTTGGCGGCGCAAAGATTAAGCTGGCATTTAAGTTGAAGTGAATTATTGAGCTCTTCATCTGAGATTTATTTGTCATCTCCGTTCATTTGTTTGAGAGTATCAATAGCTTTATCAATTTGCTCATAGCTTCTACCTATGATGTTTAATAATTTAAAGCCGATTTGTTTCCATTTAAGTTTATCTGTATTTTTTTTAATTGATGGCAATATTGTTTCTAAACTATCAAGACCTCCTGACACAAAAGATGACTTGTTACTGTTATTGAAGGGGTTAATATATGCTTTTGATAGTAGTGTGTCTAATATTTGTTTGCTAAAAACCTGTTTTTAATTCATTTTATCAAAAATATTATTAGTGATATCTTGTGCAGCTTGGTCTTTATTTAGTTCGTCTTTAAACGATGTATTATTTTCTTCAGTGCAATCTAAAATTGCTTTGAATAATTTATCATTTCCATTAATTTAAAAGGGTATGCTTGGATATTCAAATGTTTTAAAAATCCCTCTATTGTTTCCATCAAGTTCAATATTAAATTCATCTGAACTGTTATTTCCATATTTATTACCTTCTGGCAATATTCTTTGTACATTATCATTATTTTCTAAATATTGTTTCATCTGTACCACCTTTAATCTTTTAACTACCTAAGTATGTTTTATTTAGTCTAAGTTTAAAATCCAAACCAATAAGGATAATTTTTATTTGGTTAGGATAACCTAGACCTATATATAGTAAAAATATTAGAAGTTAAATTTAGGATTTTCAAATAGTGTTATGCTATTTGTTTTAGCATTTGTTTTTGTATCCATACGTATTCTTAGTTTGTACAATTATTTAAATATTGTTATATTTTTAGGTATTTTATATAATCTAATAATGATAATCTTTTTATGGAATCTGTTTTTAAAGAACAATATATTTTTTATGGATTTTAAATGTTTTTTTTAAAATAAATACTATTTCAAATCCTCTTTTTTTAATAGCATTTTTATGTTTATTTAGGTATAAATGGTTTTTTTTAATAAAATATAGACTTTTTGTATATTTTGATTTTGTGTATAGTGATTCTGTTTTAATTCGTTTTGATATCAATACATTTATAAAATTACTGTAATAATTCAAATACAAATAGAGCTATACTTATAAATTTAAAAATGGTGTATTTCTTATACATTTTATAGCAATTATTAAAATATTATTTAAGTGATTCAAATGGCAGAAAACATGTATGATAAAATTAAAAAGATTGTTTATGATCAGAAGCATATTAGAAACCTGTGTATTGCAGCACACATAGATCATGGAAAGACTACATTTTCAGATAACCTTCTTGCTGGAGCAGGTATGATTTCTGATGAGCTTGCAGGTAGTATGCGGGTTACTGATTTTGATGCACAAGAGCAGGAAAGAGGTATAACAATATTTTCTGCAAACGTATCTATGGTTCATAAAGGTTCTGATGGTTCTGATTATCTAGTAAATCTTATTGACACACCAGGTCATGTTGATTTTGGTGGTGATGTAACTCGTGCTATGCGTGCTGTTGATGGTTCTATCGTTCTTGCATGTGCTGTTGACGGTGTTATGCCTCAGACTGAAACTGTATTAAGACAATCTTTAAAAGAGCGTGTAAAACCTGTATTATTCATAAACAAGGTTGATCGTCTTATAAAAGAGTTAAAATTTACTCCTGAACAAATGCAGGAGCGATTTGTAAACATAATTACAAAAGTAAATACAATTATCTATAACGTTGCACCTGAAGAGTTCAAAGAGAGCTGGCAGGTTGATGTAAACAGTGGTAGGGTGGGATTCGGTTCAGCTTTTAAGAATTGGGCGATTTCTATACCTTATATGAAAGCAACAAACATGACTTTTAAAGATATAATTGATATGACTGTAAATGGTCAAGAGAAAGAGCTTGCTAAAAAGGCACCACTTCATAAAATTGTACTTGAAATGGCTATTAATCATCTTCCAACACCAACTGTTGCACAGATTTATAGGATTCCTAGATTATGGACTGGGGAAATGGATAGTCCCGAGGGTCAAGCTATGCTTAATTGTAATCCTGATGGTCCTCTTTCAGGTGTAGTTACAAATACGCAGATTGATAAACATGCAGGTTTAATTGCTGCGGTCAGATTATTTTCAGGTTCAATTAAAGATGGTGATAGTGTTCATCTTGTAAATCAAAATAAAGATGCAAGAGTTCAGATGGTTGCTGTTTATTATGGGCCTCGAAGACACGCAATATCTCCAATTCCTTGTGGGAATATAGCTGCTGTATCTGGTATTAGTAGTGCTATGTCTGGAGAAACAATTTGTGGTGTTGATAAAATTATTGCTCCTTTTGAAAGTATAAAGCACGTTTTTGAGCCCGTAGTTACAAAGTCTATTGAGCCTAAAAACATTAAGGATCTTCCTCGGCTGATTACTGCATTACAACAGCGTTCTAAAGAAGATCAGACTCTTGTTATAAAAATTAGTGAAGATACTGGTGAAACCTTAGTTTCAGGTCTTGGCGAACTTCATATTGAAGCAAAGATTGAGCGATATCTAAAAGAGAAAAACATTGATGTTATAATAAGTCCTCCAATTGTTATCTATAAAGAGGGTATAAAGAAAACCTCAACTGAGGTTGAAGGTAAATCACCAAACAAACACAATAAATTTTATATGATTGTTGAGCCTTTAACTAATGATATTATGACTGCAATAACATCTGGTGCAATCCGAAATGGTAAAGTACGAAAACAAGATCAGAAAGAAGTCTCTGAAAATCTGATTGCTGTTGGTTTTGAACGTGAAAAATCCAAAAAAGTTCTTGATGTTTATGAAGGTAATATGCTTATAAATATATCAAGAGGTGTACAATATCTTGATGAAGTTATGGAACTTCTAAAACAAGCATTCCGTGAGGTTTGTGATAAAGGCCCTCTTGCTGATGAACCTGTAACTGGATTAAGTGTTCTTATTGTTGATGCAAAATTACACGAAGATGCAATACATAGAGGTCCATCTCAAGTACTTCCAGCAGTACGTTCTTCAATAAAACAAGCAATGCTTATGTCTGATTCATCTTTATATGAACCAAAACAGATAATTCGTCTTGATGTTCCTCTGAACACTATGGGTGATGTTATGTCTGAAGTTCAGAACAGACGTGGTCAGGTTATGGATATGATTGAAGAAGGTGATACTGCAGTAATAACTGTAAAATTACCTGTAGCTGAAATGTTTGGTTTTGAGCCATCTTTAAAATCAGCTACAGCTGGTCGTGGTTTCCAATCACTTGTTGATATCGTGTATGAAATGATACCAAAAGATGTTAGGGATCAGACAATATTACAGATTAGAAAGCGAAAGGGTCTTAAAGAGGTAATTCCACAAATTATTGATGAATAATAGGGTCTAAGCAACCTTTATAAAGTTATGTGTTAAAATGTTAATTCGTGTCTGGTTATTTGTTTTTATATCAAATGCCTGAAAAAACACATAAGTTTTTAAATGTTTTAAGAGCATTATAACTAATAAATTAATAAATATTTAAAATTTTTAATAGGTATATATAATTAATGAAGAGATGATTTTATGGCAGCAGAAAAACCGCATCTTAATATAGTAACAATAGGTCACGTAGACCACGGTAAGTCTACATTTATAGGTAGACTTTTATTCGATACGAATAACATTCCAGTACAGGAAATGAGAAAGATTGAAGAGCGAGCGAAAGAACTTAAAAAAGAATCTTTTAAATTTGCTTTTGTAATGGATAGTGTTAAAGAGGAGCGAGAGAGAGGTGTAACAATCGATCTTGCTCACAAGAGATTTGATACTGATAAGTATTACTTTACAGTAATTGATGCTCCTGGTCACCGAGATTTCATAAAAAATATGATTACTGGTGCAAGTCAAGCAGATGCAGCAATTCTAGTTATTGCAGCAGCTGAAGGTCTTATGCCTCAGACAAAAGAACACGTTTTCTTATGTAAAACTCTTGGCGTTTCACAGATGATAGTTGCAGTAAACAAGATGGATACTATTGATTATGATCAAGCTAAATTTGAAAAAGTTAAAGCAGATGCATTAGCTCTTCTAAAGACTGTAGGTTACAGTGGAGATACTCCTGTTGTTCCTGTAAGTGCTTGGATTGGTGATAATATTGCAACTACGTCTGATAAACTTTCATGGTTTACAGGTAACACATTACTTGCACAATTAGATCAGCTTGTATTACCTCCAAAACCAACTGACAAACCACTTAGAATGTGTCTTCAAGATGTATATACAATTAGTGGTATTGGTGCTGTTGCTGTAGGAAAAGTTGAAACTGGTGTTATGAAAGTAGGTTCCAAAGTAATCTGTATGCCTTCAGGTTATACTGGTGAAGTAAAAACAATAGAAATGCACCACCAGCAGATGCCACAAGCAGAGCCTGGAGATAACGTTGGTGTAAGTATCCGAGGTCTTGGTAAGAATGAGATGAAACGAGGAGATGTTATTGGTCCTATTGATAATCCACCAACTGTTGTAGAAGAATTTACTGCACAGATTGTTGTTATACATCATCCAAACGTAATTACTAAAGGTTATACACCTGTATTCCACATTGGTACTTCACATATCGCATGTCAGATTACTGAGCTTGTAAAACAGATTAATCCATCAACTGGTGAAGTTATAAAAGAGAATCCTGATTTCATTAAGACTGGAGATGCTGCTATAATCAGATGTAGGCCAACAAAACCTCTTGTATTAGAGAAAAATTCAGTTATGCCACAGCTTTCAAGATTTGCTATCCGTGATATGGGTACAACAATCGCAGCTGGTATGTGTCTTGATCATGTACCTATAAAAGTAGAACCAAAAAAAGCTAAATAAGTTTAATCTGTGTGCAATCTTTGCACATATTTTATTTTTATTTTTACCAAAAAGTGTATTATTATGCAAGTCGCAAGAATAAAATTATCAAGTGTTGATCACTTAAAATTAGATACTTTAGTTGAGGGTATTAAAGTTATGGCTCAAAAGCAGGGTGCTACGGTTAGTGGTCCTATGCCATTACCTACTAAGAAACTAAAAGTAACTACTAGAAAATCTCCATGTGGCGACGGTACTGAAACTTATGAGAAATGGGAAATGCGAATTCATAAGCGTGTTCTTGATTTAAGCGTTAATGAGCGTGCTCTTAGGAATATCATGAGAATTCAGATTCCCGATGGTGTTCATATCGAGATTGATTTGAAAGATTAAATCTTTCATGTTTTTTTTCTTTAAATATTTCAATTGACCATTAATTAATAAGTTTAAGTTTATAGTTGTGCCGAGGTCGCTTAGCCTGGTATAGCGCCAGACTGGAAATCTGGTGTTCGTAAGGACTCGAGTGTTCAAATCACTCTCTCGGCGCCAAATATTTATTACTGGTAAGTTTTATGCGTTTCAAATTTATTCCACACACTGCAGATGTTCGTTTTGAAGCATATGGTTCAACTTATTCTGAGACTTTTTCAAATGCAGTTCTTGCTATGTTCAATATCATGACTGATACTGAAAAAATTAAATCTGTTGTAGATAAGTATATTTCTGTGTCTTCTGAAAGTTTAGAATCTCTTCTTTATGATTTTTTAGAGGAATTTCTAGTATTATTTGATTCAGAAGGTTTTGTTCCTCATTCGGTTTCAGCCAAGATTGAGAACTCGGGTGATAATTATACTCTAAAAGCTAAAGTTTCTGGTGATACTGATTTAAGTAAATATGAGATCAAGCCAGATGTTAAAGCTGTTACTTATAATGAAATGTCAATTAAAAAGATAGATGGTGTGTGGGTAGCACATGTTATCTGTGATGTGTAATAAGTTATGGTATTAATAAAAACAAATAAAATCTTATAATGCTATATTTTTTAAAGTTTAAATGGAAATGATAATTATGAAACTTACAAGACTTAATGATTATTCCTGGAAAATTGAAAAAGAAGGTGCTATGCAGGTTCCTGTAATAATATATGCATCTGATATTCTTATGGATAAAATCAAGCTGGATAAAAGTCTGAATCAGATAATGAATGTCGCACAACTACCCGGGATTCAGAAACAAGCAATGATTATGCCTGATGCTCATGAAGGTTATGGTTTCCCTATAGGTGGAGTTGCTGCATTTGACCTTGATGAAGGTGTGATTTCTCCAGGTGGTATTGGTTATGATATCAATTGCGGTGTTCGTCTTGTAAGGACAAGCTTAGAGAAAGATAAAATTAAGAAAGCACTTCCAGAACTTCTTAATCTGATGTATACTGAGGTTCCATCAGGTGTAGGTCGTGCAGGTTCATTACGGGTTAATAAAAATACGCTTATGGATGTTCTTCATGATGGTGCGAAATGGGCAGTTGATAATAATTATGGTTTTAAAAAGGACCTTGAACGTCATGAAGATAACGGTAAAATAGATGTAACGGATCTTAACATCTCTGATAATGCAATGAAACGTGGTCTGCCTCAGCTTGGAAGTTTAGGTTCCGGAAATCATTTTTTAGAAGTGCAATATGTTGAAGAGATCTATGATAAGAAGGCTGCTGAAGCTTTTGGTATATTTAAGGGCCAGATTTGTGTTATGATACATTGCGGTTCTAGGGGTTTAGGTCATCAAGTTTGTTCTGATTACATACGTGAGATGGAGCGCACATTAGGTTCTGACCTGAGCAAACTTCCAGATCGTCAACTTGTATATGCACCAATAAAGTCTGAGTTAGGCGAACGTTATTTTAATTCAATGTCTGCTGCAGCAAATTATGCATGGGCAAATCGGCAGATGATAACTCATTGGGTTAGAGAGAGCTTTTCACGTATACTGAAGATGAGTCCTGAAGACCTTGAGATGGATCTTGTGTATGATGTTACACATAACATTGCAAAAATGGAAAAACATCAAATTGATGGTAAAACAAAAAAAGTTTGTGTGCATAGAAAAGGTGCTACAAGAAGTTTTGGTCCTAGTCGTGAAGAAATTTCATCAATTTATAGAAAGACTGGCCAACCTGTGATAATCCCAGGTTCTATGGGCACATCTTCATACCTTCTTGTTGGAACTGACAGTGCTGAAGAAGCATCTTTCGGTTCAACAGCACACGGTGCAGGTCGTGTGATGTCTAGGTCTGCAGCTATAAACAAATTTACAGGCGATCAGATAAAAAAACAAATTGAATCTCAAGGTATCTTACTAAAGACTGCATCTTGGAAAGGCGTAGTTGAAGAAGCACCTCAAGTGTATAAAGACATTGATGAGGTTGTAAATGTCAGCAACAATGCAGGCATTGGCAAATTGGTTGCGAAACTTAAGCCTATGGGTGTTATAAAAGGTTGAGTTTTCTGATAGTCATCTGAGCATACGGTGACTTATTATAACTTTTTTAAAATTATCTAACTAATAAATCCTTTTAATCTCGCTGATATTAACCCAAACTTTATCAGAAATATCATATATAGCTTCAACCTTGACTTTTTTCAATCCACTTAATATCGAAATATCTCCAGTCACATTAAAATCAAAGGTTTCAACAAAATCAGAGATACCACGTTCGGTTTCATGCGTAATTATGATGTGTTTATTTGTTATATTGATTGAATTAATATATTCGGGCAATTCAACATCAATAATGATTCTTGCAGGTACTCCTTGTGAATATACTAATCTTGATGTATCTGAAATTGCATTTAGTGTTTCAGTAATTTTTAAAGCTGCAGTTGTTGATCTTAAGTCAGATATCTTTTTGTTGCCTTCGATTATAATTGGTGTTATGAGAACAAGACCTATCATTAGTATAATCATATATTCTAGTGCTGCTTGACCTTTTCTTTTTACCATTGCTATTAATTGTATGTGTCTTTAAATATAGCTTTGGTTTTTAGGCTTTCAGTTTTATTCTTTTTTAGAAATTGCTTGATTGAGGTCGCCCATAAACTTATCAATATCAATATTATGTGCGGATGCACCTTCTTCTATACTTTCAAATGATGATGCAGCACATCCTAAGCAATGGAATCCATATTTAGAAAATATTTCAATAACTTCTGGATATTTTGTTAATGTGTCGCCTATAGATGCTTCTTTTGTAATAATTTCATTTTCTGCCATTTAATATCACCTTTATATAGATTAAATAATAATTATCTAATTAAATAAATAATAACAATTATTATTTTAAATATCTTTTTATATAGTGTATTTTTATGTCAGACGAATGGAAAGAAGTTATTTTAAAAACAGGTGTTGATTCCCTTTTATCTCTTGTAATTGAAGAGGGTCAAATCTCTGTTAAAGATGCTTCAAGACGCCTAAATAAGAATCCAGAAATACTTGAAGCATGGGCAGATGCATTGAATTCTGAAAATCTTATCACAACACTTTATGATTCTACTGGAGATCTTGTTCTTAAAGCAACAAAAAAAAATATTGATGCTAAAAAAAGTAAGATTAAATTGCTTAAAGAAAGTTCAACTGAGGAAATTTCAAACTTACAAAAATATTTAAATACTAAAGAAACCGATATTAATCTTGCACAAGAGCACATAAACGATTTTGAATCAATACTTAATAAGGATCTTCTTAAGATAAATAATTTTCAAGAAGAACTTAAAAATTTCAAAAAGAAACAAGATGATATTGAATCACGAATTTTTAAGATTGATAAGGAAGAAAACCTCTTAAAAATGTCTGAAGCTATGCTTGAAAATAAAGAAAAGAAGCTTCGTGATGAGTCTAATAAGATTATAAATATAGTTTCTGTTAAACATGATTTGATTAAGAAAACTAAAGATGAGCTTTCAAAGATTCAAAATCTTAAAGATGCTCTTAAAGTAGATCTTCATGTTATTATGAAACTTTCCTCTATTATTGATGAGAAACATCCGAAAGATCTTGAAAAACAAGTTAAAGAGATTGAAAAAAAAGGTGAAGAACTCAAGAAAAAACATAATATTATAGAGACTAAATTTGGAATCTTCACAAGATTAATATCTAAACTATATTCTTAATTTTTTTAAAGAACTTCAACCCCGCCATCATATGGCTTTTCATCAGAATACTTTGCTGTCCGTCCAATCAAAGTTGGTACATATGGTTTTGGTATAAATACCATTTCAATTTTAACTAGACTTTCTTGAACAATAGCATCGTTTTTAGGATATAATCCCTCTACTATTACTTTATAAATATTTGAATCATTTGGCATATTATCACAGTATTACTTAGTAGTAACATTTTATATATGTATAGGTATTACAAAACCTTTAATAGCAACGTCCTACAAGTATTTATATAGCTATATTCTTGTTAGGTTGGTGTTATAATGGTAAAAAAATCGGTAAATGTGGATAAATCAACTAAAACATCAAATAAATCACATCCTAAGTCTGTTTCAGGTTCAACTTCTAAGGTTTTAAAGAAGGCCATTTCTAAATTAGTACATGACATTATACCTAAACAGACACATAAATCAAATTCAAAGAGTTCATCTAAAAAAAAGATTACTACTAAATCTAAACCTCTCCATAAAACCATATCTAAATCAGATCATAAACCTCTCCATAAAACCATATCTAAATCAGATCATAAACCTCTCCATAAAACCATATCTAAATCAGATCATAAACCTCTCCATAAAACCATATCTAAATCAGATCATAAACCTCTCCATAAAACCATATCTAAACCAAATAAATCTGTTGACACACATCCTAAACAAATCGGTGCTGATAGGACAATCAAGATGGAATATGATCTTATAGCAGATAATGTTCCAGCTAGAGTTACTATTTATACAACTTTGGAAGAATATGTACCAATCTATGATATAAAACGTGCACTTATTCAGCCAGCAACAAGAGCAATTGTTGATAAAATCCGTGAAGAGATAATCTCTTCAGTTGATATAACAACTAAAGAATTTGTGGATCCTCAAGCGATAATAACTATAAAGAAACGTTTTATGGAACGGTCTTATGAACTTATTGATAAATATCTTCCAGGGCTATCAAAACTAGAGATGAATTTAATCAGTGGTAATCTGATTCATGAGATGTTAGGTCTTGGTGATATTGAACTTCTTTTAAATGATGATAATCTTGAAGAGATTGTTGTAAATAGTAGTTCTGAGCCAGTTTGGGTCTATCATAAAAGGTTTGGTTGGGTAAAGACAAATATTCTTTTCAAAAGCGAAGAGATGATATATAATTATGCGGGTGCTATTGGGCGTAAAGTTGGAAGGCAAATAACAAATCTTCATCCTCTTATGGATGCATACCTTACAACAGGAGATCGTGTTAATGCAACGATATCTCCAATATCTTCTCAAGGTAACACTTTAACAATTCGTCGTTTTTCTAGAGATCCTTGGACTATTGTGCATCTTATAGATCCTAAGATAAACACACTTTCAAAGGAAGTTGCAGCACTTCTTTGGCTTGCATTACAATATGAGCTTAATATACTTGTTGTAGGTGGTACTGCAAGTGGTAAGACTTCTCTTTTAAATGCGCTTATACCGTTTATACCACCAAATCAGAGAATCATCTCAATTGAAGATACTCGTGAAATACAATTACCTAAATTTTTACATTGGGTGCCATTATCTGCAAGAGAAGCAAATGCAGAAGGTCAAGGTAAGGTATCTATGCTTGATCTCCTTGTAAATTCGTTGAGGATGCGACCTGACAGGATTATTATCGGAGAGATTCGGCGTAGAAAAGAAGCCGAAGTTATGTTTGAAGCAATTCGGACTGGTCACTCTGCTTATGCTACATTTCATTCTGATCGTGCTGAACAGGCATATCAACGTCTTATAAATCCACCTATGAATCTTCCCGCATCTTTAATCAGTGCATTACACCTTATGGTTGTTCAATATCGTCAGAGACGTATGGGTGTTAGAAGAACTCTTGAAGTTGCAGAAATAGTTCCTGTAGATGTCTCAAATGAGGTAAACGTAGTATATAAGTGGGACGTGCATACTGATACATTTATTCGAAAAGGGCGTCTTATACGGTTGATAAATGAGATAAATCTTTATACTGGTATGAATGAGACTGAAATTGAAGAGAATTTAGTTGAAAAACAGATTGTACTTCAATGGATGTTAGATAAGGGTATTAAAGATATAAACAATGTTGGAAAAATCATTGCAGAATATTATCGTGATGAGGGAGCCGTGGTTAAACTTGCAAAATCTAATGGGTCTCCTGAAAAGATTATTGGTATAAATTGATAGTTAATTTATTGTTTAGAAAGTCTTTGTGTGATTTTTAATGTTTTTGGTGTATGGTTGTTATGGTAATATCTAAAAATAAACCAATTCCTAAAATTTTTAGGCATTTTGGTGAAAATATAGCACCGTATTTTATTAATATTGAAATTGATCTTTCTCAGGCAAGAATAAAAAAAAGTCTTAATGAACATATAGCTCTATCAATTTTTAAATCTGCAAATTTATCGCTTTTAGTTCTTGTATCTTTTTTGTTATTAGGTCTTTTTACGAGGATTTCAAGCATCTACATGCTAGGTATTGTTATAGTACCTATCTTGTTTATGTTTAGTCTTTATTCTGAATTATATCAACCTAAAATCATCGCAAAAAAAAGAGGTCGTGAGCTTGATAGGGAACTTCCTTATGCACTTCGTCATCTTCTAATTAATATTCGCTCCGGTATCCCTCTTTATAATGCGCTTGTATCAATCTCAGAAAATTATGGTGAAATATCTCTTGAAATGAAACATATATTGAAACAGATAAATGGTGGGAAATCTGAAATTGAAGCGATTGAGGAAAGTGTTATCACAAGCCCCTCTTATCTTTATAGGAAATCTTTTTGGCAGATACTTAATGCTTTGAGAACTGGTACTGATATTGAAAAACCTCTTAAGACTAGTGTTAATAATATCATAAAAGAACAGATGATTTCAATAAAGAAATATGGTCAGGAACTTAATCCTTTTACTATGATGTATATGATGATTGGTGTTATTATGCCATCCTTAGGTATAACGTTATTCATGCTTCTTTCAACTTTTGTAGGTACTGGTTTTGGCAATAAGGTATTTTATTTAATATTAGTGTTTTTAGTAGGGTTTCAGATATTTTTCATAAATGTGGTCAAGACAAAAAGACCACTTGTAAGGTTATAGGTGTTATGTTTTATGTCTGATGATGATATCGTTGATAAGGGGTCTATGGAATCTGAATCATATAGTGAACAGAATACACCTTCAACTCACTCAACATCTCAAAAAAGGAAACGTTCTAATTCAAATATTAAAGGGTATCAAGATGTACAAAAAGATTATGTTAAAGCTATATATCATAAATATCCGGCAAAATATCGTGCCTTACTAGAAAAAGAAGCAATTTATGCTGGTATAAAACATCCAATAGATCATCAAGCTGTAATTATTAGTAGATTTTTCATGTTCTTATTTTTAGCTTTGCTTGTTGTTGCAAATTTGTTTTTACTTATGCCTACCTATTTGTTTTTAACAATTTCATTGTTTTTTATTGTAGTGTCCTTTTTTGTACCTTATATTATTTATACTGTGATGGCTGATAATCGGACAAAAGATGTTGAAAAGATTTTATCTGATGTGCTTATATTGGCCTCATCAAACATAAAATCTGGTTATACTATTGATAAAGCGTTAATCTTTTCTGCAAGAAAAGAATTTGGTGCATTATCTGTTGAAATAAAGAAAACTGCATTTATGATTTATAGTGGTATAAAACCTGAAAAAGCGTTCAAAAAACTTACAGATAACATTTATTCTGAACATCTTGAACGTGTAATAAATCTTCTTGTTGAAGGTATGAAAAACGGTGGTCAGATTGCAACACTTCTTGAAGAAAGTGCAAATGATATTGAGAATGCAAAGGTGTTGAAGAAAGAGATAAATTCAAGTATCCAGATGTATCTTATATTTATTATAATTGCCGGCGTTATCGCATCTCCTATTATGTTTGCAATTTCAAGCTATCTTATTTCAAGTACAATTGATATGTGGGGTGGGATGGGTGATTTTGGTTCAAAGAATATGGGTTCTTCACTTATGTCAATATCACCATCAGCACCATCTGTAGACCCTGCATTTTTCGATGGTTTTGCAATTACTGCTATATTTATAACAAACTTTTTTGCAGGTCTTGTGATTTCTCTTATCAAGAATGGAAACATCAAAGGTGGTATTAATTACAGCCCTATATTTGTAGTGGTATCTATCGTGATTTTCTTTATTGCAAAACATATCCTTTTTGTTTTGATGGGTGGGTTATAGTCTTATGGACCTTAATTAATAACACATTAAACCGAAAATTATATATATACTAAAAAAACATATTATGTTTATACTAAGTTTATCAAACTTTAAAGATAAATGGAGGAAATTAAAATGTTGAATATATTTAATAATAAAGGAATAAAGAAAGCACAATCCGCAACAGAGTATCTTATGACTTACGGTTGGGCACTTCTTGCAATTGTTGTTGTCGCTGGTGTTCTTTTTCAGATGGGTCTTTTTGGAGGTTCATGTACAGATACTACAAATTTCAAGTCACCAAACATGTTAGTTGAAGGATTTGCAGTCGATACAGATGGTGAGGTTATGATTAAAATAACAAACGCTATGGGTAATGACATAACTTTGACACAAATAGGTTCTGCAACAACAAACATAACTACAAGTGTAGGCGTTGGTTGTACTGGTACTACAATACCTAAAGGTACTGCATGTACGGTTACAGTTCTTGCTGCTGCTATAAATACACCAGGTGCTGCTGGAGCTTGTTACGACGGTAGTCTAACAATAAAGTATACATCTGATGGTATACCACATCCAATCGCAGGTAGTGTTGCTGCAACAATTTCAGACTCTGCTGATATAAGTTAAATTTTATAATCTAACTTAAAATGTTATGATGGGATTTTGTCCCACATAATATATTTTTTTTAAAATTTTTCTATTTTTACACTATTTTTAATATTTTTTTAAGCGTTTTTGATTGTTATTTATAGGTATCTCTCTAAATGTAAGAAGTAAGTTGGTTTTTATGAAACAAAAATTAAAGCAATTGGGTTTTACATTTAAAGAAATTAAAGATATTCTTCTTTCATCTGTAATACTTGCATTTGTTTTTTTTTATCCGGGTTTAAGCGTATTTTCAATGTCTTTAACAAATATACTCGTAGGCTTTATTTTATATTTTCTTATAATAATTTTTGCATTTATTCCACATGAGCTTGCGCATAAGTTTTCAGCCATGCATTATAAATGTATAGCACAATATCAGATTTGGTGGTCTGGTCTTAAATGGGCATTCATTCTTGCAGTTGTTACAAATGGCAATTTTGTGATAGCCGCACCTGGTGCAGTTGTAGTCTATAGTGGTTATATAGATCACTTTGGTGTTTCTAGAACAAAACTCACAAAAAAAGAAGATGCAATCGTATCTGGATCGGGACCAATTGTAAATTTAATAGTTGCACTTACTATGATATTGTTTTTCTCAAACTATTCAATTGCCTTATCAATAGCATATGTAAATGCATTCCTTGCTATGTTTAATTTGATACCTGTAGTACCTTTTGATGGCTATAAGGTATTTAAGTATAATAAGGCAATTTGGGGAGCTATGCTACTTTTTGCGTTCCTATTAATGGGTATTTTTTAAATTTTAATATTTTTTGATTTAAATAATATTGCTTTGAAAGTCGTTTAATCAATTATTTAATTAATCATTTTCCAAATATATTGGAGAAAAAGTTTTTCTTTATGTTTACCTTATATTTTCCAGAGGATATACTTTTCAGGTTCAGTGCAATCTTAACAAGTTTTGGTGTTCTAAGAACTTTCATATAATCAAGAATATCAATATCAATTTCATTGCCTTTGACAATAGCAGATATCATATCTTTATCATCTATAGATAGTCTTGCTTTAATCATTATTATCGCCTGAGCACTTTATATTGAGCTTTCCATTCACATTTATCTTTATACCTTTGTATTTAATATCTTCGTTATCAAATTCAATATCAATACCAACACGATTCTCTGATGCTAGTTGTATCGCGTTTTCAATAGCGTTTTTAAGAGAGTCATTATCTTTATCAGATATTTTTATTTTGTGTTCGCTCATCATTTATTATACTTTTTTGATTTTTATATTATTTTGCATAGGTTTAAAAATAAATATTCAGGTAATTGTAGGATTATGTGTTTTTATGGCTGTTGATGCTCTTAATTATATGTATGATTTAATTCGTGATGAGGATGAAGTCGAAATTAATGGAAATCTCATACCAATTTATAATATGACTATGTCAGAATCTTTGATATCTTCTAAGGATCCATAATTTTCAACGTTTTTAAATACATAATTACTTAAACATAATGGTGATATGGGTACTATGCTTGATCTGTATAGAAAAGATTCTTTAAGATATATTGTACAGGTGATGCTTGATACTTCGGTCAATATTATATTTAGGGGTATCCATCCTAAGAATTTGATGAATGTTTTATTGTATGGTATAGATAGGGTACTTAATGAAAGTGGAAATTCAAAAAAAATTGAAGTTGCAACAGGATTAAATTCAAATGAATTTATATATGGATCTGAATCAAGTACGAAAGCGTCTGAATATGTCAAAAGCAATCCTTTGGTATATCTTTTATATGATGCGAACGAGCTTAAGTTTGCAGATTATAGTCTGTCGGATTCTGCGTATGCTCTTAAAGAACGCAAAACAACAAATCATCAACAAAGTATTACAAAATAGTAGGATTCTGCGTATGCTCTTAAAGAACGAGGAAAATCGTGGTCTGATATTCTTAAGGGTATAGTGTGCATAGAGCTTACTTGAAGTTCATCTTCTTGCATATTTAGATAAACATATCTATTTATTCTATGACTTCTAATAATAACTATGCTTAATGAGATTCTTGTAGGTCGTGATCTTTTCGATCTTGCTAAATATGGTTCAAAAGGTATGGGCTATATTGCAAAACATATTGTTGGCGATAAAGGGGAAACTCATCTTACTACTCCTGTTCTTTTTGATCTTTCAAGACCACATATATTAGGTCTTTTTGGTAAACGTGGACAAGGTAAATCCTATACAATGGGGAATCTTATTGAAGAATTAATGCTTTTTCCAGACAATATCAGGCGTAATCTTGCAGGCGTTGTAATAGATACAATGGGTATCTATTGGAGTATGAAATATCCAAATGATCGTGATAGTGAGCTTCTTTCAGAATGGGGACTTAAACCTAGAGCTTTTGACATCAATCTGATGATACCGTTTGGGCATAAGAAATTGTTTGAAGATGATAATGTTCCATTTGACTCTATTTTCAGTTTCAAGCCAAGTGAGCTTAATACATCTGATTGGGCCTTAAGTTTTAATATTGAACTTGATACTGAAATGGGTATTTTATTACAACGTGTTATGAAACAGATATTAGGTACTGGAAATTATTCAATTGATGATATAATTGAAGTCATAAAGGACGAAGATGCAGAGAAACTTACAAAAGAAAATTTGATAAATAGGTTTATTGTTGCAGATGAATGGGGTATTTTTAATCAAGATGGGTCAAATATACATTCCATTGTAAAACCTGGTAAAGTTACAGTTATAGATGTAAGTCATTTTTCTCAAGCAAGCGGTGGCTGGAGTGTAAAATCTCTTGTTGTGGGACTTCTTTCAAGGAAAATTCTTGACGCACGTATTAAAGCAAGGCGTATGGAAGAAGAAGAAAGTCTTGAGGGTGGTTCTGGTGAAGGTCACATGCCTATAACTTGGATGTTTATTGATGAAGCTCACGAGTTCCTTCCTATGGTTGGAACAACCGCAGCATCGCTACCGCTTCTTCAGTGGGTAAAGGTTGGCCGTGAACCTGGCGTATCTTTAGTTCTTGCGACACAGATGCCAAATAAACTACATCAAGAAGCTATAAGCCAATGCGATCTTGTGCTGACTCACAGGTTGACATCATCAAAAGATATTGATGCATTGACACAAGTCATGCAATCTTATATGAAATATGGTATTGAGAATTATTTTGACACTCTTCCAAAAGTCAAAGGTGCAGCATTAGTTCTAGATGATAATTCCGAAAAACTTATTCCTGTCAGAGTCAGGCCAAGAATGAGCTGGCACGCTGGTGGAAGCCCTATTGCAATTAAAGATTAAGTTTGTTATAAATAGGGCTTATACTTTTATAGATTCTATTTTACCATATATGCTTCATTTGTACCTTCAAGTGTCTTTATAGCTGTTTCTGCGTTCTTATCGATGTATTTTATAACGCACTCAATAGCATCTGGAAAATAGCTTGAAAGCTCCATATTTATTCTTGTAATTTTATTCTCATGATTTTTATCTAATTCTGTCAATAATTCTTCTAAAGTATATGAATATGAATATAGTACCTCTATATTCTTTAATGATATTGTTTTTATACCTGTCTCTTCAGGATAATCCCAACTAGTTAAGAGATATTGTGTCATCATTTCATCTGTAGGCATGTCTAGGCAATATGTTTTATGTGTTGATTTTTTAGGTATTGTATCATCATCTATACAATTATAAGATTAAATTAATTTTATACATGTTACCACTATGAAATACAGATAGATTTATAATATTTTTTTTAAAATAATATGCATGGTTCCAAACAATGAACGCGGTAATTACATAATTCTTGATGGTATAAGCGGTTCTGGAAAAGATACACAAGTAGATTTGCTTAAACATTATGTTGATAAAAATGCTTTAGATTGTATTTTTGTTCAGGAGCCTACAGCGAATCCGATAGGTGCTCTTTTGAAAGCAACAAATCTAAAATCGTCTGATGTTGCATTTGATGATCGAACAAAAGCACATCTTTTTGCAGCTGATAGGGCTTATCTTTTATCGACAGTTATTGAGCCCAATTTAGCAAAAGGCACAAACGTAATATCAAACAGGGGTTTAACATCAACTTTCGCATCACAGACATCTGGAGATTTATCTTATCAAGATATTAAAGAGATTAACAGTTTTATGCCAGATCCAAGTCTGATACTTATATATGATATCCCACCTTATCTTGCATCAGAGAGATTATCGAGTCGAAATGAAGCAATGAATCGTGATGAGTCAAATATTCAAAAGCAGATTATTGCAAGAAATAATTACTTGAAACTTTCAGAATATTACGATAATGTTGTTGTGCTTGATACTGTTAAGATTGGTTTCAGGCATACAAAAGAGGATTCTATTGGTGCACTTTTTAATAAGACTTTAAGTCATTTAAATCCAATATTAACGAAAAACAAATATCTTTAATCTAGATTTTGTTAGAGATAATAGTATAATTCTATATAAATCTATTTTTATTATTTTTAAATTTAATTTTATTTTTTTTGAAATTAGTTTTTTATTATTTTCAAATATTTTCTGTTAAATATTTTCTGTTAAATATTTTCTGTTAAATATTGTCTGTTAAATATTGTGTGTTAAATATTTTCTGTTAAATATTTTCTGTTAAATATTTTCTGTTAAATATTTTCTGTTAAATATTTTCTGTTAAATATTTTCTGTTAAATATTTTCTGTTAAATATTTTCTGTTAAATATTTTCTGTTAAATATTTTCTGTTAAATATTTGTATGTTATAACTCATCCGATATAAATATAAACTTAATTTGTTCGCATTTATATTCTTTAAATCTTAAAATTAATTATGCAAGATAATCCTCTTAATATTGAAATCTGTGATGAACTATCAACTCAAGATCTTATCTCAGGGATAAAGAATACGCCACTTCTTTTTAATTCGGAAATCTGTCCATATAAAGAAGCAAATGTATCTATTAAGAAGTTCCATACAGATGAATTATCACCTACAGCTTTCTATGTCTTAGAAGATCGTATTAAGATGCAGGATATTTTACATAAGACTTTGATTAACGAATTTGATATAAACAGCTATTGTCTTGAGAAAGGCTACGTTATAGATGATGGCACTTTTACATATACATTGCTTCCTGTGATAACACATAGGTCAGATATTGATGGTGGTGTTATATTGGTAGAGGATGGTGCACATAGATCATACCATGCAAGAAGTATTGGTTCAGATATAAATACTATCTTTATTGAGGGTGTGCCTGAACATATACCATTTTATGCATTTCCAAACCCAAATGGTTGGGGTGATGTAAATGTATTTGATGACATTTCTAATGTTACTCAGAAAAAATTATATCGGACTGAGGATAAAGATGCACAGTATAAGCTTTTTAGGGATTATGATGCTGTATTTCCGGGTATTGGAACTGTAAGAAAAAAATAATCAAAACAAAAAACTGTATTTTATCTATTATGTTTCAAATTAGCTTCTTTTATCTTTTCAAGATACTCATAGGGTATGGAAAATTTACCAAGAACATTTTCTTCATTTTTGTTAAGATAATGAAAATCAGATCCACCGCAGATTAAAAGCCCTTCATTTTTTGCAAAGGTTATTTTTTTTTTCAGAATCCTGTCTGAATTGTTTATTTTATTTAGAGTTCCTAAATTCACGATAGTTATATATCGCTTCAATTATTGTGATGTGCGGCATTATGTCTTTTATGAATTTGAGTTTATCTTGAATAGCTATCCTTTCAGGGTGTGCAATTCCAACCGCACCACCTGCATCCCTAATAATCTTTGATGCTGTTTTAAGTCGTGGAAATTTCCATTCTGTTTGTTTTATTTTATCTATAGTAAAATAGTTTTTGAATATTGTATCTTTTGTGTCATTATAACCGTTTTCAATCATACCTTTTGCGACATGATGTTTGTTTATATGATTTGATTTAGAAAAATAAGATTCAATATCTATCGGTTTATTCAAAATATCTTCAGAATTAATTATATCAATTAATTTTTTAATTGAACCTAATTTTGTTTTATTGAGTTTATCTAAAAAACAATTTAGTTTTTCATCTTTAGAATCAAACAGATATCCTAGTATCTCACAATTTATACCGTTATGATTGACATTTATTTCAGTTCCTGTTATAATTTAAACATTATATTTTTTTCCAAGTTCAACAGTAACATTTTCATATGCTTTTATGCTTTCATGGTTTGTAAAAGCTATAGCTGAAAGTTTACCTGAAACAATTTTTATTATTTCTTCAGAAGATATATTTCCATCAGACATATTTGTGTGTATATGTAAATCTACAGGTTTCATGTTTATCATCTGATGGTTTTAACACAGTTAATCATGTATTGGTGCATATTGAATAAATATACTTCCATTTTCAAGTTTCTGTCCTGTTTCATTATTGACACGCTCAGTTATATGATTTTGTATGCCTGCAATGGTTGAGAAATCATCAGAGAAATCGTCTGTAGAAGAATCTAAATAAACGCCGACCATGTTCATTCTACCGCCACGTATGAGCGGTTGTGCCCAAAGAAGGTTTGTATCTGTACCTTTTTTATCTTTTACAGGATCATATGGTGTCATACCAACTCTTACAAGATTTGGCATTTCAATCAGACCATATTTTCCAGTTACATTTTGTTCAATCTGGTCAATTTTTCTAGGGAGTGCTTGTTTAAATATGTCAAATTTATCATCATCCATAGCTTTAATCTCACGGATATGTCCTCTTAGATATTCTGCAGTCCTTTCAGGATAACCTTCAAAGTTACAGAGACGATTCCCAACAACATTTTCACCATTTAATGTTTTTTCTACAATCTCTAGATTATAATAGTCTGTGTTTGTTGTATCTACATCTCTTATAAATACACCAAGAATCAATTCCTTTTGACTAACATTTTCTTTTGAATGTCTTTTAAATGCATCTTTTGCTTTTTGATATGCTGTATTAATATCATTTGCTTTCACAAGTACAGGTCCTGGTAAATGTGATCTGTTTTTAGGTATAAGGTTACGATCACAGTTTTCATATGATCTTGTTATAGTTTCAACCTCTTTAAGATTTGTATCTCTAAAATCCGGAACTATTGAAAGATATGCTACATCACCAAGTGGTATGTTAAGTGCGTTAGATACATTTTGTCCCCAAGCGTTTGTAACTCCGTAATTGTTTGCAGGTATCCCTCCTTTTATATCATGCACTCTTACAATCTGTATTGTATGTATTGCGTCATTAAATTCTTTCCATATTGAAGATACAAGACAAGGTCTACTTTTTGTATCCCATGCGACTGGAGGATCCCATCTCATTGTAGCATATGTTCCTTCTGGATTATTTTGGATTTTACTGATAGCATCTTCGAGCTGATTATATCCAAAATGATCACATTCAAGTTCACCATATGTATATTCAAAATCAAGATTATCCATGCAGGTTATGCTTCCATATTCTTTAAGGTATCCGGGCATATTAGCTTCAGAAATTGTATTGTATTCATCTGGAAGTATCTTACCACTATTTACGTCTGTGATAACAGCAAGCGTACAGAAATTTTCATTAATTATGCCTTTTTCTTCAGTATAATTTCTAAGGCCATTCCGGTTTATGTCATCAAGATATTGTCTCCAAACATTTGGAAATGTTTTTCCACGTAATATGTTTGGATCTTTTATTATATTATTCATAATAATCACAGATCTTACTATGGCACAATATTTGTCTTACGACATGGTCTTGTACATATTCCGGGTCTACAAGATTCATCTTTATCCTCCTCGCCCCAAAAAGGATGTTTTGTTGCTGGAATTATATTAAATGATTTAGTATTATAATCGCCCATAACTTTTTCTATTTGGTTCATTGAAGAAAAGTTTTCTTTTGAGCTATCTATTGGTCCATATAAAAGAAAATCCGCACCCTTTATTCTTGAAATTGCATTTATACTAACACTAGCATAGCTATTTTTTGGATCTTGAATCACGTTATGTGCACCACAACCTAAAGGATAACCATAATCATTGAATTTTTCAAGTGCAATCAAGCCATCCATTCCGCTAACTGCTGCTGTATCAATAAGTATATTTGGGATTCCTATTGCTTCTGCAAATGATAATGTACTTGTCCTTGCAAGTTTTGTAAGTTCTTTACGATTCATTTTAAGAATCTCGTCATGAGTTACGAGACCTCTTGAATATAATACATCCTCTTTTTTTGATAATCCATATTCACTTGAATATGCGAGGACAATTGCATTTTGTGGCGGATTATTTTGTAAGTATGACGCTTCTTTCTCATCAATACCCATGTTAAGTGAGTTATAGATTAATCTGTTTCCAAGTCCAATTTCCTCTGCAAATTGTGCAGCATGTATTCTAACATCAGAGACTCCTGAATCAATAGCAAACGGTGAATCACTTATTTCAGTAAAAAATAATATGTATTTTTCAGCAGCTTCTTTAGTGTCTGCAACAAGGTCAATAAAGCATGGAATGTTATATTTTGAAGATAATGCATCTTGGCATAATATTAATTCTTCTGCTCTTTTTTCATCAAAAATACCTTTTTTTGAATCTTTTAGGATATCATGTCCTTTATAGAATATGCTTCCACCCATAAAGATTGGAAACTGTCCAGGGTATCCTCCAAGTAATGTTCCGCCTATATTAGATATTTTACGATTCCAAGATGATATGTCTGTACCTCCTCTAAGTTCATTAAACGGATGAGATGCAGTAGGGTATATCATGCTGTTAGCTATATTATCAGATATTCTTGGTTTCATTTCTTTCATCGGTGTTCCAAGAAGTGGTAAGTCAATTTTATGTTCATAAGTTGTAAAAGAATCTTTTTTAGGTAAATTTGCAATTTGTTCTTTTATAGTTTCTAAATATATATCATCTGAAAGCACTTGTAGATCTGGGTTATAATCTTTTACAAGGTTTACGATTTCAATTTGTTCTCTAAAATGCGCAATTATATCATCATTAATGTTTGGGATATTCGGTATAGCACCTTCTGCACCAATAATCCTTTTTGTATCTTCATCTATTCCATTCTCGACAAGTGCATTTATTGTGTGTGCTGGTTTATGACCCATAACTTCGCTATCAACAAGTACAAGATATCTAATGTAGGGATTTGTTACTGTATTAATGACAAGCTTTTCAATACCTACATTTTCAGTTATTAAAGGGCCTTGTATCAAAACATTTTTTACATCAGAGAAATCAAGTTTTTTGTTATCTAAAGTTGCAACTGCAACATATCCGTCTTCATTTAGTATAGTTATATCTGGTTTTATTAAAGGCCAGATATTCTTTTTTGAAGAATCACTCATACTAAAAAATATTTTTTAAATTTTATATACTTATAGATTTTATCACTCATAAGTTTTAAATTATTGCTTGGTGATATATTTAGTATTGTTATAATATGTAATATTCGATTCTATACTATTATAGTTTCTATTATTGTTGTTAGTATTTTGTTATTATGTATAATTTGTTGATTAAAGATGGTTTTACACTCTATTGTTCACGAAACTCTTGATGTACAAGAATTCCGGAAGAATCCAAATAAGTATTTCACATGCCTTTCTGTTGAAGTCGGAAACACAACCGTAAAAACGATTCTTACAGCAACAGAGTTTCCAAGCAAAAAAACATATCTTTTAGAAAAAGGTGTGTCTATGACACGTGATGTTGATGATGGTAACGATTTCAAGACTGTCTTAGGCAAAAATCTAGGAACATCTGAATTGTCAGATTATATTTCAGATGCAATCCGAAAGACTTTTTTCAATTTACGCCTAAACACAAAAGATCTTGATTTTGCAGTAAGGTCTACAGGTATTGTTGCAGGTATGGATAATTCAAAAGACCTTGACAATATAATAATATCTCTTGCAAATGGTTGTTTAAATACAGGTATACCTTCTAAAAAGATGATACAAGATATACCCGAATCTCTTAAGAAATATTCTGTTTATGACAAATTGCCATTTGACGGTTATGTCGCAAATGTTATGCCTGACAGTGTGACTGCAAACAGTATGGAAAGCGACCTTGTGGTTGCTGGCTTGAAAGATGCAATATCTTTTGAAGTTAATAAATCTAATAAACAGTTTCAACAGTGCGTATTCGGTTCAGATTCGTATATTGATTCTGGTATATTCATAGATGGTGGCACAACTCTTGCCGGAAAAGTTATTGATGATAATATGACAAAAGTCTGTTTTGTCGGTCTTTATGGTGGAATATTTGATGCTTTAGTCAGCAGTATTGCAACTGATGATTATCCATCTGTTATGGATCTTGGTGAATTAGAGTCTGGCGATGCAGATTATCTTAATGAGGGTTCTTTGGATTTCTCATCTAAACTTATGGATTATATTTCTGTAGGTTCTGTCAATAAAGATGTGTGTGGTATGGTGCCTGTATATCTTGATAAGGCAAAAGAACAAGATATTGAAATTATAGGTATTGATGTGGGTATAAATGGTTCAGATCTTAGAAAAATATCAGATATTGGTCGTGATTTATTTGAAACTTATGGTCAGAAAGCTATCTATGATACGATAGATAATACCTCTGCAATTTTAATCGATGTGCTTGTAACTGAATCTAAAAAATACATAGATTCTTATATTTTGGGTCTTACGGGTCGTGCTGCAATAGAAGGCAATAAGCTTGATATTGTTGATGCTATGCTTGACGGTTATGAGGTCTATGCTGTAGAAGATGGTCTTGCTCTTGGTGCATCTATGATGGCACGGTGTGTGAACAGTCTTTGTAAACCAAAGTGTCTTGTCGGTGGAAGTTCCTGTTTTTCAAGAAGAGAAAATAAATTATTTTAAGATTTAATAAAGGCTATTTTTTATTTCATAACAACCTAAACTTATATATACCCTTTATGGATAATATTATTCATCGGTGATATTTATGAAAAAAATTTTAATGAAACATTATGATAACCTTACAAACATAGATGAAACTAGCCTTTCAGTCCTTGAAAAGGCTATGGTTCAAGGCTTTGGTTTTGCAATTGGTGCAGGTGTAGCTCTTGTAATTTTATTTATGCTTATTACAATGGGTGTAGCTTTGGTATAATTAGTTAAATCTAATATATCATTTTTTTAATTTTTATTATTATTTTTATCTTTTTTAATTTATACTATCTTTATTTATCTTTTTTTATCTATTGTAATCTATGACTGAATTCATAAAGCATCCGCTTATAAAAGATAACACAATAGAGCTTAGGCGTTATCAGGAATCTATAATTGCAGGTTGTTCAAAAAAGAATTCTCTTGTTGTTCTTCCAACTGGTATTGGTAAGACAATTATTGGTGTGGGTATTGCAGCACACCGTCTTCATATTGATAAAGGCTCTAAAGTCCTTATAATGGCACCTACAAAACCATTAGTGGAACAGCATCTAAAAAGTTTTGAATCTGTTATGAAACCTGAGATTATAGGTAAATTCACAATTCTGACTGGTGCTGTATCTCCAAAAGATAGAGGTGTGATCTATAATGAAAATCATGTTATTTTTGCAACACCTCAAGTTATACAGAATGATATTTTCAAAGGGTTATTAAATTTAAATGTGTTCAATCTTATCGTTTTTGATGAGGCTCATCGTGCAAGCGGGAATTATGCTTATACTTTTATCGCAAAAAAATATATGGAATCTGCAAAAAAGCCATTGATTCTAGGTCTTACTGCAAGTCCTGGTGGTACAAAAGAACAAGTAGGGCGTATCTGTTCAAATCTTTTTATAGATAATATTGAAGTCAAAAGTGAAACTGATTGGGATGTAAAAGATTATGTTATGGAAACCTCAATTGATTGGTTAAAATTAGATTGTCCAAAAGAATTTGATTTAATCCGGACTTATATAAATAATTACATTGCAACTATTGTGAAATTTTTATCTTCAAAAGGTTTGATTTCAACAACACAACCTAAAAAGCGCGAAATTTTAGAACTTCAAAAAAATATTGGTTCTCGTTTGGCATACGATAAGGATCCTATGTTATTTGAAGCAATATCACAAGCCTCAGCTCTTATAAAAATAAGCCATGCATTAGAGCTTCTTGAAAGTCAGGGTGTGCCCCAAACGTATGCGTATCTTAAACGGCTTTTTTCTGATACGACTACAAAAGCAACAAAATTAATTATTGCAAATAAAGATATACAGAATGCTTTTGATCTTATTGAAAAACTTTATATTTCCGATTTTGAACATCCTAAATTAGACGTTTTGAAAAATCTACTTGAAGAACATGTTGTTTCTGGAAAAAAAGCAATGGTTTTTGCACAATATGTACATACAATTGATTTGATAATTGAAAAAATAAATTCTGCAGGTAATAAGGATCTTAA
>JAHYJR010000014.1 GCA_019429005.1 Nanobdellati archaeon | reverse complement strand
CTTAGGTTTCGCTCTTGGTTGATTGCATTTGTTATGAATGTCGCGATTGTTCTTATGTTTGCTGTTGCATAAGGCGGGCAGGATACGTCTATTTTTAGGTCTGTGTCTATTTGAGTGTCTTTTAGTTTGTCTGACATGTTATAGTCAAGCCATGCTTCGTATTCAATCATTTTGATTACCTATCTATGATTTAGGGTAATATTGTGGTTTTGGTACTGTCTTTTGTTTATAACTATAGTCTAATCTATGTTCTTGATTTTCTTTTTGTGCAATAGTGCTTTCATATTTGAAATCTGCATTTAGGTAATCATTGAGCATATCTTTTGGATCTACGACCTTTGCACCTAATTGTGCTGCAATATTATCTATTAGTACGACATCATCTCCTGAAATACCAAGTGAATCTTTGTAAAATATTTTTATTTCAAGAGGACCATTTATTTCTTTTGTTATTTTGACACCCATCCGTATATCCATTTTAAAATCCCCTCTCTTCTTTATAAGTTCGGCTGAATATGTGGTATAATAATTTATGTATGTTTTTAGGCATGGCTGAGATTTTGTCTCTCAAATCAAGATAATCTTCAGTCATAGAATGTGTTATGGTTGTTTTTTCGCCGTCTATTACTTCTTCAAAATATACTGAAGCTTCTTTGAGTTCGAGTGTATCTGTATCGGGGTCTTTTTGATATTTGTAGCTACCAGTTACATGTATTTGATCTTGGTCTTGGTCTGTGTCAAATAATGATTTCGTGCTTGTAAACCAATCGTCTTTTGTTTCATTGTTTATTTCTGTTTTTGGTTTTTTATGGAATATGTTGTGTAAATAGTTTTTAAATGTCATGAAAAATCACCTACAAAGTGTTTTTAATAATTTTTTATTTGCTTTAACCATGTCTCGTTCCCATCTGTATTTTGCTTCAATTTCTGCATTTGATAGGCCACATTTTATGACATCGTTGCAATAATTTTCATATTCTCTTAAAGATAAAGTATCACAATCTAAACTGTATCCACAATGTCTGTTGCATAAAGAATACCAATTACTTCCAGAAATATAATTTGCACGTTCGCGTCGTTCAAATTCTTTATCCATTTGATGGGTTACCATATCTCCTGAAACTATTGCTTGGGATTGTCCTATACCACTACAAGCATCTTGCATTGCTGCACCTATGTGTGCTCGGGATTGAGGATCGTCGTCTTGCAATGAAAATTCGTAACGTGTGTCTATTTCGCCATTTCTTAATGCTCTTGTAGAAACTCGTGCTTTGCCATAAGCTGTACCCATAATTGTTACCTCCGTTTTTTTGGTTATTCATTTATGGGGTAAAATTTTTATATTACTAAGTTTAGTAGTATTTATAAATTTCAGAAATTAAAATATTATTTTAGTTGCTTTTGATAACGTTTTTACTTTAAAATCAACTAAAATATTAATTGGGTTTAAATCTTTTTAAGTTTTTTTTTTGAAATTATTTTTATTCTTGTGATTTTTAGTTTTTTTAAGAAATTATTTACATCTCAATTATGTTTGAGGGTAAGTCAAGATACCATTTGAGAATGTTGTATGTCCAAGGTGCAAATTGTTCTTTTTCTGTCTTGAGCATGTTCTTTATTTTATCTTTTTTGATATAGATTGTTTTTTCTATTTCATCTTTGTCTGGGTTGATTTTTCCATCGTAATAAGTTTCAAAAAGTTCAACAATCATTTTGTCGTGTGTGCCATAGCTTGCTTTGAATTTTAGACGTTTTTTAAGTGTTGGATTATCTATATTTAATTCTTCTTTGATACCGCGTATTGCTGTGTTTAGGTATGATTCGTTTTCTATTACATGTTCTGAGACCGAGCAATCGTAAGTGTTTGGATATTTATCTTTAGAGGGTGATCTTACTTGCAGGAGTATTTCATCTTTGTTGTTTAAGAGAATGATATGTATACCTCTATGGTAATTATCTGTTTGGTGCGTGATGTTTCTATCTTCAAAATATAATACCTTGTCAAATTGATCTGTTATACATAAGTTTTCTGTGATAAATCCCACCTAATATATATTTGGATTTTAAGTATATTATTTTTTGTTACTCTTATGAGTGGTTACCTTTTAGGTGTTTAAAGTGTATCTGAATTTATTTTGGATGTAATTGAGTTCTTATGTATATGTTTTATTTGTGTTTATGGTATTGTTTTTGTTATTAATTTATATACCAACAAGGGTTGTGGGTTAGTATGTAAATTGTTTGTTTATTATAATGTTGTTTTTCTGCAACCATAGTAACGTCCGTTTTCTGTATCTTTACAAGTTTTACAGGATTCTTGTGTCTTGTGGTCAATAGTTCTTAAATCTTTGAAACTTTGACTATTTTGTATTATGTCTTTTAGGCTGGTTTCTATTAGGTTTCCACCTATGGTATTTGTTCCCGGGCAAGTTTGAACATCGACGTTGCTGTTATATATGCTGAGAATCGTTTTTGGTAGTTTTGTTCTACGAATGCTGGTGTGGGTGGTTTGTGTATGTTGTCATCTATTTCATCGTATTTTTTAAATCTTTTGAACTGTTTATGGTCTGGGCTTTTAAATAATTCAATATAGGGTATAATATAATTATCACTACAATATTTATAAAATTCATCTATTTCATCATATTTATTTGGACATATCTGTGTTTTAAGGTCAAGTTTTATTTTTGCACCGTGACCACAATATCCTGCTTCATAAAGAGTATATATTGTATTTGTTCCCCTGTTGCATTTATTCCCATATTATCACATTTTTGCTTCATAAAGAGTATATATTGTATTTGTTCTTAATTTTTTTGTGGATTTTTTATCTGTAAGTTTATATCTGATTAATCTATATTGCGAATTAAAATTTGTTGCGTTGTTCTCGTTAGGGTCATATGTAGATACTGCTTTTTTATCTATGAGTGTTTCGTTTGCGAATGTTATTGAATCTAGTCCGATGTCTTTTACAATATCTAATACATTTAAATAATAGGGATATAATAAGGGTGCTCCACCACCGATTAATGTAATCTTTTTTGCTCCAAGGTCTACAGCTTGTTCTATTGTGTCATTTATTTAAAATAAAGATAGTTCTTTTGTTGTGTCAGACATAGCTGATTCATGGTTATATTTCTTATTTATTTTACATTTTCTTGAAAGTTCAAGATCAAACGATAATATTTTTCCGTTTATGCTTGAGAATATTGTGGCTTCAAAGACTGATGCGAAATTTTTCTATCTGAATGGTTTTGAGGTTGATTTCATAATACCTGAGGATGATAAGCTTAATGTTATTGAAGTTAAGAAAAATAAAAAACGTTTTAAGCAGATTAAGAAATTCACTGTTAAATTTGGTGATACGTTTAAAACTGCAATAGTTGTCACAATTGAAGAGGATGCGGTTGTAGATGGTTTGCATATAGTTTCTGTGTTGAAGTTTCTTTTGGATGTTTTATAATGGTTGTTTGAAATCTTAATGTCTTTAATGTATCGTATTGTATACTTATGTATACTTTTACATACATAAAATGTTTATTTCACAATAAATCATTTAAACTGTCTTGTGTAATTAATCCTATGGGTTCGCGTAAAGGTATGGAAAAACTGATATGGCTTGTTATTGTTATAGTTGTAATGTTTGTTATGGTAGCTATAATGGCATCGATTTTCCAGGGCAGTGTGAACCGAAACGGTGGCGTGACCGAGGACTTGATGGAACAGACTAACTGGAAATCCGGGTGTTCTGGTTGGTGTCTGCAGACTTGTATGAAGGAACCGGGGTTTGCTGATGATTTGGTGTTTGTTGAATCTTCTTGTATTGGTTACTGGTGTAACTGCTCAGATATGGTGTGATTATGGTCAGACGAAAAGGTATGGATAAAGCGATAACAATCTTTGCAGCGATAGTTTTAGCACTTATTGTCGCCGCTGTTATGGT
>JAHYJR010000005.1 GCA_019429005.1 Nanobdellati archaeon | reverse complement strand
TCTCACCTTTAAGAGCGAATTTTGCAATTACACTTTTTTCAGTAACATCCTTATAACTGTTATCCATAGAAATTTCTGCATTAGCAATTGGTGTTTCACAACGCGGACAATACATAAGAACTTTTTTACCTTTGTAGATATAATCAGTATCATACAATTTTTTAAATATCCACCAGATTGTCTCCATGTAACTATTATCAAGAGTCTTGTAAGAATTATCAAACTCAATCCATTTACCCATACGATCTACTGTCGTTTTCCATTCTTTCTCAAAAAAGAATACTTTTGATCTGCAAAAATTATTGAATTTTGTAACGCCTAATTCTTCAATACCTTTCTTGTTTTTAATACCAAGCTCTTTTTCTGCGATGTTTTCAATTGGAAGACCATGACAATCCCAACCCCAACGTCGTTCTACACGATAACCTTTCATTGTCCAAAATCGTGGATAAAGGTCTTTAATAGTAAGACCTAAAATGTGACCATAATGAGGTAATCCTGTTGCAAAAGGCGGGCCATCATAAAATATAAACTGCTTATCTTTCGGTCTCTGATCTACCGATTTCATAAATATATCTTTCTTTTTCCAGAATCCTAATAATTCCTTTTCAACATCATTATGGCTCATACGGATTACCTCATAATAAATATTAGATGTATTAAAGTTTAAATATCAGAAAAGAACTACACAACATTTAAACTGAAACACAGATCAAATATTGTAATTATATCTGTATAATAATAGAGCTAAGGTTAATAATTTTTATACTTATTGCATTTGTATTATTAGCCGTATTAATATCCATGATATAAATTATATATGTGAAATTTATAAATGTTTGTTAGATTCAACAAGTATAATTTATAATGACATTACACAGATTCTGTTTTGGAATTGATTTCAGAACCACGAATTGATGCGATTCTGTCAAGACAAGGTTGAATCAAACTTGTATCTACACCTATCTTTTGACAATAAGTCTCATCCATATCATATATTGCAAATGGGGTATAGCAGTCAGATTTTGCATCTGTTATTGTCAAACTTATGCAATATTTTGAATCTTTTGTCATGTACGCATAATCGACATAACATTTGTTTCTGTATGCCTCGTTTGTTATTGTTTCGCAAAGAACTGGATTATTTGTTTTCTGAGCAATATCTGCTATACAAGCACCACCCGCATAACCGCTCCAGATATGTCCATAATCTTCAGATTTTGTGTTTAAATCATATTTCGTTGTCTGAACACAAAGGGTTTCATCAAGCAAAAGTTTGTACTTAGATTTACAATCAGTATAAGGTTCAGAACATACAGTATCAAAACATTGTATTTTATCAGATTTATCAATTATATTATCACAAAAATGGTTGTCTTTTCCAAGAACAAGATCTTTTACACATTGTGTATCCATATTATAACTTAAAATATAATCTGGTGTATATGTGTTGCAAAAATCTGTGACTTCTTCAGGCTGTATGAATGTGCCAACACAAGGTATATATTTGTAAGGATATGTTATTGCATTTTCACATAGACCTTTATCACCTACAGCTTCAGCAACTTTTGAATAACAATCAGATATAAAAACACCATCCATACGACGATCAAGATAGACACCGTAAGGACCATTTTCAAGTAAAAGAGCATATTCACATAATTTCGCATCTTTTGTGCGTATTGCAACCTCAATCAAGCAATCTCCTTGGATTTTATCATATTTATTGCTAATATAATAATCAACCTCAAGAGAACTGCAAGCATCTATGTTTTTATCAAAGATTGCAAGACAGTACTTTTTAAGCAGTTTAGCTTCTTCATTCTGAGGTTCAATAAATTCACAAATTGATTTGTCATCAGTTTCAAGAGCGTAATGATAATAGCATTTATACCTGTAATCATTTGTAAATTTGTTCACACGAGAAGAATCTGTAACCCTATATGACGTTGTACAAATATTAGGATTTTTTGTCTTAATCGCATAACGTGTTATACATTCTAGAATTAAATTGACACTACCTACATTAAAACAATAAGATACATTTTTTGTCTGAATTGCGATATCAAGATAACATAAATCTTTGTCAACAAGACCAGATTCACATTGAGGGATTAGTCCAGTTATATAAGTGTTTTCTAAAAAGAAAGTATCTATTAAATCAGTATTGTCATTTATTGTTGTACACCCACTGCTTACTATTACAAATAGAATTAAAAGTATAAATAAAATCTGTTTTCGATAATACATCATTAAACACATTAAATAATAAGGTGTATTTCCTTAAATGTCTTTTTGATATAGTTAGATAGAAATAGACAATACATTTTTAATAAAAAAATTAAACTCGAGACTGTATAATTACTTTAAAAAAAATAAAAAATAAAAAAAAGTGAAATACAAGATAATATTATCTTGCACCGTGTGCTTCTTTCTCACGTCTAATCTTTTCAGATACTGCAGCAGATGCTGTTTCATTTTTGTATGCAGCGATAAGCTCATCAGCAAGAGCATCATAAGCTTTTTTCTTTTTCATCTTACTTTTTGAATACACAGTCTGTACAATAAATCTTAATGCAAGATCAACACGTCTTTGTGGTGATGTTAAAACAGGTTCTCTTGTAAAACTACCACCTTTCTGGAAAGATAATACTTCTTCAATAGGAGCACTGTTCTCAATTGCACGAACAAGAACTTCAACAGGATTCTTAGTAGTCTTTTTCTCTATAATATCAAATGCGTTTTCAATAATATTCCAAACTACCATAGTCTTACCAACATTCTGTCCAGATGAAAGTTTATGTTTCTTACCTTTATGACCTGAAACAAAAAGCTTGTTTAAAAGCCTTTCAACAATATGCATATTAGATTTATAAAATTGTTTTTTCTGTAATTTTCCACCTGATTTTGGAACAATCATAGGTTTTAAATTAATATAACCTTTAAGACCCGGATCTTCTACAACAATTGCACTAGTAGACCATCTATTAAATAATAATAATTCTGGAGTTATATCTACAGCTATTGCCTTTGTTTTAACAACTTTTGTATCAGCTACTTTTGTACTAGCTACTTTTGTACTAGCTACTTTTGTACTAGCTACTTTTGTACTAGCTACTTTTGTACTAGCTACTTTTGTATCAGCTACTTTTGTATCAGCTACTTTTGTATCAGCTACTTTTGTACTAGCTACTTTTGTACTAGCTACTTTTGTATCAGCTACTTTTGTACTAGCTACTTTTGTATCAGCTACTTTTGTATCAGCTACTTTTGTACTAGCTACTTTTGTACTAGCTACTTTTGTACTAGCTACTTTTGTTTTTGTTACCGGAGCATTTGTTACCGGAGTTTCGATTTTATCTTGTTTTGAATCCATCATAAAAATCACGATTAACCTCTCTTAACTTTTCCTTTTAATAAAGCATTAAGAGATAGATTGTTTACTTTAATAACTTGCCATCTTACTGTTGGAATATCTCCTTTAGCTCGTCCTTTTGTTCCACCAATACCTTCTACAAGAACTTCATCATGCTCCTGTATATGGCTTATAGCACCATTACCAGGAACAAAAGCTGTTATTTGCTTACCATTTTTTGTAAGTTGTATTCTAACACATTTTCGCATTGCTGAATTCGGTTGTTTTGCTTCAATATTCCTTTTTTCTAGAACGATAGCTTTAGCTTGAGGACTACCTTTAAGAGGATCCTGTGCAACTTTTAGACCAAGAACCCTCTGTTTATAATAGATGTCTTTCCATCTGGATTCTTGTCTTTTCTTTTTGATATTCCTTCCTGCGAAAAGTCCTGGCATTGTAAATCACTAATATTTTTTATTTAATATTTTAATAATATTCTTCAGATATAATAAAAACACATTATTTATATCAACTGAAAGTATTATATACTTATCTATTTCAATGTACACACACTGACTACTGTAAATTCTTTTTTACATATAGCTCCTAAATTTCTAGCGTTTTTTTCATAATTAATTATTTCAACACCAGATAATTTTGCACTACTCATTATATCATTCCTTATTAAATCTGAACAATTTGATGCAAGTACTACTATTTCTGCTTTTCCTAATTTAACCGCTTTAAGTACTTTATTTGTACCGATAAGCAATTTATCAGTAGTCAAAGCTGTTTTTATTACAGCATCCACATTTTTTTCTGTCATATATATCCACCTTGAAAAATTATCTTATCTAATTCTTTTTAAACTTATTTGTCTGTTTTTTTAATCACTAAATTCACAAGACCAGTTCCTACTTTCGCAGTCTTGCCAATTATAACGTTTTCAACAACACCATCAATTACATCCACAACATCCTCTGCTGATGCATTTATAAGATGTTTTACAGTTTCCTCAAAATTTGCTCTTGCAAGGACTGATGATTTTATACCAGAAAGACCATATCGTCCAATAGCATAAACTTTACCATGACTTGTCATAGCATCTGCTACAAGCATAATATGTCTAATATCAGTATCTACACCTTGAGATCGCATTGTTTCTAATAATTCATTTATAATAGCATTTCGTGAAGCTTCAATACCCATAACTTCTTGTATTTCAAAAATATTATTTGTTTTAGTATTATAAGTATCTACACCTGCAATTTTTAAAACTTTCTTAAGGTTGGAGCCAAGGGTATGTATTATCCATGTATTACTATCATTTTCAATAACAGTATGCGTTATACCTTTTATACCTTTCACATACGATAATCGTGCTTTCACCCTTATACTTTGTAAATCTTTTACAGTAATATTTGCTTTTTTAGGTTCAACAATAACTTTATCGCCTTCGATCTTTACTTCAATGTTTTTGATTGCTTTCTTAACACCTTTTGAGATTTCATCAAGACTCAAATTTAATATCTTAAGTTGTGCTTTATCAAATGTAAATTCAATATTCATGTTTACAAGATTGATTGCATCTTCATAAACAACTTGTTTAAGGACGGTTTCTCTTATATTTGCTGCAACTAATTTCGCACCATCAACATTATTATAATCATCCAATAATAATATTTTCATAGAAGGTGTTTTTGGTTCACGTCGACCATCAAAGATTTCAAGAATTCTTGGTAGACCTTGAGTTATTTCAAGACCAGCCGTAGCATCCCTATGATATGATTTTAAAGTTGTTTGTGTAGCAGGTTCACTTATTGACTGTGCTGCTACAACACCAACAGCTTCACCATGATCATAACTCATTTTAGGATACATAATAGAAACTTTCTTTTTAAGAGCAGTCTTTAATTTTGCATCTATATCTAAATTATCTATTTTTTTTTCGTAATATTCTATGATTTCGTTTGACATGAAATTATCACCTATTGAATAAATCCTTAATTAAATCCTTTTTAAATTGATTAATACACCATTATCACTCTTTGCAGGATCAATTCCATCTTCACCAGCAAGGAATTGTATTATTGTTCCAGCACCATCTCTAACAGATATATCTTTCTGAACAATATTATCCTGAAGTGCATTAACAAGTCTTCGTTGCATATATCCACTAATCCTAGTCTTAAGAGATGAATCCATAATACCTTCACGACCTTTCATAGCTTCAAAGAAAAACTCGATAGGATTCAAACCTTTTTTAAATGAAGATCTTACAAAACCATGAGATTCTGCTGAAAAATCATTCTGTTTAAAATGTGTAAGAGTACGTGTCCTATAACCTCTAAATATTCGTCCACCACTTATAGCTTCTTGACCAATCAAACCTGCCATAAATGTAAGATTTTGCATACTACCCCTTGCACCTGTTTTTGCCATAATTACCGCAGAATTTTCAACTGCGTTATCAGAAATTATAACCTGTGCACGTGTAAGGATACTTTGTAATTCAGACATAACTAGAGTTTCAAGAGTTTCTTCCATACTTCGTCCAGGGTTTGGTACAATCTCACCAGCATCATATTTATCTATAAGTTTATTGACACCAATAAGACTTTTATCTATAACACCATCAATCTGTTTTTGAGTATTATTAGATATATCCATATCTGAAACAGAGATACTGAATCCATCTCGCATAATAAATTCTAAAGTTAATCTTGTCAACTGTTCAAGGAATTTTATAGCAACCTTATGACCAAATTCAAGATCAATCCTGTCAAGAATAGCACCTTTAAATGATGCAATAGCTTTACTATCAAATACACCACAAATTAAATTACCATCTTCAATAACAAGATATGCATCAGATACACATTTACCTTTTTTACATTCTGAACATTTTAAACAAAATCCAGTCTTATATTCAATGTTAAGACCTTTAGGAAGAACCATACTCATAACTTCCTTACCTGTGTATTCTTCTTTATTAAGATCTTCTGAAATACCAACAGCATACATTAATTGTGCTACATCTTTCTTATTGATAATTACACCCTTTTTTGTTAGGATATAACTTCCAGAAATATAATCCTGATCACAACCTATTATTGGACCACCAAATCGTGGAGATCTTAGATTTTCTTCAACAAGCATAAGCTGTTTAGCTTCAGCACGTGCTTCAGCAGATTGTGGTACATGAAGATTCATTTCATCACCATCAAAATCGGCATTATAAGGTTTACATACAACAAGATTTAATTTAAATGTTTTATCCTGTGTAACTACAACCTTATGTGCCATAATAGACATACGATGTAATGATGGTTGTCTATTGAAAAGAACAATATCACCATTGTTTATATGTCGTTCAAGTATAAAATCAACATCAAATTCTTCAAGGATTAAATCTTTGTTCATATCTGTTATCTTTTTCCTTAAACCATCTGGTCTAATAACATAATTAGCCCCACCAATTTGATTTGGTCCACGATTAAGCATTTCCTTAAGTTCTTTAAGGTTATCTTTAGTAGCTCGAGCAGGTACAGTTAATTCTCTTGTTATAGCTGCAGGCACACCAACTTCATTAACACCAATATTTGGATCTGGAGATACAACAGTTCTTGCTGAAAAGTTAACTCTTTTACCAGTAAGATTATTTCTAAAACGTCCATCTTTAGATTTTAATCTTTGTGAGAGCGTTTTAAGTTGTCTTCCTGAACGATGTCTTGCAGGTGGTAAACCACTTACTTCGTTATTAAAAAATGTAGTAACATGATATTGAAGAAGTTCCCAAAGATCATCAAGAATAAATTCAGGTGCACCAATCTCTAGATTGCTTGCAAGTCTCTGATTTGTTCTAATTACATCAACAAGTTTGTGTGTAAGATCATCTTCACTTCGCTCACCAGTTGTAAGTGTAATTGAAGGCCTTGTTGTTATTGAAGGTACAGGCATAACTGTAAGTATCATCCATTCAGGTCTTCCACCCGCGAGACCTACATATTTTACATCAGAATCTTTTATCTTTTCAAAGTGTTCTCTAATTTCTTCAGGAGTAATAATCTGTTTATCCCTTTTAAATGTCTGAGGTCTCTCAAAAACTAATTTTCTGTTTGCTTTAGTACATACAGGACAATCTTTTGAAGGTTTAATTTTAGATAATTTAGAAGTTTTAAGTAAATCTTTTGAAAAAAGAAGTTCACCACAATGCTCACAAGTATATGTAAGAACTGTTTTTATTTGCTTAATAAATAATATATTAAGAACAGGTTTAGCAAGATTAATATAACCAAAATGGCCTTGACACTCACCACTTCTGCCACCACAAGTTTTACAACGCATACCTGGGTCTATGACACCCATATGAGGATCCATAACTCCACCTTCAACAGGATATGCGTCGGCATCATACACTTCGGAATTTGTCACATTTATTGCCCCCAATTTTTGTATCATCTGGGGTGACATCATTTTGAAATTAATTTTTTCGATAACTGAAACCATCTTAATAACCTAATCTTAATTATATTTATTTAAATTACCTAATTATTTCTCAACAGGTATGATTTTTGGATATAGTGTCATACTTTTTAACTCATCAAGCATAAGCTTAAATGCGTATGACATCTCAGTCATCACAATATTGTTCTTTGATGAGGTCTTACAAACAGGACAAGTTATTTTGTTTTTAAGTTTATCATCTACTGCAACAACACCACATTCCCTACACACTGGAACTATAACCATATCGGAACTGAATCTTTCCCTAAGTACAATAGGTGCACCATGTGCGATGAAACAATCTTTTTCCATCTCACCTATTCTAAGTCCACCATCCTTAGATCTACCTTCTGTAGGTTGTTTTGTCATAAGTGCAACAGGACCACGAGATCTTGCATGCATCTTCTTTGAAACTAAATGATAAAGCTTTTGATAATAACCAATACCGATAAGCACAGTACTTTCCATTTTTTCGCCCGTGATACCATTATACATAGTCTCACGACCATCATCACGGAAACCTAAGACTTTAAGAGCTTCACGAATATGAGCTTCATCACCTTTAAAAGCAGTACCATTCACACGTTTTCCTGCAAGAGCACCAGCTTTACCAGCAATTATCTCAAGAAGCTGACCAACAGTCATTCTAGAAGGAATAGCATGTGTTGTTATAATTACATCAGGTCTTGTACCATCTTCAGTAAAAGGCATATCTTCTTCAGGAACAACAATACCTATAACACCTTTTTGACCATGTCTTGTTGCAAATTTATCGCCAACTTCAGGTATCTTAGTATCACGTACACTTACTTTAACAATCTTATTTCCTTGCTGATCTGTTGTAAGAATTACTTTCTCAACATAACCTGATGCATTTTTTTCAACTGTAAGTGAATTCTCTCTAAAATTCTGTATACCCATACGTACTTCTTTTGTTATACCAAGAAATCTTAAAGGAGATACTTTACCTACAAGAGTTGAACCTTCTGAAACTTTTATTTCGGGGTTGATTATACCATACTCATCAAGATCCCTATATGCTTCTTCTGATTTATAACCATGAACACTTGGGTCGGGTACACGGATCTCATCTTCCTGACCACCCCAATATCTTCTAAATTCACTGACATGTGTTTTATAACTTAAAGATCTACCAAAACCACGATCTATTGAAGCTTTATTTATAATTATAGCATCCTCTATATTGTAACCATAAAAAGGCATTATTGCAATAACAAGATTCTGTCCAGATGGATGTGAAGTAAGACCTATTGAATCTATTGTTTCAGTATCAACAATAGGTACTTGAGGATATACAAGAACATTCATTGTTGTATCATCACGCATCAGATAATTTTGTGCAGGAGAACCAATTGCCTGAATTGCCATACGTGCACCATAGTTAAGACGATCACCACGATTCTTTTCAGGGAATGGAAGTATTGATGTAGATATACCAAACATAAGAACTGGATCTAATTCAAGATGTGTATGATCTTTTGTAACATCTTCACGTTTTAATGCAATATAAGTATTTTCTTCCTCTTCAGCATCAATAAATTCTACAATATTCTGTGCAGTCATATCATCCCAGGAAACTTCTTTCTTTTTTAATTTAGCGATAAGTTCTTCAGTCAAAAGAGGAACACCATCATTAACAACTATAAGAAGTCTTCGAACTCTACCACTATCAGTATTGATTTGAACCTCATTACGATCCTCAACATATCCAACATTCATGTCGTGTGATAGTATATTTTTTCGCCTCTTTTCAATCAATGACTTTACAAGCGTTTGTGGAGATTCATGCTCTCCTACATATTTACCATTAAAATAAACTTCTGCGATATATGACACCCTTTATATATTGATAATTAATAATTGACTATACTTTTACTTAGAATTATAATTCTTTGATTATAATTCTTTTAAAACACCTAAACTTTTTAAAGCAGATTCAATCTTAAGATCATCATCAGCTTTAGGTGTTGTTGTTACTTGCGCACCCAAGGCAAGAAATTTCCTAAGACCAATGTTTTGACCTTCCGGAGTTCTTACAGCATCAAGCCTACCCCAATGTGTTGAATGTAGAGATCGTGCTTCATAATGTTCTTGAGTTGAAGATAAAGGAGATACAACAGCTCTTAAATGCTCTTGAGCTCTAACAAAATTACTTCGCTCAAGCCTTTGACTTACACCAGTCTGATTTGCAAAATTACCAACGGCCATAGCCCTCAAAATCTGTTTTGTAAGAACACCTGTTATCACGATACTTTGTAAATTTGGTAATTTTCGTCCTCTTTTAATCATTTTTTGATAATTATACTGTAATCTTGCAATAAGGCCCCATCGTCCAAGAAGAATTGCTCTTAATATAGACTCAAGTAAATCTCCTGAAAGACGTAATCGTTTGTTTGAATAATGATCTATATCATCATCATTAAGTTTTCCAGATTTTAAAAGCTCTAATTTATTTATAACTTTACCAAGGAATAATGCTTTATCAATTCTACTTGCAGCAGTTTGACCAATATGTGGTAAAAGATAATTATCAAGTATATTCATAACTCTTGATTCTATTTGTTCTTTTTGAGAAATTTTCATAAGATGACCAATATGATTAATTGCATCATCACTACTTGTAACATCAACAATTAAAAGATGTAAATAAGTTGCTTCATTAATGTTACCATCTCTTGATATTGCAGTCATAACATCTTTATCAGTACCAAGACCAAGAGCTTTCATTAAAATAATAAGATTTATTGGAGTACTTGTTAAATTAGCAAATTTTACAACAACGCTACCATCCTCTTTTCTTTCAAAAGCATGTCTTTGTGTATAACCTCTATTTTTGGAATCTAATCTTGCTGTAATTTCTTCGACTTTTTTCTGTATAATAAGTTTGTTTGTTGCAATCTCTTCAGATAAAATAAGAACTCGCTCAATACCATTTATTATGAAATAACCGCCCATATCGTGTGAATCTTCACCAGCTGCAATTAATTCAGTTCTTGACATGCTAGATAATGGACAAAGATCTGATTTAACCATTATTGGAAATTCACCAATGTTTACAAAAGTTGTTTCATGTTCAACATCTTCAAAAACAGGTGTCATTTCTACATAAAGTGGCGAGGAATAAGTTAGATTTCTAAGTCGTGCTTCCATTGGTAATATACTTTTTGTTGCGCCATCACTTTCTCTAATCTGTGGAGCTTCAATTAAAACTTTACCCAGTTTAATAGTAAGACTTTCTTGAGTTGGAAGGTCTATTTTGATTTCTCCAAGTTCATCAATAATACTTTGAATACGTCTTGCTACAAAATCATTGAAAGAATCAATATGGTGTGATACATATCGAGACTTATCTTTCTGTTCGTTCAAAAAGCTTTTAATCATAATCTTCACCTTCTTCAGAAACAACAAGACGATAATATAAAGAGATTCCTGCAGTCTTTGATGCTCGTTCTATACAGATAACATCGCCGGGTTTAGCACCAAGCTGTTTAGCTATAACATCTGTATCAAAAATATGTGGTAAATTACTTTTTTCAATATGATATTTTTCAAGAAGTGTTTTTACTTGAGCATCAATCAGAATCTCATGTTTAGGTATTAAATTATGTGCCATAAGTTCAGTTGGTTTTTCAACAACTGTTTTAGAAGATGCTTTATCAACAGCCTTTTTAGGAGATGCTTTTACTGCAGCCTTTTTAGGAGATGCTTTCACAGAAGCCTTTTCAGGGGTCTTTTTTGAAGTCGTTTTATCGATTGCATTTTCTTTCAAATAATCTACCTTTTATAATTATATAATGAGCCTGAAGGGATTTCCAAGAGCAAATGCATAACAAAGTTATAATTACATAATAATTAAAACAACATTGTATGATAACATTTACCTTTTTGAACCCTCGACACCTGGATTAAGAGTCCAGTGCTCTGCCAGACTGAGCTACAGGCCCAGTACGTATACAAGATTCATAAGTCTTATGATTATAGTATTAAACTTTAAAAACTTTTACATAACAATCATTAAAACATTATGAAACACTATTATTTATCCGGATTATAATATTCGTAATATTGGCGTCCTGGCCGGGATTTTCATGTCTGAAACCAATCAATAAGTGTTAAATTTATTAAAAATAGATTATTTCATACAATTTGAACCCGGGTTACAAGAGTGACAGTCTTGAATGATAGGCCAACTACACTACCAGGACACATTTTTATATAATTATAAATATGTTGACAGCGTCATGAGCTTCCCACAAAAAAGCAGTACAACACAGGTCGCTGAGAATCTTAACTTCCGAGTTCGGGATGGGTTCGGGTGTACCATTCTCGCTGTGACCGTCAACAAGATATCTTAAACCATAAAACTTTATAAACGTTTCCTACAATTTCTGTAAAATTGAAAGAATTAGGTGCGAATCAATTAAAAATACATAAAATTACATATAAAAAGATATAAGATTATAATCAGACTTAATTATAATTATATATTGATATATCAATATAGCTCTATTTAATTATAATTTTATAAGTTTATAACATACTAAAATTGTATAAATATAGTATTATAATATGTTAGTAATATATGAACATAAAAATATAATTAAATATTAATATAATTAAATATTAATATAATTAAATATTAATATAATTAAATATTAATATAATTAAATATTAATATAATTATATTATTATATACTAATATTATAATATATTAAGACTATAACCCTGTAGTTTACCAATAAACCTGTATACTATAACAGATCACATTATACTAAGATTAATACCAAATTGAAATAACATCATAACATTTTATCCATAAATGTAGACAGCCTATATGATTAAACAACATATGTGCTACACAAAGTATCAACTATTTAAATACAACCTAACAACACAACAAGCACGCAGACACACTATAGACTGTGTAAATTTACAACATAATACAAAATAGACCCAAATTGTAAATAATATTATAGAGTTAATGCATATATACACGACATAGACATTAAAAACAAGAAATGCCTAAATATAGCTGTATACCTAATTAAAAAATAAAGAGTCCCGCTGGCCTGATTTGAACAGGCAACACCTCGGTTACTATCTGAGCAGAGACTAAATGAAAAACACTTAAAAACGTGCTAATCTACAGCCGAGTGCTCTACCAGGTTGAGCTACAGCGGGTTAATTATCAAACTGGTATGTGTAATTAAACTTTAATAAAAAGCTTTTTATATGTTTTGACATAAACGCATTATTTCAAATGTAAAGTACCAGATTTAACTAAATCTTTCTTTTTACGATAATTTATTCCTGAAATCTCTGCAGGAGGTAAAACAATACCTTCGTCAACTTCAAGCCGAGGTTTAACAGAATAGGTAATTACACGTTCATCTTTAGAGTCTAAATTCCCAATATTCCAGATTATTTCAGTACCATTTTCTTTTTTCTTATGAGATGAGGGTTTTATACTAAAAGTTCCGATTAGCATCACAGAAGAGGGAATAAACTCTTTGATTTTTACACTAGTTAACGACTTCATACTATTATTCTTAAAGTGTACTTGTATTGAATGCACATCATCATGTTTAGTATGCTTTTTTGTTATATTAGGTAATTCTAAATAAACATATAATAAAAACAAAACGGAAGTGAGTAATACTAATAATAAATACAACTTCCAATAATTGACAGTATAAGAAAGTGTACAACTATCACCAGGTGTATCCCGAGGATTAAGCTCACAAGAATAAGTGAAATATTTGTTATTAGCTTCAATTAATATCTCAACAGGACTATCAAAAGAATAAAGCTGTTCAAAACCATAAATTGGCCCAGTCAAAGTAATATTATTTATCAAACGTTCTTCATTTTTAAGTGTTGTAGTAACAGATTTCTTAAAAATTCCAGGTTGTGTAGATACACTTTTTTCAAAACTTGAATCTCGTGGAGGCTTTATTGTGATATTCACAGACTTTTTAATTAAAGTATCACCTGCATCACCAATTAAAATACCTTCAAGAACATACAATCCTGGTTCGGTAATAGATTGTATCAAATCAAGTTCTTCAATACGACGTAAAATATCGCCACGATCTATTGGATCTAAATCAAATAATTCAGAAACTAAAACAACATCATCTTTTACAAAATTTACTTTGAATTTATAATTAATTATATTTGATTTACCTTGATTATTTAGAGTAAACATTATACTGATATTCTCATCAGCCTCATAAGTATCAAGAACACTTTCAAAAGCATCAAGTTTAAGCTGTAACCTATCTACAACATGCAGCCTTAAAATTATACTAGAACATTGACCAACATTTTTTACACACACATAAATAATTGGATTATAATTATCTGTTGATGTGCCTAAAGGAGGTGTTAATTCGATAGAATATGAAGTATTTCCAAAAGAATCAATATTAAAATCTGTTTTTTTACCCGCTGTTGCCCAATCCTTATGATTCATAGACAAAACAATTTCAGCATTTACAGATTCGTTAAGATTGCTTTTGATATTAATTGTATATTGTAATGCATTGCCAACATAGATTATGTTTGTAGTCTTAATATTTTCAAAAGACAGTTCAAAGGGATTACTATCTGCAGCAGACACAGGTACTGATAAAAATAGTAGGAATAGAACTAACACTATTAATATTTTCTTAACCACCATGTATATTTATTGTTATCTTAGGTATATAAAATTATTTGAAGCTACACCCTTTTAAATTGAAAATATGGAATATTCTAAGGTTGAACAAAAATTGCTCAAAACATATTTATGTTAAATAGTTTTTAGAATTAAATAAAACCTAAATTATCAAAGGTTTGATAAATCTATAAATAATACAAATAATATTATTATAATATAAAACTAATTACATTACTGTACATTACCGCAAAATTGGAAAAAATATGAAAATATAGAAAAAGCACAAAAAATATTTCCAAATCTAAAACAGTATATAAACAACCATAAGAATGCACCAATTTTAAAATATATTCAAAAATATAAACCATTGCAATCTATAGAAAATAATAATGAATATAATATCCAAGAAGCAAATGAACTGTTTAATGCATTTTTTCTCCAAAAATTTGATGATAACCAATATTGTTCAGACCCTCAAAGTGTCTTAGTCAGACATTTGTTTGAATATATAAAAAATAATAAAATCCAAACAATCGATTCAGAAGGTGTCTTATTACACGAAAAAATTGAAATGATTGAATGGATAAAACGATATGGAAATTCAAAAAATGCAATGATTGCATTGATAAAAGAAAGAGCATACGACACATTTGGTCACGAAGTCCATAAAATTGCTATAGAAAATGAATATGGTATGTATCAATTTCTTTGCAACTAGATGATAGGTGAAAAACTACCTTTTGTTTCATTCTTATATACCCATTCAATAACAGAAGCACTACAACATACGAATAGATTGTTATTCACGGTAAATTTAAAAATGGGAGTTGATAACAGAAGCACTACAACATACGAATAGAGAGATGTTAAATAAAACGTTTAGATATAACACAAATTACTTAAAAGAAACAATGAAAGCGATGGATTATTTGGTAGAACAATAAATTGTGAAATATATTGGTGTCAGTAATTTCACGCTCGAAAAACTCAAAGAAGCTCAAAAACATTCAGTCAACAAGATTGTTGCAAATGAAATAGAATATAATTTGTTGACACGAGAAAAGGGGCGATATGGCAATAACCATAGCATGGAATCCTATAAAATCCCATATTGCCAAGAAAATAACATCATAATAATAGCTGAAAGACTTATTGAAAGAGGATTTCTATAAAAACCACACCCTTTTATGGACAGGCTTGCAGAAAAATACAATAAAACTAAAGCTCAAATCGCGATTAACTGGTTAACATCCAAAAAGAACATATTTAAAACCCCAAAATCTACAAATATTGAGCATCTTAAAGAAAATCAAGATGCGTTTGGTTGGAATCTGAGTTCTGAGGACATACAACTTCTTGATAAGACTAAGTTTTAAAAAAAATAAGCCCTGAGCGAGATTCGAACACGCGATCTCTGCCTTTTTGTGCCACAAACCCGACGCATAAATAATTACAGAGTGACTTCAAAACGAAATTTTAACTATCACTCAAAGCGACGCCGGATTTCACGGACGTACCAAGGCAGTACTCTAACCAACTGAGCCATCAGGGCAATAACCATTATTTCTAAAGTAAACAATAAAAAGGTTTAAATGATACCTACAAAAAATGCAAGCAAAGCCATAGACATACCAATTTTCTCTAACTGATGAACATCAGATGCATATTTTGTAGGATTATATATCAATCGTGCCGCAGAATAAAGAAGAATAGTATCTGCAATATAAATCGTGATAAAATAATATTGTCCAAACATTGATGTTATCAAAGGATGGAGACTTAATCCAATACACACAAAAAGCAAAAATGACGCTAAATAACTAGTTGCTTTAGCACCATAAATTAATGGTAATGTCTGTTTTCGCCCACGATCACCTTCAATATCCTCAATATCTTTTGTGATCTCACGAGCTATGTTACATAAACCTGCAAGAAATCCCATAAACACAAGACTTATCACATTACCAACAGCAAGACCACCAAAAATGAAAAGAGATGCCACCAAAATACCAATAACAATACCCCCATATGGAGAATTTCGTTTTATAGTATTATACTCATAAAGTACCAAACTGCTAAATATTGCGAAAATCAAAGTATACATATTTATAAAAGCAGATGCTATAATACCAATTGCAAAAAGTGCATACATATAGATAAGCGCATTTTTAAGAGTTATACGACCTGAAGGAATCGGACGATATTTCTTATTTACCCTATCAACTTCACAATCAAAATAATCATTTGCGACATTTCCAGCTGAAGTTATAAAAAAAATTGCAATAAATGCAAAAAAAAGTAAAGGACTATATATTATACCGTTGAGACCTATAAACATAGAAATGATTACACCAAAACCAGCAAGCAAACCATTTACAGGTCTTAGTATCTCAAGATACGCATTCATTAGTTTAACCTTTACGTTCTTTGTTCTTAAGTCTTAAAGCTTTAGATCCACATTTCCGGCACATAATTGTTGCTTTTGTTCCAGAGCGGTTTGTAGCATTACATCGCATACAAACATACATATTTTTGTATAATCTATCAAATGTTGGTCCTGTTACTGCTTTTGCCATATTCTCACCATTATATATTAATTAAATTTTCTAAAATAAATATCTAGAATTGCTATTTGTAAATAAACTTTTTAAACATTACTTTAAATTATTATATTATTCTTATAGATACTTTTATTTTCCGTACAATCTTCTTATACTCGTATCAAATATAAAACTTGCGTTTAAATTTAATAAAATTACAAATATTCAACCCAATCAATTTTTCCAGGACTATATTTATCAAATAATTTATCCCTAATAATATCCAAAATAAGGGTACTTGTCGCTTGAGAAGTTCTTTGAGATGTGTCAATTTCAACCACAACATTACAATTTAATGATTCTTCAAGACAAACGCCTGCTATCTCAGCATCGATATTCTCAGCGATCTTTTCAGCAGACCAATCACGTTTCAAAAGACGACGTTTTAGTTCTTTTGGATTTGTACGTAATACAATAATAAAATCCATATCACAGAACTGTGAAATGTGTCCTTCAAGCACACAATTACCTTTAATTTTCTTAAATTCGCCTTTAAGTTTAGATTCGTCAATTATGTAAGAATCGCGTGCAACATCAAGATCTTCTACCAAACCCTTATCTTTTGCAAAATCATTTACAGCAAATAATTTATAATCTAAAGATTTTGCAACAATTTTAGATACCTCAGTCTTTCCAGTTCCAGGTGTACCCGTAATTGCAATTTTCATAAAGATAGATTACAAAATTAAACTAATAAATATATAGGGTTTTAGACAGATACGCAAATAGAAACACAAATAAAGACACAAAAGAATACACAAAAACATACACACAGATATAATATAAAAAAATATTAATCACGTTTTTACTCTTAAAAGAAGCCTAATACAAACATATACAAAAATAACTACACCAAATGTTAATAAAATTGTATAAATATCAGGCAATACACTTACAGACTTAATTGCGGAATCAGAAACATCTAAAGCTTCAGATGACGCAGAAATTACAAGGTCAGCACTTTTCTCTACAGAAGCCATCATTTCGCTTTGAAGTCCACCACCCCTTGCAAAAGATAAAGCATTAAATAATTGATTTTTAAGACCAACCAAAATAAATACAAGACTTATAGGAAGAAGTATCTCAATCTCTTTTTTTGACGGCAAAACAACATATTTTCCGGACGTGGTAAGATCATAATATTTCCACTTATGACCATCATCGCAGATACTTACAAGATCCACACTTTTAAGAATTTCAAGATGATCTTTTATTGTTGATACATGCATATCTTGTGATTTTGACAGTTCAGATAAAGTCATTCGTCGTAAAGCTAAAGTTTTCAACAGATTTAATCTAGTAACAGATGCAAGTGCTTTCAATAAAGATATATCAAACTTCAAAATACCCCTTAACCTAAATAAAACGATTTGATTAAAGTACTTAAAAACCTTATTATTTTCTCTAGGATATTTTCATTACGAACTGTAACGGTTATATTTTTACTATAAGATTCGCCAGATGCGTCTTCATATATTAGTTTTGCACTATATTCACCTGGACTTAACCCATCAAATAAAAGGGATTTTTTGCCTAAAAGACTATCTAATTTTTTAAAAGAATCGCCAATAGTTAATTCAATATTTTTTGCAGCGTCAACAGAATTTTCTATTGAAACTGTTGTTAAACCATCGATATTTACAGCAACATCAGATACTTCAACAATGGGAATATCGTACACAATCACTTGCTTATTTATTTCATCAAGAACATTTGTACCATCAACAATCTTGACATTGACCTTTTTTAGACCAAGAACAGTTGTATCAATATCAAAAGAACGTTCAATTGACTTATCCACCACAACACTTTCAATATCATCATCCATATGCAACTTTATTGATTGTGGAACTGTTTTATCATTTATAACTTTTATCTCTGCTGAAAGTGGTGTATTTATTTTTATTGCAGAAGGTAATGTGAAATCATCAAATAGTAAAAGTCCAGAATCTCCAGAATAATATGATAATTTCAAAAGGTCGCCACTAGATACAAACACATACACATCTTGGTTACCTTTTTTCAATATTGGAAAAGATTCTTCAAGATTAAATGATTCTCCAGGATTAATATTTATCACTTGTTTAGATAATAAATCGTCTGTCACAACAATAACGTCAAGAGGTCCAGTACCCGAAACACGTCGTATTGTTGCATAAACAGTTTGTGTACCACCTAAATTCATATTAATATTACTCAAAGTTACTTCAAGTTCAACTGAATTTTTTTGCTGACTACTTATAGTTATAGGCATATTTTCTAATTTGAAAAATGCTGAATAGATTACTAAAGGACAAGTATAAATCATCCGGGAATTAAGAGCATCTGAAACTTTTCCAGTCCAAATAACATATTTTTTTTGATTGGCTTTAAAGATTATATCAGTCTTTTTATTCTCAATAATTATTGGATTTATAGTAGTACCTTTACAAGGCTCAAGATTAAATTGTTCAAGCCGATAATCAGGACCTGTCACTCCAGCAATAACAAAAACATCATCACCAGATTCAAGTGTTTCGCTGTAATACAAAGAATCATAAACAAAACGATCTGCAGTCTTAACTGACTTCACATCAATAACCGTACTTAAATCAGTCCATAAGATTTTACCAATATCTGAACCATATGCCTTGACATCATTCATAACAATATTATCTTGTTGAATGGTATATTTGATATGCGTCGCATCAAGATACCCTACTTCAAGCCACAAGGGGTCAACAGGTATCCACTTACCTAAATAAACTTCAGAATATGCATGAGGTTCCCAACCATGTTCACCGTAAGCTTGTGCAGACACATATCTTGCAGGTATGCCAGATGCGCGTGCAAATGCAGTAAATAGGGTTGTATATTCAGCACAGACACCTACTTTATTATTCAAGACCCATAAAGCATCTTTTGTGACGTCACCATATTTCATATCATACTCTAGATTATTATTTACCCATAGTGCTAATTTTACAACTTTCTCAAAATCATCAATTGAATCTTTTGTTATCTCTTTTGCAATTGCGATTATATTTGGATTATTACTCTGTATATTTTCGCTTGATTCAAGATATATTTTAATCGAATCGGGTATAATATATTGATTCGAAATTGAACCAGTATGAATTGATTTTGAAATGACATCTGTTTTAATATTATAATTTGATAATAAATTAGGTTTATCCAAATAGATATGACTAAGCTCATTACCAAGACTATCTGTGACAATTTCAGTATCTGTTGATACTTGTTGCAAAGGAGGATGGTTTTGTGGGATTGTCTGATTTATCTTAAGCCAATCAAGACTTCCAGATGTTATTGAGATTGTACCACTTTCTGTAATTTGTACAGATACTTCTGAAACCATTCTTGCATCTGTGATTTCTACAGAGGCCATAGTTGGAGATAAGCTAAATAAGAGAATTATTAAAATAAATAAAATTGATTTTTTTAGATCCATACAATTTTTTACTTTCCTAAATATTAATAGTTTATTTTTATAGACATATCTTAAATCAAAATAGATTGAAACAGATTAACATAATAATTATAGGTTTTAATTAAATACCATAAATTATAACAGATTAAAATAAAATCACACCTTATATAATATATTAATATGTAATATAATTTATTAATATATGTAATATAATATATTAATATGTAATATATTATAGTGTATTTTGTTAAAACTCGTATTTTTAAATTAAAATAACTAATTTTTTATTAAGATATATACTTTTTTTATAAAAATAAAGCATTTTAATTTTGTTAAAATTGAGAATTTCAATTTTGTTAGATTCTACAAAGCGTACAGATCAACATAAATCAAACTATTGTTCAGATTTTATGAGCTCTAAAAATACATAGTTTGGATTATAAAAAAGACAATAAAATAAATTTAAATAAATACTTTTAAAAAATTATAACTAAACAGACTTAAAATAAATCCACTTAAAATCAGAATAATTTTAGATTATATTTAGGTACAAAATAAATTAAGAACCTTTAAGTTATTGATTTTAAAATAATTTAACACTATATAAATAAGTATCTTAATTTAGATACAAAGTTTAAGTTTTTAATTATATTCTTGGAGTTTCATAAAATTAAAACTATCAAATTTTAGATAATTTAAGATTAAATTAAGTTTAAAATTTAATTATTTGTTAGAAAAACTCAAACTAACACAAGATAGTACTTAATAGTACTTATTCCGTACACAAGATAACCATTTAAATAAAAACACATCCTATATATTATAGTGTAATATACATTTTGTTTATAAAACGGCATACTAAACACAATTTAAATAACAACAAGGTTTTAGTTTCCAAAAATAAAACAAAATCGTTCAATAATTTGGTGTAATAGTGTATAATCTAGATATCGACACGAAATATAGAATTTATGCCAGCATCAGCATTCTCCTAATATTCTTATTATTATTAGTTTTAATGGGTCCAATTACGAATCTTACAGGTTATTTATTAGCATCAAATACAGGACAAGAATACCAATTAAGTCCACAAAATATTATGATATGTAACAATGACAATAATCCAAACCGTCAATTATTAATAAAAGACATACTCCTAACACAAAACGACTGCCTAAATGATTCTGTTTCATATATTGAATTCTCGTTCTCAGATAAAAATCAAAATCTTGTTAATATAATAGGATTAAACCTGGTGCTAGATTGGTATTCTGACATTAAGCAAGATGGCAATATATATTATCAAATAAATGGAACATATATACATATTTGTAATTTTGAAGTACCAACAAAACCACAACAATCTATATGTGATTTATCTACACATATACAAGCAATACAAAACATTGACGATGCAACAATACGTATTGAATTCGTGCAAAAAAAAGAAAGTGCTAATTTGATAACAGGTAATGTGCTAAGAACAGATGACACAGAACAAACAAATGAAACGTTAAATGGAATAACAAATAAAGATAAACAAAACAGTAGCTTAAACGATAGTATTGATGAAAACATAATTGGAATTGAACCCTTGAATGAATCAAATGAAAATATTACAATACATAATAATCTTGAAAACGAAAATGATACAAATGACAATCTGAATATTGAAAATACAATAAATAACAAAACAAATACAACGACGGACTCTTCAAATGAAACTAACAAAAATATAACCAACACGAAAAATCTAGAAATTATAGATAACATTACAAATATTGAAAACATAACAAACGCTAATGTAGCTCAAAATAATAGTACAGATGAACAAATCGATATGGAAAATAATACAGTTAATAATTCTGAAGTAAACACAAGCACAGAACAAAATATAACTTCAGATGAGATGAATACAACTGAAGAAAATAATGTTATAAATAATAAAGAATCTACAAAAACAACACAAGTTCAACCAAACAATGAAACGATAAATCAAACACAAGATTCAGATAATAATCTAAAACAAAAAGGCATTAACATAAACAGCATTTTCTTAGAAATACAATATGAAAATAAACCTGCAAACATAAACCTATACACAAATAAAACGGAAATAAATCAAGGTGAAACGATTTCATTTTATGCATTAGGAAATAGCCAAATTATTAAAAAAACAATACTTTCCATAGACGGAAAAGATATAGAATTAGAAATGAGCTCTGAGGATTTATGGGAATACAAATGGACTGTACCTATAAATTATACTTCTGGAGAAAATGAAGTTACAATCAAAGTCTATAGTTTTGATAGAACTATGATTAATAGTTCAAGTATCATTTTGAATATGATTAATTTGAACGACTCCGAAAATCAAACTAAAACCGAAGTTCAAACTGAAAAAAAAACTAAAGAAACCGTATCTCAACGTGGTCAAAACTTTGATAAATTTGAAAACCGAGATGGGACATACACAACATACATAGGCAAACTAAAAAATTATTATAATAGAACTGAATATATTACAGCAAATACGATGATAACTTCAGAACCACAAGATGAACTAGAATATGATTATGGTGTTGAAAACAATACACATAAGACATATTTTAAACAAGACCCTCTAAATTTAGATGCAATTAAATTTAAATTTAGTCAAGAAACAATAAATAAAACCAATCCTGCTGAAGGTTATGTTACATACCAGCCGATATCATTAAACTATAGAAATTCAGATGGATACACTCAAGAGATAAATAAGACACAACCAATTATAGGTGTTGAACAAGGTGATACATTTGTATATCCTAACATTTTTGGAAACAATTACAATCTTACATATACAGTAAAAACAGATAAGTTAGAAAAGAATTTGATACTAGACCAAAAACCAACGCAACCGCATCCAGATGTTCTGGCAGGAAATAACATTACACTTGATATGGATTTTCTTATTGATTATACTGCAAATTTAGATATTTATATCAACGACGCATTATGGGATAAAAAAAGCACAATTGAAACTACAAAAAAGATTTTGTTCAAAGAACAAAACACAGAAAATACATTATTCTACATGCAAAAACCGTATGCTTACGACAATGAATATGATTACACAGAGTTAAAATATCAACTTAAAAAACAAGGTAATTCTATATTTATAACCATAAAAACACCTTATATGTGGTTGAATGACCCATTAAGAGCATACCCTGTAAATATTGATCCGACAACAGATATAGGATATGAATATGTAGAGAGTATATATCATCTTTGGAATACATACGATAGTTATTATGTCAACCTAACAAATGGTTTTCAGATAACAAACGATCAATATGCATATTGGGGATACACAAGTTATTGTGCAAGATTAAAATCAACAGTATGGTATCAATATTGTATTGATGATGGCACATGGGAATGGATTGCAACAACAGATAATATAACATATACAAACTTGACAGGATTTACAACATTCAAAGATAAAAACAATAGAATTGAGATTGCATTAGAATATTACCTTGAAACAGATTGGAGAGAGATTCTTGTAACACCAACAATTACAAATGTAGGTAACAATGAATATAGTGAATCTGAAATAACAGTCATAAATTACAATATACGCATAAATACAACTTATGAAAATGATACTTTAGAATTATCATTAACATCAGGATTAGAATCGTATAATATTTCAGACCCAGCACTTTCTTTACTTATTAATCAAGATAACCTAACAACACGATCTTTTGAATTATGGGATAGACCAGATGAACTGTTTGCAAGGACAAGATGGAATGAAAGTTATTTTTTAGATGGACAACAGTATCAGATGAATTATACGTTAAATGTGACCCATACATCTGAATGGTATAATGCACCAGTGATATTAACATTACAAACTGGGATTTTAAATAAACAAAATAAAATTACAACAAACATTTGGTGGATTGATGCAGCACCAGCACCGCCAGTTTTTACTGTAACTCCCAAAGACAATCCAGATCCTGTACTACTTGGAAATACAGTTACATTTAACGCAACAGCAACAGATATAAATGGTGATACTTGGTACTTAGCCATATGTAAAACCGATGCAGTTACTGGTGGATTACCCCCAACTTGTGATGGTGGTGCATATTGTGTGTCGTCATCCACAGTTGCAGATGGTTCTGAAAATACTTGTACTTGGGTAAGTACAGGTTCAGGTGCACAAAATTGGTATGCATTTGCATGCGATGATTCAGTTACAAAAAAATGTACTACTACAGGAAATACAGTTAATAGTCCAATAACAGTCAATATAAAACCAAAAACAAATCAAACTACAGTTAATGCAACAACAGTAAGTATAAATACTGAAATTTGTATAAACCACACCATAACGATTGAATCATATCCAATAAGCAGCACATGGATTGAAATAAAATATCCAAATGGAACATCATCAAATATATCTACATCAAATTCAACAGGAGTTTGTGGTTCGGGTGGAAGTATTTATGGTGTTGTACTCAATGTAGGATCAACAGGTGGGACCTTATCAGTAAATACTTCTTGGGTTAATGACACACAAGGTTATATTGATTATGATGACCCATACCCAAACATAGAAATTGACGTTGTATCTCCACTACCAACAAATATAATTATTGAAACTTATAGAGATTCAAACTACCTATATTTAGATAAACTTTTTACAATAAATGATACAATTTTCATAGATACAAAAGTTACAAATCAAGCAGGAAATGTTACAGACGGAGATGTTATTTTAAGTATAATTAATAATACAGATGACATTGTTAATACGATAAATCTCACTTATAGTGGTAGTGGTTCAAGTAGATATTATGGTAATTGGACATCTCAAATAACAGACGCACCTGGAATTTATACTATAAAAATTAACGCAACAAATCCTTATGGTTCTTTAATTGAGAACACCACAATACACATTTATTCAGGATCAAATGTTTCAGCATATAAATTAGATTATGATGCTGATAATACGGAGGATTATATTATTGAAGGCGAAAATCTAATAATTGTATATAATGGAACTATAAATACAACACAAGCTATCATCTTTTTGGAAAATAAAGAATTAAATGAATCATATAATATTGAAACACTTTCAGATAATACATTATTTGGATTAGGTGATATTGTAATAAACAATATGGTCACTTCTAAATATACATCTAAGACATTTTCACAAGAAGGTGAAAATTTAGCTGAAATTGAACTAGATATGCAAATAGAATATCGTTTTGTACCAGATAGTCCAACAGAAGAGACATTACAAAATGATGATGGTGCAGCGTCATCATTTTATACAAATAGATTTATTGGAGATACAATTGCATGTAAGTTCACAGCATCCACAACGAATTACCCTTATAAAATTATGAGTACAAATATTCAACTTTATGATATAAATACAGTTGGATCAACAGTATATATTATACATATCTATGAAGATAATGAAGGCGTGCCAGGAAATAATTTGATACAGCCATTCAATACAACAATTACTTCTTTTTATTCTAATTGGGCGACAATTGACCTATCTTCATATAATATTGAAATAACATCAGGTAATTTCTGGATAGGTGTTGAACTTACAGAAAATACAGGAGATTCCGTTACAGGTGGACCCTTTTTCCTTGATGATGGTGCTGCTTCACCACCTACTAACAGTTATTTTGATTTTGGTTCAGGTTGGGAAGTTCAATCAGGGGGTAATGAGTTTATGATACGTTCAAAAATCACTACAGTTTATACAACCACATTTAATATCACTGTAAAAATTATTAATAGTACATCTGATTATCTTAACTATAGGATACATAACTTTGATGAAAATATAACAAATATAAATTCACTATTCCCAATCATTACTGGAACTTTGGGTTCTTCTGCTATTGATGATAATTATGCACTTGAAAATGGTTCTACGGGACTTATAACCGATTTACCAACAGACCAATGGACTGATTATAGTATGCTTATCAGCAATTATTCATTGATATTTGACAATTCAATAACAGAAGATTCAACAAATACAAGCTTTATATCTTTAGTCAGATTTAATGAATCCGAAAATATAACGATAAGTACTGTTGGATTTTGGAACGATTCAACAAATGATAATGAAGGCTTACGCCTTGAATATAATCCAACATCTGCAAGTTCAACAGATGAAATAAATTATCTTCTTGTTTTTACAAAAGGCGATTATAGTACGCTTAATTTATGGATGCCTACAATACATTCTGGAATATTCCCACAACCAAATATAATGACAGACATATTTCCACCAATAATAACTATCGTATACCCAAATAATGATTCAAACATATACACTGAAAATACATGGATCTGGTTAAACATCACAACAGATACAAATGCAAATTGTCAATGGAACGATACAATAAGTGACTTTGAATATGGTACAGGAACTGATTTTGAAATTGGACAGGAAACAATAACACACGCATATAATTATACTAGTATCTCAAATAAGATAGCTTATAACTTTTGGTATAAATGTAACGATACAATTGGAAACATCAATACAGAAGCGACACACCATCACTTTTTCAATTCAGATAATATCACAATCAGTTTAAATCCGAATAAACTCATTTATGCAGCTAATGAAGATGTATTTGTTTCAGGGTTTGCACTATATGAAGGTTCAACAAATGCTGTTATAGATCAAAGAGTTAATGTATATTTGAATGATAGTCTGATGAATAACACCGCATCTTATGATTGGAAAAACAGTACGTATTGGGTATCTGGCACATATGTTCAAAACCAGACAATGAATAATACGGCAGATCAATTAGCTACCAGTCATATGATGTATCCATACATAGAGACCTTAGTTAGCGGTGAATTCGGCCCGGATGTAGATAAGAATATTTTTACCGCATATGCAAAAAGTGATTGGGGTATCTCAACATATAATGTTCCAAATAATGGTTTTTATCATGATTTTGAAACACCTCCAGATACTATAAATTATACCTTTTATTTCAATTATTCCTTATTTCAGACAAAATCATCATTCTTGGACAGACATTCAAGAATTGTAACATTTGTAGGTACTGAAGGTTGTAATCTGGGTATATTTACAATATATCGTTATGAAGGCAATAATCATTTATATGTTTATGATGGGATCTGTAATCCCTCATTTAGTGATGTTAGAAATACAGCATATTCTATTGATACTGGCGTTGTTATCAGTGATAATACAGAATATAAAGTCAATGTATTATTTGATGGTACAACGTGGACAATATATGTGAATGATGTTCTTGAAGAGACTATAGATAATGCTGGAAATCCTGAAAAAAATAGTAAAGTGACACGTATAACACATAGTGCATATGCACTGAATGATGATTATTATCCAACCAATATAACTGTAAAATATACAATCCAATATAATGAAAATGGTACTTATGATTCGGATTTAGTATATATACCCGGAACACTTTTGACTGTGAAACCTGTGTGGTATGCAACAATACCAACAGGAACAAATTTTACTGTTTTTGTATCAACAGAAAATAATGTTAGCTGGTGTGAAGTTTATAATGATACACTTCTTGAGTCGGGATGTGGTCTTGGTATTGATAATACCCTACAATATCGTATTAATTTTACGACAGATAATATATGGCAGACTGCTGAAATAAATAATATTACATTTGCAATTGAATATGGTCCCAGAACAAATTATATTGGATATTACAACATAACCTTTAATGCACCAACTTCAAATGGGGCATACATAATTAAAACAAATATTACAGATGAAGATAGTATTACTGGAGAAAATAGCACAATAATATCTGTCAGTTCAGAACCAATAATAGGGGCTGTTGAATGTTATAATAGCAGTTCTGAATGGGGTATTTGTAATTATTCATATTATGAAAATATAACTCAAATTAGAGTGAACTGTACTGCTGACGGTGGACAATATATCACAAATGCAACATACCTTGTAAAAAATATAATTGATGATACCACATTTTTAAACGCAAATAATGCAACATCTACAGATGGAGATTGGTGGATATATACATTACCTTCTGGGATTAATATAACGGATTCAGGTCAATGGAATATAACTGGAACGTGTATAAATGATGACACAGTTTCTAAGTCTAACCAAACCTCGTGGTTTGTGCCATGGGGACATATAAATGTAGAATTAGTAACCCCTACAATACCGACAAATGTATCTCAAAATGAGTTTTTTACATTTGAAAGTAAAATAACTTGTCTTGATGGTGAATGCGGACAATTTAATGCGACTTTAGATCCTGAACAAAAAGAAGATAAAACAGAATCAATTGGACCTGTATTTATTGATACTAAATTATGGCCTAAAAGTGTAATCAATAATGATACAATGCATTTTGATATTCGTGCTAAAGACTCACAAGGAATTGTATTAATGACTATTGATATGGGTGGGATTGAAACAATCACATTAAATTTAACAGACGGTACTATTTATGAAGGACAATGGATTGGGACATGGATTGTTCATGATGCATTAACTATAGAATATAATGCAACAATAACTGCGTTTAATTCATTAGGATATTATAATGAAATTAAAATTCTATGGGAAGATCCAATTAGGATTGGAGATACAATGCATGCAGAATTATTTGTAAATGGAGCATTCTATGATCTTGACAATAAAATAACAGCAAACCATGATTCACTATTGGGTGATATGACCTTTGGAGATAGTTCAGCACCTTATGGTGGTTGGGGAAGTGGTACAGCAACTAATATCCGAAATCATATAACAGGTGGCTCTACAGCCGTAAATCTTGGTATTGTAGATTATGATTCAATCATCTGCAATAAAACAGATGGACGGACTTATGGTAATATAGATTATTTTGCAGAAACTGAATGGGTCTCTTGTTGGAAAACTAATGATAGTAATTATTTTAAGGTCATAACACTACCAGATTCAACATATATTAATAGTCAATGGGGGTGGTATGGAACAGTTACAGACCTTGCTTATGCACCACCGGTAATAGAAACTAATCAGACATATCCATACCAGCCAATAGGTGGGAATAATATCACGATAAATACAATTGTCAGTGATTATAATAGACCCGGTATTGAATGGGTTAATTTCACATTGATAAATCCCTTAGGCACAAAAGTAATAAATAATGAAAATGGAACAATGTATTATAACAGTTCACTCTGGACTACATATTGGAATTCATCGTATTATGTAATAGATATGATTGGTACATGGAATGTCAGTATCCTTGCAGGAGATGGTGATGGTAATACCACATTTAGTTCATGGACCTTTGATGTAACTACAAAAGTTATTTCTATGACTGTTGGTGCAAGACCATTTTATACAACATCCGATAATCCACAAGATGGACTATATTCTAATTGTTTATCTGATATGCGTGCAGGTGATGAATGTACCAATAATTGGACTGTGAATGCTACAGGTCTAGGAGATACAACTTGGGAATTTTTTGTCGATTATAATGCGACAACATACCGTGCTTATATTACAGATAATGTTACAGAAACTGTTAATATTACAATCAAAGATGTAACCGCACCATTATATTCACTTAACCAGACAGACTCAACAAGTGCAGGGATTGATGTCCTGTTCAGCCTTTACTGGTCAGATAGTGCACTTTCAGGATACATATTTTCATTTGATAATGGAACTGGAACATTTGTGAATGATAGTTATGTCAACATGACAGGAACAGGTAACTGGTCTAATGTGAGTAAGTGGGTCAATTCAACAGTAGGTGCGACAATAAGGTGGCAGGTATATGCGAACGACACTTCTGGAAATATGAATTCAACTGAAATATTATATTTTACATATGAAACTCAAAATAGTATTTCAACACAGATAACCAAAATATTATCACCTGACATCATCGTCTCAGACGAGAATGAGACAATAAATGTGACAACCACAATCAAAATAAACAGTACACAAAATGAAGTATATTCAATAAACATCACTGATGAAATACCTTATGATTTCTATAACTCAACAAGTATAACTGTTAATTTCAAGAACTACACAACAGCTGAAATTACAGAAATCACAACAGGATTAAACATTGAAATTATTGATCTTATTGGAACAAACAATACACAGATACAGGTCAATATAACAAATATGTCTCTGACAAATATCGGTTCTGGTTTAGATGAAAATGATTCTATTGAATTTAAATATTTGATGGTTTCAGCTAAACTAACACCTGGTGAAAACAGGACAATGTATACAAATGCGTCTGTTATTGATATAAATGAAAATATTAATGAAAGTTATATAACTAAAACAATTATGGCGTCTGAAGCTGTGCTTCGAGGTACTAAATATATATGGATTAATCCTGTAAATCCACAGAATATAACAGTCACAATAATAATACAAGAAATCGGATTAAATCCAATGGGTGAAATATTGATAGCAGATTTCTTGCCGAATAGTGCAACAATAAATAATAAGAATATCACATATTATAATGCGTCAACAGATCAGACGTATCAATTCTTAAATGATTCGGATTATTACCTAGGTGCACCTGGAAGTGATACATTACCAGATGGTGTTCTTGTTGACATTTACCATTATAATTTCACATATAATTATACAAATTGGGATGGATTATTATATAATAATGATACAATTACTATCATTTATAATGCAACAATATTGGGTGGTGGTTCATGGTTACTTCCAACAATAATTGGTGGTTATGATCCAAGTTATCAGCAACACATTAGAACCGAGATGTATACAGATGTTAATATACCATTATTTGATATAATTGTGGACATTATCACAAGAACTGTAACAGTTGGAAATCCTGTTATGGCACTATTAACAATGGAAAATATGGGTGGTCCTAAAGCAAAAGTTGATGTTGTTATAAATTATGCAATAAAAACTATGAGTGGTAAACTGATTACAGAATCAACAGACACCATTGCTGTTGTAGATAAAAAAGAAAGAACATTAAGCCTTTACCTTCCAGAAAGCACAGAAAAAGGTATGTATACATTTGAAGCATTTGTAACTTATACCGGACGAGAAGCCATATCAACGCGAACTTTCGAGGTTAAAGATGCTAAAGAAGTTAAAGATAAATCGGGTTCTTTTGATATAGATAGATCTCTTATTTTAGATATTATTATCCTCCTCACAATAATCTATTTAATATGGAAACAAAGCTATAAATCCAAAAAAGATGATGAAAAAACAAATAATCCAAATAATAATAATAAAATAAATTAGACGATAAATAATACAAACAATAGTCCAATAAAAACCTAAATAAAAAAAACATAAAATAAAATTGAAAATATAATTTATATACAAACAGGAGAATTCATATAATTTAAAAAACATAATAATAAGGTGGAATATTTGCGAAATAAAAACAAATTCAATATACTTCTTATAATATGTATTTATCTAATTATTTGTGTATACCCTGCTTCTGCAATAGATAATCCGGCAACATACCTTAAAGAAGAAGTCACTTATTATTATAATACAAATGGAACTGTAGCTTATAATGTTTCAGCCGAGGGTTATATTGATGTTGAAGTCTCAAATACTATAGATGTCCTTCAATACATATTACTAAATATTTCAGATAATGAGATTAGTAATACTAACGTACTTTCAAAAACTGTATATGCACCTGTTGCAGCATCTCCAACTACAGGGGATTTGACTAGATTATTTTTTAATACAGATAATAATCCTCTAGACATTACATATAAAATAACAAATTCTAGTATTATACCAATTATACAATTAAAAATTAATTATTTTAACACGAAAGGAGGGTCTGATTTATATCCTGATGATACGAATATTTTCATATTCAACCTATCTTTAAACTCCACAAAAACTCTTGAAAATGTCTCTTTAACATTAAAAATACCGATTGATTATTATGGTACAAATGATAGTTTAAACATATATAATCAAAGCACAATAACAGGTAATCTCAATTTATACGATTATGATAATGATAGTTTTTATGACACATTAAATTGGACGGGTACTCTGAAAGAAGACGTTCCAATAAGTATCATATTCTATACAAATATAACACCAAACATCAATTTTGATGAAAATTTATATGTTCTTGATTTAGTATGTGCATCCTGTGTTGAGACTATAAGTTATGGTCCTACATTTACAAATATAACTGTTCAAAAACATTTTTCTAGAGGACCAATACAAAGTGGTATTGATATTATATTTATAGAAAATACACTTGTTAGAGGATTTATAAAAAATATTGCGAATGGATTGGATTATATTGTAAATGGCTGGAGATTGTATAATGTAACCGATATTGAAACACCACTATTAGAAAGTTCTGATGCAGTCATTCTTAACCCCGGAGAATTAACTCAAACAGGATGGTATCAGACAAATAAAAGTACTGAAAAATATTTCAGTGCTGCATTTGATTGGGAAATATTATGGGGTAGTCCAAATTATTATGGAATTACAAGAAGTTTTATCGATATGCCAGTACTTTATGAAGCAGACATAAGCCTTTCAAAATCATCCACACATAAACTTACAGAAAATATTGTTTCGGTCATTAAAACGACTACATATATGGGTCATGAAAATCTTGAGATTGCATCAATTTATATCAATTCGACAATACCGCATAAATCTGTTGAGGGTTTTGTACATAGCTGGACGTCACTTGATAAAAATGATATCTATGTATACCATATTAATTCAACAGGAAACAAGACATTGCTTAATATTACCACAGACATAATAACAATTGTAATGCCGACAGCATCAAGTAATGGTTATGTGTATCTAAATATAGATAATCTATCCAATTTTTCAATAACCAATCTTAAATTAAATGAAGATATAATGCTTACATATAATATCTCAACAAACCCAAATTCAGGTCAGAATACCTTTTTATTTAATAGTAATATAACAACAAAAACTATTTCGGGCACACCCCTAACTCTTTATGATAATGAAACTGTAATATTGTATGGTGCTATAATAACAGCCCCTGTTGAAGGTGGTTCTGCCGGCGGTGGCGGTGGTGCAGCTGCGGGAAGTCCTGCAATAGATTTTGATACTATAATAGAACTAGTTAAAGAAGATGTTGGTGTCTCATTTATAGATACAAATACAATTGACATCACTGGAACCTATAGGCTTATAGATCTGAATGCTATGAACAAAGGCTTAAATAAAATAAATGTTCTTCTTGACATCCCTCAAAAAGTTATCCTGTTTGATGAATCAGATATACGAATCACAAGATATGATTCAACTCAAGGTATATGGATACCTATAGATAAGACAACAATTAAAAAAATTGAAGATAACTCATTAAATAAAACATTATATTACATTAATCTTAACCCTAATTATGTAACAGAACCAATATTGAAAGATAATGATCTTCTAAAAGTTGATTATGGTTTAACATTACCATTTGGTTCATATGATTTGATGATACGTGCAATTATGCAAAATCCTTATACAAATGAGACACAACATACAAACATAAATATACCTGTACGAATCATTGAAGAAATTGACGAATTAAAACCACTTGAAATAAATGAGAGTGAATTTAAAGTAGATAATATTATTGTTGGAATACCCCTTATATGGACAAAAACTCTTGAGATATACAACCCTAATAAATTCACAATAAGTGATTTGATTGAAACTCAACTTTTGCAGGATTTCTTAAATATAGACATAACTGAAGAGGGTAAAGAAGTATTATATTCAATCAAAAAATATGATGAAATAACTGCTGAATGGAAATTAGTCATAAAAGAATTTGAGACACAAAAATATACAATAACAATAACAACCGCACCCGTAATACGTATAAAAGAAAATACAACAGTTCTTGAAAACGTAGATAATAGTCTGAAATTACTTACAGAAATATCCCTAAAGAATCCAAGTCTTATTGATTATAATAATGTTAAATTTGTATATCCACAAATTCTAAACATTATAAATATAGTTGATTCAAATGGAAATCAACTTGAATACATAACTAACAATAAAGATATGACTATAACAATACCTAATATAAAAAATAATTCGATAGAACAAATAAATATTATCTATAATGATGTTCCAGGAATATTTCAAATTAATTTAGAAAATCTCACTTACGAAACTGATTTAGATTATAAGATATTATATGTGCCTCAAGATGATGAAAAAACTATTACAATCAGTGTAGAAGTATTGAGTTTTAAAGATGGTGAAAAACTAAATACAGTTTATGCTGATATAATTAAAATTGAAAATATAACAAGTCAAAAGGAAATAAACATATATGATAATCTTTTATTTAAACCTATATTATCTGGAACATACACAATATTTGCAAAAGTATATTCTAAAACAAAACTTATAGGCTCTGATTATGAAACATTTACGGTTGAAAAAAAAACAATTGCAGATACATATAAAATGGGATTTGGAATATTAATAATTCTTACAGGGCTCGTGACATTAAGAATAATAATCAAGACATATAATCTCAAAAATAATTAAAATGTTTAAAATATAAATAACCGAAATGATTATAAACTAAATGAAATAAATAATTTATACCTTATAAAAATAACATAAATCAAATACAAATAAAAGTACCCTTTAATGTCATTATTCAAAACTTATAAATAACGAAAAACAAATAATTATTGAACGATACAGGTCTTAAATATGAATAAAAAAATATTATTAGTTATTCTCCTTAGTCTATATTTCATTATAGGCTCAGTTTCAGGTATAGACGGGCCACGAGTGTATATCACTGAAAGTGTTTCTGGAACTGATCCTATATATACTGCAGGTGATGCTGGCGCAGGTGGTGCTGGAGGTTATGGGTCTTTAAGTGCAACAACACGTACAGGTACTGTTTATGTTTATGTTCCAAATACAGAAGATGTATTACAATACGTTAGAGTAAACTTATCAAGTGAAGCAAACACTCGTGCTGATGTTGAACTTTGGACTCTTAATAGTGATTCATACAGTGGCTCATATACAGCATACAAAAATTACGCTCTTTCTTATCCAGCATTAACCGATAAAACAACAATGTTCTTAAACACATCCACAGATGGTGATGACACAGATGATGATTTAAGCTACACTCCAGATTATGATTGGGCTCCCTCTCTAAACCTTACTATGACTGTAGTAAATACAGCAGGTGGTGATGATCTTTATTCAGAAGGCAATATTGATTCTAGTTCAAACATAATGTATTTCGTATACACAATACGAAATGATGCAGCTGTAACTGGTGCAAATCTTACAGATGTTACACTTACAATGGAATTCAATAAAAATACATTAAATTTAAATGATTCATTAAATATTACAGAAAGCACAATTTCAGAAACATCTGGTGTCTCAACACCATCAAACAGTGATGGTACAGATACACATATTGACCGTATAGTATGGAACGGTGATATTGATGCAGACACAACAATAACAATATCATTCAATGCAACAATTATAAGTGGTATAAACTATCCAGGTGGTGATAACGCAATAAACCTAAATGGTGAAGCTACAGATATAGGTGCACGTGCAACTTACAGCAATAACACAGAACTTATGACGCAGATTAAAGTGTCTGGTACATTTTCAAGAGGTCCTGTACGTGAAGGTGTTGACCTTATTAGTTCCACACCATGGAAAATTCGATCATTTTTCAAAAACACTGCAGAATCTTCAACTGGCTCAAATTTAACATACAATGTTACAACAGCACAGATATATTCTGTTAATCCAACAACAGGTCAACCCGTAACACCTTATAACTTAAGTGAAACCTGGAATTCATTATTTGCGTCAGGCGACCAAAGTTATACAAGTTATGTAGACGGACCAACAGATGATTCAAAACCATATATGGCAGGATCTTTTGATTGGTTTGTCGTATGGAACGATACAAACACATATACCTACCTTGCTACGATAAATACATCTATGCAACTTCCAACTCTTTATGAAATTGATATGGTAAATACAAAAGCAACAACAAACATATTACCACCCGGTATAAATGATACGATTGTATCTATTACAGATACATTATTACACACAGGTAATGCAGATAGTCAAGTTAATGCAGATAACATAACAATAATATCACAAATACCTTGGACTTATGATGGTGCATCAGATTATAGGAATTTAACGATAAATTCAAGTTCAATACAAATATACCTAAATACAACTTATGAACTAAAACAAGAAACTGGCAGTTTAGAAGTAACTGTTGTTCAATCTAGTGATGGGAACAATGGTACAATAACAGTACAGATAACAAACATGAGTAATGTAAGTTATGTTGCAGGCGGTATTGTCGAACATGATTTAACAACAGGTGAAGACATACAAGTAGTATATGCCATATTAACACAAGAACCATTACCTCAAGAAGGTGAAGTATTTACATTTGTAGGAAACAACACACTTGTATCACAATCAGGTACACCTTTAACTGAATACCAGCAAACATTACAAATGACAGCAAGCCAGAATTCCTTAAGTGGTTATAAAGAATTATGGATTTCAGATTCAAGTACACCAACAATAGTGAATGCAACAATCAATGTAAGTGTCACAGGTACAGTTAATGATATCAGATTTATGGATTACATCCCTGCAGATATCACATTCAGTATAATTAACAATGAAGTAAATGTACAAAATGGTTCACAAGTACTTGTTAATGGTACGGATTATTACTTAGCATTTATGGGATACACAACACTTAGTGATGGGTTAAATGTTAGTGTATGGGAATATCGGAAAAATGTGACGTCTGGATGGGATATAACTGATGATTATATACAAGTAGGATATAAAATGAATATTTCAGAAGGTGGTATATATACACTCCCAGTAGAGATTGCGGCTTTCGATCCAATTGTAGGTAAAAGCATACAGACTATGGACATGGGTGTAGTAAATGTATACACCCCAAAAAGTCTAGAACCATTAAACATAATAGATAATGAGAACTTTAAACTTGCAAAATCTGTAATTGTAGGCACTCCTGCTTTATGGATTAAAGACTTTGAAGTATACAACCCTAATCAAAGATCAACAGTAGCAACATTTACAACATCAATATTTGAAGATACACTTAATGTATATGCAAGTTATTATAATGTAAAAGGAGAAAAACTTGAAGAATCTCTTGATGTAGATACAACAACAGATGGAACAAAAGCTATATGGGAATCAACTATATACGCTATGGAATCTAGATTATATACAATTGGTGTAACAACACCACCTGTAATCACTATTGATAGAAATACTGAAGTTATAGATAAACTTGAAGATAAACAAGTTAAAATCAAAACAGATATATTCTTGAAGAATTTAGCTAAAGAAGAATATACAAATGTTAAATTAAATACAATCATAGCTGCCGACAAAATAATTGAAGTTAAAGACGCATTTGGAAACGAATTAGAATATACTGGTGGTGAAAGTAGTTCAACTATAATTATACCAGCAATTGAAGCTGAAGGATTAAGAACTATAAGTATAATATACAAACAATCATATCCAACAATCATTGTAAATACAAAAAATAGTAAATATGATTCAGGAACACCAGGATATCTTGAAATACTGATAATAAATGGTGGTGATAATATTGAAAAACCATATATTGAAAGTGAAATATATACACAAGACCTTGAACTTATACACTTGAACATACAACAACTCGAAGATCTTGAACCACTTGAGAAAACAGAATTTTCAGAGAAATTTATTATACCATTGTCAGCACCAAGTGGAATGTATATAGCAAACATAAAATTCAAAGAAGATTTTACAACACTCGCTGAAACTACCGGACAGTTTTATGTTACAGGTGCTAAAGCATCAACAGGATTAAATGCATTATACACATTAATCTTATTGTTAGCAGGTGGATTCTTAGCAGTGTACCTAAACAAAAGAATAATCAAAACAAAAAGTAATCAAGCTACGGATTATTCTTTTAAACAATAATCCTAAAAAAAGATATGTTGATGTAATATGTATATATTTGGTTTCAGTGTTGACTTATTGGATTTAATTACGATGTTTTTTGTCGTATTAGTCCTATATATAGTCATACTTGAATATGAATTCAAAGAGATTATCAAAATTGTTAAAAATTATGATAATCAAGAAACAGCACTTAAACAAAATATTACAGAATTAAGAGAAGAACTTGATACATTCAAGAAAAAATAGATGGATTGATTTATATGAATATACCATTTTTAGGAATATTTTTTCCTGTTGAAGAAGCAATTGTAATTACATGCATTGTTGTTTTATTATACCTAATCACAATTAAATTTGAATTTAAACAATTATCCCTCATATCATTAAAAATGAATAATGAAGAAAAGGATTTGAATGATGAGATAAAAGAACTTAAAGATGATTTAGAGACGTTGAACAAGAAGCGAAAAACTACAAAAGCACATGAAAAATAAAATCATATAATCAGCATAATTGTCTTTTTAAAATGAAGATTTAATTATATTTTCTTAAGAGTTCTAATAGTAGAATATATTTTAAACCAATACAGACCAATCAAATAATCTATATTTTAAATTAAATTTATATCTATACCATACCAAATTAATTTATGGATATTAAGACATTACTTAAATTCATCGCAAAAGCACATAAAAACACATACGCAGCATCAAAAGAAATAAAGAATCAATATCGTTGTGAAACACCAATTCTTGATCAACATAAGGATTATGAATACACAGAAGTGATTGGAAATACCATGATTCTTATACTAATCATTCGTGGGCATCTGGACGTGAAGTGGTTTTCTTTAAAGGTATTAACATATGGTCTATGTCATATCAAGGTCAGACGATTTCTGGACTTTCTGATAAATTTATAGACGACGCATTCGACTTTTTAAAAAAAGCACATCGTAACATTGATTAAAATCTGCCATTCAGAGGCCCTCCAGAATTTAAAGATGGTGATTATAAATATCAATTTGTAATTAATGGTGATTACACATATTTTACAGCAAGAGAATCTATATCACATAAAGGTAAAGAAGTCTTTTTTCAGGATGTTATAGGCTGTTTGATTAAGTTTTAATTAGGATTAAATAAATAAACTCTTTTTTGGATATTTTGAGATATTGTTTTACATTAAACGATACAATTAACTCCTAATTACTTGTTTGTAACAGCTTAACGTTTAAAAAGTTAAATAAATGTATAATACTCAAGTTCAAACGTTTGAAACATTTTGAATTGAACATATTACTGAAAAAAATAATAAGCAAAATAATAATATAATAATAAAGATGTCCTTATGACAAATATACTTTTAGATATCACAAACAGATGCGATTTAGATTGCATTTATTGCAAACGTAAAGAGGGTCTAAAAGACATTATGGTGTCTATGAACCGACTACAATGGATGCAGATAAGATTAAAGAGATAATAACAGATATAATTGAATTTACAGCAGATAATGAAACATAAAAACCCTTACACACTGTTGATTTTACTGGTGGAGAACCCCTGATTGATAAAGAAACAACACAATTAGTTCTAGAATCTGCAAAAATGTTTAAAGAATTAGGTCTCAGAACAGGCGTTTATACAAATGGACGTACACTTAAATCAAATTTTGAGATTTTTGATGAACTTTATACAAATTTAGATTATATTCAAATTGGTGTTCATGAATATACAGATACAGATTTGGAAAATCTTTTTGGACTGATTGAACATAAAATTGAAAATACGGAATTTGATGACAAAATTTTAAATATACATTTTATAATAAATGAAGAAACAAAAAAACGCTTATTGTGCAATTTCAAAAATACATGTCGAAGGAAATAATCTGCATTATAGAACAGATATAGGTTGGAGAGATAGTGAACGTTTTCTAAAAAAATAAAACACATATTTAAGATTTCTTACCCTAACATAAATCAACAGGTGAAATTTTTATGATAGATATATGGACTGAGAAATACAGACCGGATAAACTTGATGACGTAGTCGGACAAAAAAACATAACAGATAAACTCAAAGCATTTGCTAAAAACAAGACCTTACCACACTGCCTTTTTGCAGGAACTGCAGGTATCGGTAAAACAACATCAGCTATTGCACTTGCAAAAGATTTGTATGGAGACAGATGGAAAAGCAACTTAATGGAAACAAATGCATCTGATGAACGTGGTATTGATGTTGTTAGGAATAAAATCAAGGATTTCGCAAAAACAAAACCTCTTGGTGCGGACTTCAAAATAATATTTTTAGATGAAAGCGATGCTTTAACACCACAAGCTCAACAGGCATTGAGAAGGACAATGGAAAAATATACAAATTCAACTAGATTTATCTTAAGCTGTAACTATTCATCAAAAATCATACCACCAATTCAATCAAGATGTGCAGTATTTCGTTTTGGTAAAATCAATAATAAAGACATATCAGACAGACTCAAATACATTTGTGATGAAGAAGGCGTAAAGGTAACCGATGATGGTATGGATGCACTTCTTGATATTTCTGAAGGGGATTTAAGAAAAGCTGTAAATATACTGCAATCGGCATCAATAACCACAAAAATAATAGATAAAGATACAATATATGCAATGGCTGCAATGCTAAAACCTGAAGAAGTCAAAGAGATTGTTAAAAAAGCACTTGAAAATGATTTTCTTGGTGCACGAAAACAGCTTATGGATGTTATGATTTCGCGAGGTCTTTCAGGTATTGATGTTATAAAAGCAATACATAGAGAAATATTAATTCTTGATGTGGATGCAATGGAAAAAGCAAGACTAATTGATCTTCTTGGTGAATATGAATTTAGAATCGTTGAAGGCGGTTCTGAAGATATACAGATAGAAGCATTTCTTGCAAACCTTGCTTTGACAAATATCAAAAAATGATACTTATGTGGATCCATAAATATAAACTAAAAACTCTTGAAGAATTCATCGGAAATGAATCAGCAGTCAAATCACTTATTAATTGGGCAGATAACTGGAAAAATGAGAAAATGAAAGCTGTACTTATAATGGGTCCCACAGGTTCAGGAAAAACGACAATTACCAAATTAATCGCAAAAAAATTGAACTATAATATTGTTGAAACAAATGCATCAGATGTCAGAAGTAAAAAAGCACTTGAAACTTTTTTTGGGCAATCTCTAAACCAACAATCCTTATTTTATAAAGGCAAAATTGTCCTTTTTGATGAGATTGATGGAATATCTGGACAAAATGATAGAGGTGCACCTGGTGTTATCAAAAAAATAATTGAGACAAGCTCACACCCAATTATCCTTACAGGAACTGATTCAGGATCAAGTGCAGTTAAAGCAATTAAAAAGATCTGTAAAATCATTAAATTTGAAAAAGTTGATACTGATATAATACAAAATCTTCTAAAAAATATCTGTGATTTAGAAAAGGTTTATATTGAAGATAAAATAATACGTGCAATCTCAAGACATGCAGATGGTGACATACGAGCAGCTATAAATGATCTTGAAACACTTGCTATAAAAGGAACAGATATTAACTTAGATTCTGTTAAAGGTATAGGATTCCGTGATTCAAAAAGATCTATTGAAAACATATTGAAGATTCTATTTATTACAAATGATGCAAACATTGCAATAGAATCTATGGATAATCTTGGTGTTGACCCGGGAGAGATGCTAGAGTGGGTTCGAGAAAATATGCCAAGAGAATACACAGATAAGAAAGATATAGCAAAAGCATACGAATTTATATCAAGAGCTGATATCTTTAAAGGGAGAATAACACGGATGCAATATTACAGATTTATGGTGTATGAGATACAACTTATGACCGCAGGTGTTGCAGCATCAAAGAGTGAGAAACCGCGAAATCTTAAAAGCTATCATTTCCCTACTAAGATTGCTGTTATGGCACGAACTATGTTTGAGCGAGCAAAAAACAAGACAAATGCAAAGGCTTTAAGTCCTCATATACACACATCTACACATGTTGCAAGAGAATATTTTCCATTAATTAAACTTATGAAAGAGAAAAATCCAGAACAATATAGAAGACTTTCTGAAGAGATTGGTGTGAACATATAGTTTAGTAAAATAATACAGAGTATATTGTTTCTATTGTATACAATATAGTATTTATTATAGAAAACAATATAGCATACCAATTAATATGTTATATTGTAGTATATATAGTAGTATATATAGTATTTAATATAATACGTAATAAAGTATACAAAATAGTAAATAATATAAAATACAATATGAACCTTTATATAGAACATAATACAATAATTTACTATGTCGACAAGCCCTAACCTAGAGACAAGAATATTAAAAAAACTAGAGAGTAAACCATATTCTGTTTCTCACCTTGCAGAGGAACTGGGCCTTAGACGTGATTTTCTATCAGGATATCTTGAAGCATTAAAAATGTCAGGCAAACTTGAACTTATTGTAGTTGGAAAAGCAAAAGTATACCAGCCTAAAAGGGAGGTTAGTGTATGAAATCTAAAATACTTCTTATTATCACAATATTGCTAGCCTTATTTGCAATATATGGAATAAATACAACATACGCTGTAGATTATAATGTTCAGGGAAGTCTTAAAGACATAATAGATGGATTCTCATACCCAACAGCCGGAACTATAGACATACTTGAATGTAACTCAAGCGGTGTTTTTGGTGTTATCAGTACAACAACTATAAGTCCTAATGGTATCTTTTCAGAAAATATAACAACAGCAGATGGTTACGCATTAAAAATTGCCGCAGTAGGATATGTTAATCAAACAGTCCTAAATGGTTCAAATTGTTATTATACGAACAACCCAATATCTCTAGAAGTTATACCAAACACACACTCAAGCTTTAACATAACGGTAAAAGATTTTGCAAATAGTATGCCGATAAAAGATGCTCAAGTAAAAGTCTATAAAGTTGGAATAGATGAAACAATTAATAATTATGGTAATTACAGATGCATTGATAATATCTGTAAAACAGATTCAGATGGAAATATACTTATGTTTGGAAGTGTCACTGCTACAAATACTAGTTATTATGTGACAATAAATCATACAAGTTATGATACATACAAAAGTTCAACATATTCTTATAATATACCATATACATCAAGACAAGATGAAATACTTAATATTGCTATAAAAGGTACTGCAAAAATTTATGGAACTCTTAGAGATACATACAATACTACGATAAAAGTACAAAATGCAAATGTTACAATTGTTGATTCCAATGGAAACCCTTTTGGATACGACAACAAATATTTCTACACAATATTGACAGATGTAAATGGATATTATGAATTATATGTACCAAAAACTCTGCTTAATAATACAAATGGATATAGAATCAAAATCACACATAATAAATATAATACCAAAATAGTTGGAGAAAGTAGCACCAATAACTTAGTTTATGGTGATTTTGAAGAAATAAGCACAACACTTGAAGGTCCTACAACAGTATATGCAAAAATAACAGATTATTGGAATACGCAACCTATATATAACGCAACAATAACAGTTGTTGAAGATTTTGATCAGAATATAAAATACACAACATTTACAAATAATACTGGCGAATTCTCGTTTAAGATTAGAGATAATACGGGTTACGCGTTATCCATACTTTCCGATGGATATACTGCAACTGCACCACTTGCATTAACTGGAAACTATTCTGGTGATATCAGATTAAATGGTACTGCAACACTCTCTGGAAAAGTTATAGATATCAACCTTAATTATGCAGATGAATATAACCCTGCAGAAATACCTGCAAATCTTGTAAATATAACAGCGTATGTAACAACACCATCCGGATATTTCACATATGCACTCATAACAAACAATACAGGTGAATACAATACAAGGATGAAAGGTAACAGCGAATATTATCTAACTGCAGAAAAAAATGGTTATAATACAATTACAACAATCGAAACTACAACACAAGTATCAAATATAGTTGACATTACGATAAAAGGAAACTCATGGATAAATGGAACTGTACTTGATCAAAATACAGGTAAAGTCAAACAAGAACTAGTTAATGCGTTCGTATATGTAGATGACATAAACAGCACAAAATTATATAAGACAACAACAAATACAAATGGTGAATTTGGTATAAATGTTCCAGGGACACTCAATTATAACGTTTATTATATAGCTGATGGCTTTTACTTGTTCAATAATACTGAACAACAAATTGCAAGTCCGACAAACCCTCGTGATTTTGTAATACAAATGACAGGAAACATCAGATTATCAGGTATTGTTACAGATTCTGAAATATACAACAATAACATTGTAAAAATACCATATGCAAACATGACAATACAATATAATTCAAATGATACGACAATATACAGACTACAATCAGATTCAAATGGTAACTTTGATTACCAGATAGGACTTTCGGGAAATTATAAGATACTTGTAGATAAAAGTGGATACCTTGCATGGAATAGTAGTCTTCTAGGGATAGGATATCCTGCAAATCAATCAATAGTTATAAATCCAAGACTTGATGGTTCAATTACAATAACAGGTTCAGTTAAAACACTTTTCGATGAACCCGTACAAAATGCAGACATAATAATATATGATACAATTAAGGGATTCTCATATTATAAAAGCACAGACATATATGGAAACTTCAGTGCAAAAATACCAAGCACACTCACATATAAGATAACCACACATTCAAGCCAATACACAGACATAACAAAATGTGAACAAGGTTGCACAGGATATGGTACAAGCCCATATAATTTTGTAATTGAACCCGTATTTGAAATTGAAGTTAAAGACAGCCAAAACTATGATATGGCAATATCACCAATAGAAAATGCAAAAGTCAGTTTATACCATTACTTCAATAATTTGACATTTATAAAATCACTTACTAGCACAGAACTTGAAGTATATGTAACGTGTGATAATTTATCTAATACAACAAACGCCACAGTCTATATAGAGCGAAATCCAAACATAATAGGTATCAAAAACAATGATACAAATACAACGTTCAATAATTTAACAATGTTTAGTGAAGTCCCAACAGGATATTTTGATATAAATGTAAATGCATCAAGCCTAGGTTGTGGAAATACAGCTGGTAATATAAATATAACTACAGCGGGTATCACCTATAATCAAACATTCAACATAAATAAAACAGTATTGATTCTTACAGCATCAGATCCGCGAGGAATCATAATAAATAACACACAAATCATAGGTTTAACAGGACCATATCTACTCAATTATACAGTAAACAACACACACACATTTGAATATGTGCCTTCAGGCATAAATACATTGACGGCACTAGACATACCATCCAATTATTATACAAACACCACAGATATACTGATTACGGAAGCACAAGCAGGAACAATAATAAACATGACATCAACACCTATAATATTACCACCACATGCAGGAAATCTAATATTAAATATAACTGATGAAACAGGATTCCCTGTAATAGACGATGTCGAAATCAAAACAAAGGGTAAAGCAATACTTGAAATTGGTACAGTTTTAAATATAAAAGATAATCTAAGTAACATACACAATATTACAATGGTGTCATTTACAATCAACGATGTAACAATAAATTATGATGGAACACCTAACACATATGACTTCAGTACACTTCCATTAATTATAAGTGGTACAGATTATATTATAATTGAAGATGTGTTCATAAACCAATCAAATCCAACTGATGCAGAAACATTAATAGATATAGGTTCAGATTTCTACATTAAAAATACAACAATAAATGGATTAGTATCATTTAGCAATTTGCAATCATACCAAAACATAACTGTGAATGGAACAGCTAAAGGATACAATATAACTGAAGCGTATATATATGTATTACCAGATCAATCAAAACATGTTGATCTTACACTGAAAAACAATGAACTAGTATTATTTATTGAAGGTAGTTCTGTACAAGGTGCTAATGTAACCTTATGGTCCGGACCTGTCGGCAGCACAATCGCACAGAATTCAACAGGTTCTAATTTACAAGTAATAGGTATTACAGATGTTGGTGGAGATGGTGAAAATGTTACATTCCGTGGTTTATTGTGGGGTACTTATAATATCTCTATATCACTTGATGGACATAATAATTATACCGGAGAGATTACATTAGACCAATCAACAAACTTCTCAGATGGTTTCAGATATGTTGAACTCGACCTACAACAGACATTTACAAGAATAATAGTCAGAGATTCATCAACACAAAGCGATTTAAATAATATAAATGTTTCAATGGTAAAAGAAAACAACCCTGCTGAAAATTATACAAACATAACAAGTGGAGGTGAAGTACTTCTTGGAGACGGAACATTACTTTCCGGAACATACAATATAACTATAAATGGTACAAAGGAAGGTTACAGTTTAACACAATACCAAGTTAACCTAACACTTGGAAGTCAAAATATACAGACAGTATATATTGATGAAAATTTATTTGAAATATTAGTCACAAGTGATGGAATTAATCCATTACAAGGTGCAAATGTATCTATCTGGACAGATAGTTCAATGACAAGCATCATCAATAACGCACAAGGAATTGCACTTACAGCACTTACAGACATAAATGGTATCGTAACATTCAATAAATTGTTGTCTGAAGCATGGGCTTTATTAAGTATCAATATGTCAGGTTATACACAATGGAACGACACAACAATTGTGATTGATTATGGTAATAATACATACCCTACACCAGTAAACCTTGGAGGTACTACCATAATAAATGTGTATATATATGACGAAATAAACAAAATCATAACTGCAACCACTGAAGGTACAATAATAAATCTTTTGAACTCTACAGATGATATTGTTATGTCAACAACAGATTCAGATAAAGATGGTTATGTACAATTTGTAAGCACAACACTAATTCCAGGAAACCATAAGATATCTGCAGATGGACGTCATAATGGATATAATCTTAATGAAACAGAATTGTTTAGTATCACGATAGGTACTGTAACAACTAAAAATGCAACACTTACAGAAAATTATCTTGTTATAAATGTTACAAACGGCACAGCACAGGTTGATGATAATGTGATTGTCAGCCTTCTTGAAAATGATATATTACCATACACCTCAGACATTACAAATCAGACTACAAATAGTACTGCAACATTAAGGCGTGTTGTTGTTGGTGATCCGGGTGAAGTGTACAACCTTGTTATAGATGGAACACAGATTGGTTATAATAGCACCATAATACAAAATTACCAAACACAACTTACATGGGGACGAAACAACCAAACAATTGTTATTGAAGAGAATAAATTACACTTAAACATAACATCAAATGGTTCAAATATTGAATTCGATATGTATGGAAATGGTACTACAATAACATTTAATGGCATGGCACTTGAATCAGATCCATTTAATGCAACATTCAAAAAAATACCATACAATAATTATACGCTTAATATAGACGGAACTATGCAAGGTTATGAAAATTATACACATCCACAACTTATTGAGATTAACAAAACAACAACATCATATACCATAAACATTAACATGACTGTACTTGAAGTCAATGTTACAAACGCAACATATTACCCTATAGGAGATGCAAATGTTACTGTATACATGAGTGATAATGTGACAGCAGCAGTTGATGCTATGAACAACACATTAAGCGGATTAACATTTGCTGATGGTACTCGAGTATTTGAGAGAGTCTTACCATGTATGGACTGTAACATAAGTGTAATTGTCAGCAATAAAACAGATGGTCAAAATTCAACAAGGTTCAGCATATTTGCAGGAGATAACCTCAGCATATGGATAGATCCACCATTAAATGATGACCCTTTAAATACAAATAATCCATCACTTATGGGTCTTGATGAATCTGTGATGTTCTATGATTATCATAAAGGCATAAACAGATCAAATATTTACAAATCAATAATCGGTGATAACTGGAACATAACAATACAGGCAACTGCAGGCGGAAGTGGAATTCCACTAGCTAATGTGTCTATATATAAAGGAGATTCAAACTTTTTAGACGAATATCTTATAGCAAGTAACCTTACAAATAGTGGTGGAAATATTACATTCACACTACCAGATGGTTTTTATGATATTAGGATAGATGGTCAATTTGCAGGTTATGGAATTGATTTGATTGAAAAATTGCCTGTAGGAAAACTTGTATTTTCTGAAGCTAATACAAATGAATTTGGTGAGATCCAAATAAAAGCAGATAGTAAATATTATGTTAGAGTTGATGCTAAAGGATACAGTCAATATGATTCATTAGATACATATGGTGTTGAGGGTGGTCTATACAACGGTACATATACTAATTTAACTGAATTAAATGGAAAAGAAAAAATCAATCTTACAGGTCTTGCAACAGTTGAAGGTTTTATTACGGATAAATATTGTACACATAACGACTGTCAATTTGTAGAAGATGCTGTTGTTTCATTTGGACAATATAGCAGTGGCGAACTTCAAAATGTAAGGTATACCACAAAAACAGATTCAAATGGTTATTATTCAATAGCAGCAAGTCCATATATACCTGGTGCGACTTTGTATAATGATTTAAAACAAAATTATGATATCCTTATTGAAGCTGATGGTCGATATTTAAAAGATGTTTTAAAAAACAATGTGTTATATAACAGTTCAACATCAGAATATAATTTCAGCCTTATAGGACAAGGAACTGTAAGCGGTACAATTTATAATAAACAATTATTTGATGAGAAAAATATACAAACACCAATTGTAAATGTTGGAATTAAATTTAAAAAAGGGATATCTAAGTATTACGAAAGTATAACAGACATAGTTGGTCATTTTATTATATCTATAAATCCATTATTCAGTCCATGGGACTTAACCTTATATGTTACAAATTTTGAAACTACAATCACTGATTTATTCAACGGAACAGAAACAGATATGGAACTATATATGTATCAAGGAGGAGCTGCAATTAATAGATTTAATGTGCAAAGTGATACCAACTTAACACTTGCAAACATTTCAATAACATTTAATCCATATTATAGCTGTATTGATGAAACTACAAGTTGTATATTAACAACAAATGAGAATGGAACAGTTCAAAGACATATGGAGGCAAGTACACAAAATGCAAAAGTTGATGGTGGCTATTTAGGATATAGTGTTGCGAATATAATGTATACAAGTATTACAAATCAAGAAAATGAAATAAATGTCACACTTAACACAACAAAAGTAAACCTTATATTCAAAGATGAAAGTTTAGGTTCTGTTGAAAATCTTGGTATAGCTATGTCGCTTTATAATTGTACAAATGTTCAAAATCAAAAAGGATTATGTTACTTCAATAATATTACAAATGATAATGGTTCCGTAATGTTCAGTCTTGTGCCGACAGGCACATATAGCATATCCTTTGCAAGCAATATATTCGCATATGATGGAAACAATACATTCAATCTCACAGTAACAGATCAGATGAGCGGTAAAAATAATGAGATTACGTATTTATTGAACAATACAGAAATACTCATAAAATTTGTAAATGATACAGGAAGTACGGTTGAGAACATCAGCTTATCTTTATCAGGGCCTACAGGTCTAGTATATTCAGGAACATCCGGAACAGGTATTACAGTGTCAAATATACCATATGGACAATATACAGTTGTACCAAATGCAATGCAGATACTAAGTTTAGGTTTTGTTAATAAAAGTTATTTGCTTGAAGCCATATTTGGTGAAGATGAAATAAATGGAAATAATCAAACTATGACACTTAATGATACCAGAATCAAATTCAATATAACAAACGAAACTGGTGCATTTGAAGATGTAAATGTTACAATATATAAAAATACAGATATCGCATTAAACGGATTCAATAAAACACTTACAGGACTTACAGATAATAATGGAATTTTAACATTCAATAATGTGATTACAGATAAATATTGGAATCTAAACAGTATAACACCAAACTACAAATATGTAATTGATGCAGATAATCTTGGATTTGGATATTATGAAAGCAATATAAACATACAAGAAAACATACCTGAAAATGGACTTAATATAATAAATAAGCTCAATATAACACCAGTAACAGTGTATATGAATCTATATGATGTAAAAGATATGTATAATATCTCAAGAGAAACAATCAAAGATGATACTATATTCATTTATGTTTGGAATGATACAGGCCTTACTGTTGATGCACAAGGCCAAACACTCATAAAATCAACAGCTATAGGTGAACTAGATTTCAAATATCTTTACAAAAATAATTATAGCGCTATTGGAACAAGTGTTAATGGAACATATAATATATTCCAAAATAAACACATATTTGAAACAAAAACAACCAATTTTGTGACAACGGATGTGTATATGAATAGAAGTAAGTATGCATACTTAAACATAACTGTCAAAAACCAACAGGGTACACTGCTAAATAACGCAAAACTAACACTTATGTATAATACTGTAATCTTGAACGTCAGTACAAATATGACAACAAACATAACAACTTCAACTAATATCGCTGGACTTGGTATGATTGGTGTTAATACAACAAAATATACAGAAGCATTACTCATACAAGCAGAATATACTATTTCAGATAAAACATACATAACACAAAGTAGTATTTTTAACATATCTGAAAGTGAATTGAAACAGATTACAGTTACGATAATACAAGACATACCTGCAACAACACAAACAACAGGATGTGTTGGATGCGGAAGCTCATCCTCTTCAGGATTTTCAATACCATTACCATATGCAGGCAGTAAAGATTCTAAAGGCACAGAAGCAGATTTCATGTCATACACATTCAAAAAGACACCTGACCAAATTAGAAAGACATTACTCTATGAAGTAAGGACTATGATTAAATCACTTACAGGTCAAATTGTAACTGAAGATGATATGAATACGATATCTGAAATCACAAATGAGGTATATAACGATATTTCAGCTAAAAGATATCAAACTCTTGAAAACGGTAAATATATCGTCACACTTGAAATAAATTATACAGGGAAAAAAATAATAGATCAGCTTATCATAAGTGAACAGTTACCAGATTCCTTAAAACTTGATAAAGTTACAGTACTTGCAAATAATGGTAAGATTACAGTCAATACATTACTTAATTCAATCAATATCATGTTTGAAAATGTAAGCTCTGATGAAGATATAATAACAATTAGATATAAAATAAATGATTATACATTCAAAAGTAATGGTTTCCTCGAGTTTTCAAAACCACTTATTTTTGCAACAGGGTTCTACATACCACCTATAATAATTTCAGATTCTGTGTGTGGAAATGGTATCTGTGACATAGATGAAGATTGTTCGTGTGGAGATTGTGCAGCATCACCATTATGTCTTGTAGATACAACCGAAGATGGATTTATATGGGCAAAATACCTAGCTATACTTGCATTACTTGGTGTTTCAACAATTATAATATATAAATATCTTAAAAATAGAAAACTCATGAACTATGAATCTAAATACGATTCGATTGTTAACGAAAAACCTGAGCTTTCACCAATATTACCACCACCATCCCCACCATTTATGTCAGAATCGGTAAATGAAATAAGGAGTTTTGAAAGAACAATTGAAAATAATATTGAAAGTATACCACGACTTGTCGCTGAACAAACAAGAACATTTGAGAATACAGTATCAAATGATTTGAATAACATAAACAAACAGGTTATGAGTGATATTAACCAAATACGTGATGTAGTATCAGAAGATACAGAACAAATTATACCTCGTAGGTTAGATCAAATATAGATATTATTTGAAATATAATAATAGACCTAAGTGAAAAAGTAACTGAATAAAAAAGTAATTTAAAAAAAATATAATGCTAACTTAATTTAAGAATTCTGTTTAGGTTTCAAATCATCAATTTTCTTGAAAGTAGACATAAGACCAGTAAGAACTTCAGGTTTGTGTTTATACTTATCATTTAAAGCAGCTTTAAACATATCAATATCACCTTCATACATCTTAGCTGAAAAAGGATTCATATCTTGTATATTTATATGACCCTCCGAGTTATAAAGAATTCTTAGAGATGAACCATTCTGTACAATAGCATACTTTTTACCTTCACCAAAATCAACATATCTACAATTCTTCAGTTCAGGAGTCTTTAGTTCAGATTTTAACTTGTTATTTGTTTCTATAACTCCGACTAAACTAGATACATCCTCTGAATATTTTTTTATATATGAACATAATTCTTCTATATCTTGAGCCGTAATAATAGACATATCTTCTAAATACATAGTATATAAATATATTTTATTATTTATATAAATTCCGGTTATAAACTATTTTTTAAAAATAAAATATTTTTAAAACCGTGTTCTAATTAGATTGATATAATATAAATATATACAGATATTAGTATACTATACATATATATATATATATATATAATTAATATGGTGATATATCAATATAATTATAATAACAATATATATTTAGTTCAATATAAACATATCTAAATATAATAACATAAATATATATGTTTATACATTACTAAAAATATATTAAGATAAAAATATAATTTAATATAAATATACATATATGATACAATATTACTATAATTAAATAGTAATATAAGTTTATAGATAAATAAGATTATAGATAAATAAGATTATAGATAAATAAGATTATAGATAAATAAGATTATAGATAAATAAGATTATAGATAAATAAGATTATAGATAAATAAGATTATAAACGGATAAGAATATAATATTATATTCATATGACAATGTAAGTTTATTAATATATAATAATATAAATACATGATATTATTAAGACATATAATTATAATATAATTATAATATTTGTATAATATAAACATAACGTATTATAGTCATATTATAATATATAAAAAAATACACTCAAACGATATAATATAAATTAACGTATTAAATTATCAAAAAATACAGCTTTCCGAACAGCATCATCCCGCAAGGTCTTTAAAAATTTAATTGCATGATAATCATCTTTTTCGAAAATTATTTCAGAATCAACATTAAAAAGCATAAGATTTTTTGCAGCTATAGGTTTGATACTTTTTGTGTCAGCACCATCAAGAAGTCTTGAGATCTTATCAAGTGAAATTTTATCATTAGCATAATCAACAGCACACTGAATAATACGACGTACCATCTGCCATAAAAAACCTTTACCCCTTATATCTATTATTAATACATCAGGCAAATACTTTTTTCTTGTAACTTTAACTTCAATTGTTCTTATAGGTGATTTGTTCTTTGTTAGATCTCGTTTTGAAAAATTTGAAAAATCATGAGTTCCTGAAAATAAAAAAAGTGCTTCTTTGATCTTAATTATATTATAATTACCAAAAAGCAGATATCTGTATCTTTTTTTGAAACGATTACCAAATGCTGAAGTTGTTTTAATAGAATCAAACGATTCTTTGGGAATTGATTTTGCAAGAACCCATAAATCATTCTTCAAAATACTATTTAACATACCTATTTTAAAGGTTTTATCTGATTTAAAACTAATTATATTAAATATTGCAGAGACACCTTTATCAGTTCGACTCAAAACTCTTACAGAATTTTCAGTTTTACTTATGATTATACCCAAATCAATTAAGGCTGTTACAATATCACCCTCAACAGTCCTCAATTTTAAAAAATGAGGTTGCATTTGCAAACCACTAAAGTTATCCCCAAGATATGCAAATTTCAAATATACAGTTTCCATATAAGAATATAATCAACAGCATTTTTTATAACTTTTACAACAATTATCTATAAAATAACCAGGTTCTGGACAACTAAGACCTTGACCTTGTATTGAAGAGCATAAAACAGGATCTATAAAATCACAACGATCTTCAGTTTCAAAAAGAGTGCAATCCTTAGAATCAACAACGTAAAGCACTAAATCTTTATGATAATTTAACATTTTTGAACTAAATGTTATAGAAGTTGGCTTAGAATAATTATAAGATTCATTTACATAAATATCTATATAATAACCTTCACGCAGATATAACCGTTTATAAAAATTTACAAGTTCAAGTACATCATTATCAAAAATATGATTATTTGTCGCAGTCTTATAAAGACCTAATTCTATATCTTTAAAGATATTTGTTGAAATATCTTTTTGAGCAAAGGATGGATCAAAATGTTGATTCTCATTAAGTATAGCTGCAACCTTATAAAGCATAACAGCAACGATTACCGCACCGATAATCATAAACTGACCTTTTCTTCGTTTTTTATTGAAATTACTTAAAATAAAATTAAACACGATACCACCCCCTAAAATCAATCCAATAAGGTTGATAAATATTGCCAATTGAAAGCATAGTATTTCTTGTTGTCACAACATCACCTAATGCTTGCGGTGTAAAGATAAAATCATCGTGATGATCTGAAACAAAAAATATTAGAGATCTTAAGATATGCCATTCATCTTGAGATTTTAAATTATTGACAACCCAAGCATTACGGCTTCCAGTTAAAAGATAATTTACAATAGATACGGGAATATTTCCACCCAATACATTTAAGGCATTATCATACATAATAACAAAATATGAATCATTTTCAGCTGAATTTGAAAAGTTATTAGCAGGATATACAAAACTGTTTGTATTAAGTGTTATAAATTCATGAGGCGTATCAATTGATAATTTAACATATAAACCTTTCGGTTCAATTTCTATTATTGTGTAATTATTATTATCAACAGTAAATGTAGTTCCATCTGAAAAACCCCTTACAGTTGTAAGTGTTGCTGAGATATTATGATATAATACTTCATCTAAAGGAATACCGCCCAAATAATTGAAAAACTCAATATGATTCAAACCCGTTACTAATAAATCCGTAACATTAATTAATACTGTATAATTACATAAAGATATGGAATTATCACATTGTGTAATATTATAATCTGAAGAGATAACACTAGTATTTCCAAAAAAGACACCATTAAAATAGATTGCAGTTTCACTAGGTTCTTCACCTACAGCCTCAACAGTTATTAAAATCTGTGCAAGGCCATCAGTTGTTGGTTGAAAATCAAATGAAAGTGTTGCATTTGAAGGGCCTGTGAGCTCATCTAATGAATATTGTACTGTATCATTTGTAAAATAATATGTTGTCAAATCATCATTATTATCATAATCTATAAAAACACGATCATATATAGTATTTGAACCAGATTGGGTCGTTACAAACCCATAATTTTCTCGCTTAAGATTTAATGTAGTATAATGATAAATACTATTTGTAGACCAAAGCGTATATGTATAATCAAGAGTCGCTCTTGTATCACCACCACAAGGTTCAACAAGGTTTACAGTACAAAATGCTTTTCCCAGACGATAATCTGTTTCGGCAAGATGCACATCAACAAAACCAGGTCCATCTGTAACATTAGTTTCAAAAAATTCTATAGACGTATTCCTTTCACCACTAGTTTCTGTATTTATCTCAAGAGGGATATATGAAAAATATTTAAGTGCTTCATAACTTATCTCTTTTGGATTAATATCATTAAGATATGAAAAAGAACCAGTAGGATCTGTTATATTTTGAGACCATGCCAGATTTAAAAACGTTTTTATGAATGTATAATCTAGAATATTTGAATTAGGTATATCTGAGACCAATACAATACCACCAGCATTATTACTAAAGGTCTTAAAATAGGTCATATTTATAACCGAACTATACCCTTGAGTTCCAAGTGTTGCTGATATCTGTGATTCTGTTCCAGACACAGGGATTACAAGAACATTATAACCACCCCACGGTGCTTCAGTAAAATTTGTCTGTAACACAACAATTTCAACACGTCTATTATTAACAGTTGCCCTATAATCAGTACCATAAATATTATCTGTAATGTTTCGTTTATACATATTAAACAAAGTAGTATCTCCTGTAAGAACACCTACAATAAGCTTTGGCTTCAAAAGATTCTCTGTTGAAAGCGAAAAATCTTTTTCTGGATCAAAAAAACTAGCAGTTATCCTCTTAAAATCATCAGGTTTGTTTTCAAGTATAAGATCAATCAAATTAGTCTTTTCAAGAGATCCTAAATAATCTGAAAGTTCTTGACGTAAATTTGCGGAATCCCAATCTGTTAATGTTGAAGGTCTATAAAAAACACCACCTATATACCCAATTAAAAGAAGCACTGCAAGAATACCTTCAATTGAATGAAAATAACCTTTTCGTCTTTTAAAATGTGATTTTTTTTTATGAAACATCAGGTCACCATTATTATTTAACATACATACCGTATTATTTAACATATTAGATACAACTAAAAATACGTTATTATTATACTTGTTATAAAATTATCATAGGTACTATAACGTACTAATTGGCTTGTACTTTTCTTAATCTCGTAAATATCATCTTTTTCAATAAGTACTGTTTTTAAAATGACATATTTTTGATAAGGATCAATCTCATCAATAGTATATACACGCTCTGATAATATTTTAGCATCACCTAAATCAAAAGATTTGCCATTTATTAAAACCTCTGTATCTGTTACATTGAACATAACATCTGTACCACTAAATGATCCAATACCAATATAATCACCATTAATATCTTTTTCAGTAGTAATTATGGGGTATTGATACACTCTTAAAACAAAATTATTCGTTTCATCAACACCCAATAATCTTTTGATTGCATCATAATTCATAGTTGTTAGGTCATCCATTTTTTCAGGATCTAATACAAAACGTTCACTTTCAACATAATTTATAAAACGCTCAGAAAGTGTCCAAAGCTCTAGCCTATTATTATCAGATTCAACCTTTTCTTGATATAAAGGTATTATCTTTATAGCTGATGTTGAGATATAAATGACTGAAACCATAAAAAGAAGAAAACCACCTATAAAATCAATATTGACTTGACCTTGACGTTTTTTATACACACAACGATTATATAATTTCATTAAAAAACACCATTAAGCAATCATAAAGATACTTACAGTCACAATACCTAATATAAGACAATGTTTAACACCCGCCTTAACAGAACCCTCACTCATTTCACCAGAGATAAGACCACTACCAATCGCTTGAATTAAGGCCATCATAAAAAATAGACTCTTAAAATAACAAAGTTGTCTTGCAGTTACTCGATCATTATATGAAGCTTGTTTAGCAGCAACAGTACCTTCCCAATTAAAACCATCACATAAACTACATAAAAATTCTGCATATTCACAATATACAAGAGCACCACCCTCAGCACCTGAAATACTACCAAGACCATCTGCACTAAGCATAGGTATCAAAAGATTGAAAAGCATCAATATTATCCCTAAAAATAAAAAAGATATAAAATACATCATTATAACTTGTTGAGATAGTGCACTTGTACGTTCAGCATCAATTTCCTTAAGTGTTTGAACATCATTAGAAAGATCATCAAGAACTTCACTAACATCACCACCCGCATTAAATGCTTCTATAATTATAGTAAAGGTTCGTCTTAAAAGTGCACTTTCTTTTAAACGTTCTACTATCATAGTCAATACTTTTGAAAACGGTATACCCCATGATAATTGATTACTAGCTTTTCTGATTTCCTCTGATAATTGACCATATTTAGTATCTCGTCTAGATACAAACGCTTGTGGAAATGTCATACCACTCTTTTTTGCTTCACCTAAATCTCTTAAAAATCTAGGAAATTCAAGTTCCATATTACGATATTTTGAAAAATGAAGATAAGATAAAATTGATGAAGGTACAATTGAAACAAGAGCTCCAACCATAAAAAGTACCATACCAACCTGTTTTGATGCACCAGACATTAAAAAAGTAGCACCAACGAAGATTATAACAAAACCTAAAAATATTGAACCATACTTTAAAATAGAACTTGTATTTATCTTTGTTTTTGATTTAATCTCATTATTAGCCATATATTTCACTTAATCAGCTTTTGGTGATATACTCTTTGCAAATACAATAAATCCTATACAAGCTACAGGAAGTAAAAGGAATACAAGACCTAATTGTGAACCAACTATAATTGGACCAAAACCAGAACCACCCATTGCACCCATAATTGCAGTTATTATTACAAATAAAACAGAACCGACAATAACTAAAGTAATATACATCTCAGTCATCATAGCGAGCTGTTCGGTAAATTGCTTAAGACGACGACGATATTCAGACATAGTTATTTTTGCTCGTTCTCTAAGATATACTTTAAGGTCACCACCTGATTTTATAACAGTTCGCATACCCCACAAAAGATCAATTAATTGATCAGAGGGTGTTCGCTCAGCAGCGTTTTTAAATGCAGTCAATACATCAATACCAAGAACATCTGTTTCTTCAACAATTTTCTCAGCTTCTTTTGCAACTTCACCATACTCTTTAAATTTTGCTAAAGTTCTAAACATAGCAACAGGAGGTGTACCGCCACCTGCCATAGCTGCAAGATAAAGCATAACAAAAGGCATATCAGATTCTATTTTTTTCTTACGCTCACCTATGTAAATATCTGGATATGTATAAAATAAAAATAAAATCCCCACCCCTGATATAAATCCTGAAAAAAATCCAAGAAATGCACCAATTATAATATTCGAAACTATTAATGTTGCAACGACAGTTATTGATAAGGTCACTAAAACAAAAACTATGATACTTGTCAATATTGACATTGACACATAATCAATAAGAGACGTACTTAAACCGGCTTTTTTCATTTGTTTTCTTAAAAATACTAAATGGTCTGCAAGATAATTTTGTACAAGACCTCCAAATAATTTTACAGATATTGCTTTAAATGCATTTGTTAAAGAATTATTTGAAGATGAAGAAGACATATAACCAACCTAATAAACAATATCAAAATATACTTGTATCAATCTAATATATGAAATAGATATAGGGATAAACTATATCAATTTTTACTCTCACCATCTATAATTTCCAATATATCCGAGGGATTATTATAATAGGATTTTATCACTTCACCAACCCGTTTATAATGAGTTATATACTTATCACCCATCCATTCAAGAACTTTCATTCTATTTTTAATCTCTTCTTTAATTTCATTTTGACTAATACCTGTTTGTTTTGAAATTTTTCCAAGAAGATAACTAGTTGCAGCAACTTTAAACGTATCTGTTAAAGGATCCCATGAGAATACTTTATTTGTTATCAATTTTTTCTTTTCAGTATCATATTTTATGATCTCACGAACTTCAACAACTCGCCTTATATAACCATTTTTATACCTAAGACGTTTTGCAAATAATACAATATCAAGATTTTCAAGAAGTGTTGGAGATAAATTAATTGGTCTTGTAGTAAGCCTATCAATAACTTTTTCTATTGAATCTGCATGGAATGTTGATATACCAGGATGCCCTGTTGCCATTTGCTGGAAAAGTACACTAGCTTCAATACCCCTAATTTCACCCACTATGATAAAATCGGGTCTTTGCCTTAAAGAACCCTTAAGAAGCTCAAACATATCAACACTACCTTTCTTTTTGGGACCTTCTTCAGTCTCAGTTCGAGCAACTTCTGCAACCCAATGCTCATGAGGTAACTGTATTTCGGGAGTATCTTCAATACTTACAATTTTAAAATCTGGTTTTATGAAAAGAGATAATGCATTAAGAAGAGATGTTTTACCTGCAGCAGTTGCACCAACAACAAATACAGATTTACTATTTTCTATAGCAAACCAAAGATATGATAACAGTTTAGAATCCATTGTCTTATATTTAAGCATATTTACGGGTGTATGTGGTTCTTTTGAAAATTTACGTATTGTAAAATTAGAACCACGTGTTGCAACATCTGTTGCAAGAGTAGCTTGTACCCTAGACCCATCTGGAAGAGCACCTTGTAAAATAGGTTCTGCCATAGATATACTCCTACCTGACCTTTGAGCCATTTTCATAACAAGATCATCAAGATAAGCATCATCAAGCAGAACGGATGTTTTAATTGAACCAAAACGAGGATCTCTATGGTATACAAATATAGGTATATCAGAACCATCACAACTAATATCTTCAATATTCTCATCATCTAATATTGGTTGTAATGCCCCAAAACCTATAAAATCACGTAAAACATAATACTTATAAACATCCATTTTCTCGGCACCAATTGTAACACCAAAACGGTCAATAATGACCTTCAAATTATCTGTAAGATAATCTTTTGCACTTTCCTTATTGAAAGATTGAAAATCTATATCTATTTCTTCTTCAATAACTTTTTTTATCTGATCTATACGTTTTAGATCTTCTGCAGTCACATAAGGTTCAATTATGTAATATACTAAAGAATTATCCGTTTTGTCCCATTTAATATTTACCCAAGCATATATTTTCTCACCATTTTTTGGTGCAACAGGAGTTACAGGATATTTTACGTCAACCTCCTCCAACTCATGTTCATGTTGTTTAAGTATATTTTTCTTAGTGACAAACAAATTACCTATGTCTACCGGAGTATAATCAACATCCTCACTAGAACCATCATTATACTGTTTATTATCACTATTTGAACTATCTTTAGAATCAACATATTTAACAATTTCTTTTACGTGCGTAATAGAACTAGTATTAGTATTATTATTAATATTATTTGTAGATGAATTACCATCATTTTGTTCCATAAAAAGTGCTTTTTTATTAGAGGCTAATCTATACGTATTATAAGACTTTGCAAGTTTTGAAAATGATTTTTTAACTGAAACTTTCATATTACTCATTAACCCCTTTTAATTGTATTGAATTATTATAATAATTAAGCATAATCCATTTATCCGTACTTGCTGATTGTCCAAAGACACTAATACCTGCATTCTTAGACAATATACGACCATTATTAAATTTTAACATAATATCATTTTTTTTGACACCTTTTGAAATAATATAATAATCTTCACCTATGACATCAGGAAGTTCAATCATGATATAGCCGTCAGTCAAGTTAAGATCTATCAACTTATATATGTTTGAAATCACATAGTTCAATACTTCTTCACCATAACTTTCTTGTATTTTATAAGATACTTGTGTTTTCATAAACACAAATGATGAATAGGTACCCATAAGGATCATAACACCAACTGCAATAAGCATTACCTCTTCCAAGGTCATATTCTGACCTTTTCTTCGATAAGATAATAGCGGTCTCAAATTAATTATTTTACACCTATAATACTATTTTAACAATTATTCTATATATATAACAACGGGCATTATTGTAACAGGTCCACCTACTTGTGAAACTATATTAATATCATCAAAAACCTTATCCCTATCAGATTTTATAAATATTTTATGTTGCCCTTCACCAACAAAGGTATTCCCACCTTTAACAAGTTGAATAAGATAACCATTTCCACTAGTTAAATCGTCAAGTTCTCTATATGCGAGTTTATAATTAACTTCATATTCACTACCAATACCTTTTGCTTTAGTCATAACAACGCCAGCTTTATTTGTACCGATAATACCTGGAACTGGTATTTCGGGTCCAGATATAGTTATAAAATAAGGTGTTGATGCACAATGCACATAACTTAGTTTATATTCGGGTTTTGAAGTAAAAGATGTTCCCTCAAGACCATTTGCACTACCATAAATACCACAACCAGATACACTTGCGGTTTTTGATATACAATCAATTGATACACCAGTACAAGTTGTATCATTAATTACCACGGAATCCGTAGCAGTACCAGAAAACTGTTCTGAACGTATTGGACTCAATCCATCTAAAGGAACCCAATCAGAAATACTAGTACCCACTGTTTTTGTTTTAATGGTATAGGTTATCCAATTATCCTTATTGAGATTATTATAAGAACCATCAGCTATTTGTGTCGCACCATCCACTTTAAGAGTACCTTTTAAATCAATATTAAGAACTTTTTGCCCTCCATAAATAGATACATCACGAATAGCATCCTCTAAAGTAAACATAAAATTTTTTGCTTGCTCAATATCTGTCTTTGTCTGGCTTTTCTGTATAAGAGGTTTTCCCCAGATATAACTTACACTAACCATCGCTATAGCAATAGTTGTAAGTATCATTATAGTGATAACTTCAGTCTGTGCTTTTCGATATCTAGAATTACGACTAATACAAGATCTCATACATTATATTATACACATTAGCATATATATTTTTGATAAAAAAAGGGGATTATTTATAACTATAATCAGATATAAATGAATCTTGTAAATTATTATCTGTGATACCAATATTAGATAAATCTTGTGATTGATCTAAACTACTTATTTTTTCTTTTTGTATAATAATAAGATCTGAGAGAGAATCGGATTGATTAGTACCAATAGTTTCAACCCATAATAAAGATGCACTTAATGCGAATATCGTCATTGATAACAATAATAGTATTGATATAGAAACAATTGGGCTATTATCTTTTGACATAAAAATAATTGATTTTTATTGTATATATAGATAGTTGTTAGAAAAAAAATAAAAAATAAAAAAGTTAATGTGTTTAAACATTAACTTAAATTAAATTTAACAGTAACCAATACCACCAACAACTCTTGAAGGCGTACAGGAATATATTATAGTCTGTCCAGTATTTGAAATAATTTCAACATTCAAAGTATTACCAACATTTGGAAACTTTACTGTATTTTCAGCATTAGTTAAATCCATATTTAAATAACATGTAGAACCTGAAGCGATTATACCTGCAGTACAACTACCTGAAAATATACCTTCTGTTGAAGTTAAACTCTTATCAAGATAACCATTGATTTTTACAATAGAATCTGAAAGAGTCAAACTAGAACCAGCACCAGGATTCTTTATAAAAAAGGAAATCATTGTACCTGTACCAACAGTACCGTTACCTTCAAGAACACTAAGCTGTGACTGACTCATTTTAGTCAATTCTTTCTCAGCAGATTGTTGCTGCTGTTCCATTGTACTTTGTATGAACTGCCAAGCCATACCGCCTGCTGCAACTGTCATCATAAGCAGAAGTACAATCGCAATTATGGGTGTTACACCCTTTCGTTTTTTAGCGAAAAATTTCATTTCCATTTAAATCCCTCAAATATAATTTTTTGAAATATTATGTTTTTTTATTAATTACTTTTTTTGTTAACTAATGTTTTTTTGTTGATAATTGCTCATAAATTCTCAACAATATGATAGTAATCACAAACTGTGTACCTAATATCAATAATACAAACATATTCAACAAATCAGTATTATCTATACCAGATAACATTGCACCAGTAAGTAACATGAAATTTAAAACAACAATTATTGCAAGACATACTAAAAGAAAATATTCTAGCGTTTTTGTACCTAATTTCATAATATCACATTTTATTGAGTATATCCTGTATTACCTTGTGATCCTTGAGGATATGAACCTTGTGGTTGTGCTGTTGGCATAGATTGTTGAACATCCGAACCCGGTTGTAACCTCTTAAGACGTTTATCAATTGTAGATAAACTTGTTGTTACAAGCTCATTACTTTTTATAAGCTTTTCATTAGTATTAACAATATTTTGTATAAGTGGTTCAATAATTCCTTTCACAGCTATAATCGAATCAGATTCTTCACTTTCTTCTTTACCAGCATCAGCAACAATATTTACAAAATTTGTAATTTTATCATTAAGACTATCCATCTTATTTACAAGAATACCTACTGTATCTCTTAAACCAGTATTTGCTTTTATCATTTCATCTACAATTCTTTGATTAAGTTCAACCATATCAATAATTTTATCCATAAGCCGCTCAAGATTTCCAAGAGATCTAGTAGATTCAACGGTAGTTAATCTTTTCTCAAGACGTCTTATTGGTGTCAAAGGAACTACTTCATAATCATCATTATCAGAACCATATATATTTGCATCATCATTTGGCATTTTAATCCCTCTTAAGTATTAAAAAACAGCAATAAAACTAATTACCGTCACATGTTATGAATATTAGTTAGTTTTTTGTAGTATATATAGTTTTCCATCTGACAAATAAGAATCAAAAAAATAACAAAGTTAAGAAAAAGAATGAGTAATTAAGACAATATAAATTTAAAAAAATTAAAAAAGTAAAGGTTTTAACCTTTACATTCCCATACCACCCATACCTGGAGGCATACCACCCATATCAGGAGCATGACCACCACCAAGTCGGCTTGCAGAGATTACATCATCAATTCTTAAAATCATTTCAGTTGCTTCACTTGCACTAGATATTGCTTGAGTCTTAATTTTCAAAGGTTCAAGAACACCTTCTTTATGCATATCAATAACTTTGTTTTTGAATACATCAATACCAGCCCATATGTCACCTTTATCGTGCCTTTGCCGTAATTCAACAAGCACATCTATTGAATCAATACCAGCATTTTCAGAAAGTGTTTTTGGTATTACTTCGATAGCATCAGCAAATGCGTTTATAGCAAGCTGTTCACGACCACCAATTTTATCTGCATAAGCTCTAAGAGCTTTTGCAACTTCACATTCAGAAGCACCGCCACCAGCTACAACTTTACCAACAGAAATACTAGAAGAAACACCACCTAGTGCATCTTTCATAGCTCTTTCAATTTCATCAATGACATGCGCAGTTCCACCACGAATCAAAATAGATACAGCTTTTGGATCTTTACATTTCTCAACAAAAATCATAGCTTCGCCACCGACTTTTTTCTCTTCAACAAGACCAGCATGACCAAAATCACTTGATTTTATGTCATCAAGACTTGTTAAAACATTACCGTCTGTTGCTTTTGAAAGTGAATCCATATCACTTTTCTTAAGTCTTCTTGCAGCAAAAATTCCTGCTTTTGAAAGATAATATTGTGCAAGGTCATCAATACCTTTCTGACAGAATAATACATTTGCACCAGAATCAATCACTTTCTGTACCATATTCTTAAGCATAGTTTCTTCTTGATCTACATATGCTTGAAGCTGAGATGGGTCTGTAATTCTTATCTGAGCATCAGTTTCAGTATCTTTAACTTCGATTGCAGCATTAAGAAGTAAAATTTTTGCATCTTTAACTTGTGTAGGCATTGCGTTATGTACACGATCCTTATCTAAAATTAGACCACTTATAAATTTTGTATCATCAATAGAGCCACCAACTTTTTTCTCTATTTTTATCTGGTCCATATCGATTATAACTTCCCCATTCTCTTTAGATGCGACCTGTAATATAGCATCAACTGCGATATCTGCTAAATGCTCTTTACCAATCTCGCTGTATTTACCAGTCATTGATGTTTTTGCAATACTAATCAAAGTATCTTTATCTTTTATTGTAACATCCATAGCAATAGAATTAAGTAATTCGAGAGCTTTTATTTTTGCCATCCTATAACCCTGTGTGATTATTGTAGGATGTATCTTTTGCTCAAGAAGAATTTCTGCTTTTTTTAGTAATTCACCAGTAAGTATTGCAGCTGTTGTTGTACCATCTCCAACTTCTGAATCTTGTGTCTTTGCAACCTCAACGACCATTTTAGCTGCAGGGTGCTGTATTTCCATCTCTTCCAAGATTGTTACACCATCATTTGTTATGACGATATCACCCATAGCATCTACAAGCATCTTATCCATACCTTTTGGACCAAGTGTTGTTCGTACCGCATCAGCAACAATTATTGCTGCAGCTATGTTTGATTTCTGAGCATTTTTACCTTGCTCACGTAATGTACCTTCTGGTACTACTATAATTGGCTGTTGACCAAAATATCCGTTGTTCATATCAATTCACACTCTTAACCGTATTTTATATTTTAAATAGAATAATATACAAAAAAAATCTTATAAACTATTACAAGATATTTGTATAATTTAATAAATTATTTTCAACACGAAGTTTTATATGTCTTGTTTATATGTTCATGTGAGTATACAATTTAAATAATCATTTCAGAATATAGCTTTTTAAGCAATAATTTATCGCAATCTTCTTTTACAATACTATCAATATGTTTTTCTTTTATAGTGCTTATTGAATCACGCATATGAAGATGAAATGGAGGTATTACACCAGAGACATAAGAACCTGGTAAAGTCCATGAAAACGGACCAATAACAACACCAGGATTCAATTTTGTGTCAATTGCTGTTTTTGTGTAATCCGCTATAAAAGTACCAACTTTAATAAGATCACTAGCAACAACAGTCTCTCCATTATAAGTTATCTTAACAGGCAGACAATCATGCCTTAAATTAGCTGTTTTTGTTCCAGCACCAAGATTGCAGTTTTCCCCAATTACAGAATCTCCAACATATGAAAGATGAGGAATTTTTGTGTTATTCATAACAATACTATTTTTTACTTCACAAAAACTTCCAATATGACAATTATTTCCTATAGTTGTTCCAGAGCGTATAAATGCAGTTGGACCAATAACACAATTATCACCAATTATAACAGGCCCCTCTATATATGTGCCATTTTTAATAATTGTGTTTTTTCCGATTTTAACAAAACCGTTTAAAGATGATTGATTTTCAACGATTGCTAGGGGACTAATAATAGATTGTTTGTACAGCCCTGCAAGTTTATTTAACTTAAAGGTGTTAGCATATAAGACATCATGTAAGTATCTTATAGAAAGCCATAAATCTTCTACCATAATACAATAAACATCATCTAAATCTAATAATTTTGATACGGCGTCAGTAAGTTCATATTCGCCGCGCTCAGATTTATCAAGATAACTAATAATCTTAAATATAGATTTATCAAGAACATACGCACCAGTATTTGCTATATTTGTTTGCGGGTTTTTAGGTTTCTCAATAATTTGGATGATCTTATTTCCTGAAAGTGTAAGAATACCAAAAGATTCTGGATTATCAACAGATTTTGCAAGAACACAATATTTATATTTCAACATATTTTTAAAATCCGCATTGCTGTATAAATCATCACCATTTAATACAATAAAACGATTCTTAATTAAAGAATGTGCTGAAAGCAAAGCATGTGCTGTACCTAAAGACTTTTTTTGTGTCACATACATAATCCTAATATCTTTGAAATACGCTCCGAAATAATCCTGGATTTTATGTTCTAAATAACTTGTAACAATTATAACTTCATCAACAAGCCCTTGTAACTCTTCTAAAGTATGTTCCAAAATGGGTTTATTTAATATAGGCATCATAGGCTTAGGCCTAATATAACTAAAAGGCCTCATCCGTTTGCCCACACCAGCTGCAAGTATTACCGCCTGCATATCAATCACAACTTTTAATTGTTTCTTCAAGAATTTTTGAGAACACATCAATATTGTTTTTAAGTATTTTCAGTTCTTTTGCTTCAGATGTAATCCTTATTTGAGGTTCTGTATTTGATGCACGTAACAGAATCCAACCATTATCAAAATCGATACGAACGCCATCTAAGGTATTAATATTTTCATATTTAGCCTTTAGTTTAGTTTTAAGATTTTCTATAACCTTGAATTTTATATTATCAGCACAAACAAAATTAATTCGTTTTTTGGGATACACTGGCAGTTCAGAAATACGTTCTGAAAGGCTCTGATTTCCGTTTGATAATAATTCAGCAACTTTAAGAGGTGTCATTAAACCATCTTCCAATAAAAAGTACCGAGGATACACAAAATGACCTGAAGACTCAACACAAATTAAGGCATCTGGAATCTTTTTCGCTTCAATAGACATATAAGTATGACCAACAGGAATTCTTAAAATTTTGACACCAAGAGGCTTAAGAATAGTTTCCATAAGCATAGAACATTCAACATTAAGAATTACAGTACCTTTATGACCTTGGTCTAACATAGCTTTTGCAAGTATTGATGCAATAATATCAGCTCCAATAACATGACCTTTATTATCAACAATTACAGCACGATCACCATCACAATCAAAAGCCACACCAAAATCTGCTTTTTCACTCAACACTTTATTAGTTAACATACTAAGATTTTCTTCCTTTGGTTCACTGGGTCTTTTTGAAAAATGCGGATCAACATCACAAAAAAGTTTTATAACATCAAGATTATTTGATTTCAATATGTTGGGTGCTGTAAAACACATACTACCGCCACCGCAATCAACAACAACTTTAAGCTTTCGCTTTATATCAAAAGTCGTTGACATATAATCAAAATAATCTGGATAGGGATCTAATTTTGTTATAGTTCCAATCTTATTAGATTTTTCAAAAATATTTTCATTAAAGATTTTTTCAATCAAGGCATTTTCATCAATTTTAAAACCAACACCATCGCTATAAAAAAATTTAATACCATTCCATTCTGCAGGTAAATGAGATGCTGTAATAAATGCAGAAACAGCGGTCTTTTTTGTATAACCAGTATAAAGTGAAGAACCTAAAGCAGTTCTACCTACAAAAAGTACATCAATACCTACAGACGTTACACCTTTAAGAAACGCATCTGTAAGAGTCTTACTAGATTCACGAATATCATAACCAAGACAAATAGTATTTCCAAGCGTTTTGTGTGCCATAAAAGCGCCTAAAGATTTACCGATACGTTCCATAATAGGATCGTCTAGATCTTTACTATAAATACCCCTAATATCATAAGCTTTAAATATTGACATTTTAACACCATTTTAACATACGATTTAACATACGATTTAACATACGATTTAACATACGATTTAACATACGATTTAACATACGATTTAACATACGATTTAACATACGATTTAACATACGATTTAACATACGATTTAACATATGATTTAAATTTTACATATTTAGATTTTAAAGTTCATCAAATTAATCTAATAATTATAATAGTATCTTAAATTTTATTTAACTGTAACGCTCTTTGCAAGATTTCGTGGCTTATCAGGATCACAATTCCTAAGAAGTGCAAGCTGATACGCAAGTATTTGCATAGGAATTATCTGCACAATGGGATTAAGATCGCCGGCATCACGTACTTTTATGAAAAAATCAAAAATTTCATTATCTTTTGGACCTAAACCAATCACAAAAGCGCCTCTAGCTTTGACTTCCATAGCATTGCTTAAAATCGCTTTTTCGGTCTGATCCGATGTAAATATGATACAAGGCGTTCCTTCACTAATAAGTGCAATATTACCATGCTTTAATTCGCCACCAGCATAAGCTTCAGCATGTATGTATGACACTTCTTTAATCTTTAAAGCAGCTTCAAGAGCTGTAGGATACTGAAGATTTCGACCAAGAAGGTAAATATGCTCTACATCTTTAAGCTTTTCTGATAAGGATTTAATAAAATCTCTTGAATTTTTTGATGTAAGATAATAAATATATCTAGAGAGTTCTCTTAAACTAGCAATACCTTCATCAAAATGACCATCCATCTCATACACTATAAGAGCAATTATTGCAAGCTGCGATGTATACGATTTTGTTGAAAGCACACAGATCTCAGGTCCCGCCTTCTGCAATATAGATTTATCAGATTCTCTCATAATAGACGAACCAACCATATTTGTTATAGATATGACTTTTGACCCTTTTGATTTTGCAGCACGAATTGCTGAAAGTGTATCTGCAGTCTCCCCACTTTGCGATATTGCAATAATAAGACTATCTTCAGTTAGAAAATGTTTGAAATGCTCAAACTCAGATGCAACACAGAAATTAATGTGCATCTTTGCTAATTTTGAAAACAAATATAAACCCGACATACATGCATATGCTGCAGTACCACAAGCGACAATATATACACCTTTTGCAGCTTTAATATCAAAAACAGTGTCTGTTATTATACTTTGTTCAATATTTGCAATACGATTTATAACATCTGCTTGTTCTAGAATTTCTTTCATAAAAAAATGATCAAAATCGCCTTTTTTTGCTGCTTCATTATCCCAATCAATTCTTGAGATTGGACGTTCTACAACACAATTTTCATAGAGATTAAAAATCTCAAAAGAACCATCAACAATTACCATATCATTCTCTTCAAGAAATATCACATTTTTAGTATGTTCAAGAAATGCAGTCACATCCGACGCGATAAAAATCTCATTATTCAACCCGATGCCAAGCACAAGTGGTGCTTCACGTCTTATTGCAACAATTTTACCGTCATGATTTAAAGCAACTACAGCATATTGTCCATCCATATGCTCAAATGAACGTTTTGCAGCTTCAACAAAATCATAACCACGACCCATATGATATTCGATGGTATTTGGTATTGTTTCTGTATCTGTATCAGATAAAAATGAAAAATTTTGTTTTTTTAAAAAGGTTCTCTGTTCTTGAAAATTTTCGATTATACCGTTATGTACAACAGCAATCTTACCATTTTGAGATAAATGTGGATGAGCATTTTCTTTAGTAACACCACCATGAGTTGCCCACCGAGTATGACCTATACCCTTATTTGAGCCATTATTTGAGATTTTTAAATTAGAATCATAAGTCTCACTGACTTTTCCTATATTTTTTATAACATCTATAACAGAATCATCAGTTGTGGCAATACCCCACGAATCATACCCTCTATATTCCAGAGTCTTGAGTCCATCCCTTATAACCTTAGATGCATCTTTATCGCCTTTGTACGCTACAATACCACACATAAAATAACCAATCTAATATATTTTTTATAAAGGATTTTGAAAACAAAGATCATAACCTTAAAGCTAAAGCTAAACGCACATAATCACTATTTTAATACCCTGGATTAGGTAGGGTTTAAGCATCAACAAGAACTTATAAATAAGCTTGTAGGTTTCTGCACCAAAGCATCTTAACCCTCTAATCACTAAATATATTAAACATCTCCCTGCTTATATAGGTTTTGCAAAAATGAATGTCTATATTATAACTGAAATTATAGTATTTTTTGATATTTTGATTGAAAATTAATAAGAGTATATAAAGATTGTTATGTCATTACTAATAGTTAAGAACTAGAATGTTTAACAGATTTATAATACCATTATAAAATAATTCATAACTAATTGATTAAAATTAATATAGATTAAATTAATAAGTGATAATATGGCACACCTCATAAAAGAAATAAATGGTAAATTTTTTACAAAAAAAGTTAAGTTAGAATCAGAACCTGAAAAACTTAAAGGTCTACTTAATGAATCACGTTGGAATATACTAAAACTTCTGGCTGAAAAACCAAGATACCCCGCAGAAATTGCAAAAATGCTAGGGCTTCATGAACAAAAAGTCTATTACCACATAAAACAACTTGAATTGAATGGTCTTATTGAGATTAAATCTAAACAAGAACGTGGTGGTGTACTCGCTAAATATTATACTATAACAAACAGTGCCTTTGCATTAGAATTACCATATGGCGATGTTAAAGTTGCAGATTTCTCATTAAAAACACAATCTGATAAACTAAAAATGTTCTTATACCCCTTTGTGAATGCTGGAAATCTTAATGGAAATATTGTTGTAGGTTCGCCAGATCCACATGGTCAGAATCAGGTTCGTGCAAGAGATGGTCATTATGGGATAGACATAGGTATTTTTCTTGGACAATTTGTAAATATGCCAAAAGAATTCACAACAAAACTTGATATAGACATAAAAGCTGAAAATGGATATTCATCAAACCTTATACTTATAGGTGGACCACTTACAAACATAATTGTTTCGGAAATAAATAATTATTTACCAGTCAAATTCAAACTAGACTTATTTCCATATAGAGGACTTATATCTGAAAAAACTAAAAAGAATTATGATGAAGATTCAATAGGAATTATTGCAAAGATAATAAACCCAATGGATAAAGATAAAAGCATACTCCTCATTGCAGGAAATCGTTTCAATGGCACAAAAGCTGCAGTTCTTGCACTCACAAGACACACAGAACAGGTACTTGATAAATATAATGGTGAAGATAATTGGACATGTGTAGTATCAGGTCTTGACATGGATGGTGATGGTAAAATAGATAATATAAAAATACTTGAATAATTATTCGCGATTTAAAATCAAATCAAACAATTCTTTACGGGATTTAATATGCTGTATCTCAGACAAATTAAATACAGCTACACCCGGAATATCATATTTTACATTTTCAGAAATTATCATTATTTTTGAATTAAAAAAATCGCCAAAACGTTTAAGATCATCAATCTGTTTTTCAGCAAGCTTATTTTTTATGACCTCACAAAAAATAATATCACCATTACGCGTACCTACCAAATTTGATGGTGTAAAACTAAAAAAATAATTTATAAAACCGATTCGCTCTATTAAATCCTTAATAGTATTATCTATTACAGAAGACACATCATGAGCATTTACTTCAGATAAAGCATAAGTCATATTATTACGACTATATGTTTTTTCTAAAATATCAAAAAGATTTTGAGTTTCCTTCAAATCTTTATTAAAAAAAGATTCAAGCTTATCTACAAGAATATCGGTAAGATAACCATGTTTTTCTGCAAGAAATAATGTCTTTTTAGATATATTTAACGCCTTTGATAACATCTCAAATGATTGATTCTGTTCTAATCGTGCATCTTTAAGCATTGTTGTATTTATAAAAACACACGTTTTGCCTTTACGTGATAAAGTAAACACACAATCACCTTCTAAGGTATTAAAAAGGGTTTCTGGAAGAATTACAGGTATTTCAAAACGCATATGTACTACATTTTCATAAATCTCAAAATTCCTGCCACGTAAACTAATAATTATAGGAGATGCATTCATTATATATGATAATTTGTTAAGATCAAAAGCATGACGTTTATCAAAACTATCAACATTAAGTAAAACTTTTATTAAAATTGGTTTATCAGTACCCTTTTTTGCGATAATATCTAAACAATAGCGACCAAAAACTTCAGTTTCATACCCTACAGATTTAAGTCTATCAACTAATAAATCAATAAGAAGATCTTTTGAGTTAAAAAACGAATCCATAAATACACAACACAACACAATCTTTTTAAATATTAGTATTAATCCTTATAGTACTGAGAAATAATAGTTGTCCTATATTTTAATATATATGGACTCGTAGCTCAGGCTGGTTTGGAGCGCTGGTCTTATATGATCACGTTTCGTATAAGGATAGAAATATCCTGCAGGTCTTAGATAGCCAGAAGTCGTGGGTTCAAATCCCATCGAGTCCACTATTTTTAAAAAAAAGATTATATTTTTATAGGTTTTAAGAATACTAAAGAACCAATAAAACCTATAAATAATATATGTATAAAAGTTATACCAGGAGCTTGTCTTTTAAATAATCCTTGTGGTACAGGTTTCACACTAACACTAATATTTGTCGCTCCAAATCCAGACATACCAACAGCATTTATATTAAGACCATTTGCTTGTACACCATCAGTTATATACGTACCACTATTACCACCAAAAATATTGATAACAATCCGTTTCAGGTCATAGGGTTGCATCACAACCGAAAGATCGTGTCGTTTAGAATCATATCTATGGTTTGAGAACCATATCCAATTATTGAGCTCGGAATTACTTGAAAGATGTATATCTACAACATCCACAACATCCTCGTAATTTCTTACAGTCAATACAACTTGTTTTGTTTCTCCTGATGTTAATGTAAAATAATCAGTAGAAATCAATTCAACACTAGGAGGTAAAGCATATGCTGATGCCTGTAAAAAAGTCAATATCAAAAAAACTATAGATAATATGAATATAGGACGTTTCTTCATAATATCACTTATACTTGCCGAATATAAATATTTACAGTCAAATACTCTTTTTTTTGCCAAAATGTTCAAGACTTTTCTGTGCATTGCTATTTATTTGAAGTTCCAGAGAGGCCTTTGAAGAATCAAACTCGACACCTTTCAATTTTGCAGCAAGACTGTTTCCAATAAGCTGTGATAATACGAGTATATCTGTTTTCTGTATATCTAAATTAGTTCTTATGCCTTTTGAGAAAAGCTTTCGTGCTCTCACACGACCGACACCTTTAAGTTTCACAAGAGGTATCAATTCAGCTTTTATTCCATGCTTTATCCTAAAACGCACATTTTTAGCTAGAAAATAAACCTCGCTTAGTTTAAGCATTTTTGAAAATTCTTCCAAAGTATACAAAAGCCAATCTATCTTATCAAGACGTGCACGAAGTTCACCTGGTGATACTTTATATCTGTCAAAAAGGGTGTCATCAGTAGCTTCGTTTATCCAGCTTTCAAAAAACATTTCAGTCTTTAAAGATTGCAAAAATTCAGTTCGTTTCAAATCCCACATTGAAGGAACTTCAACAAGGATATTTCGGGTTATAGATTCAAGATAGGTCTCAAAAGATTCTTGCTCATCCTTATTAATCCTAAGTTGTGGACGCATCTCAATCGTATAAGATGCGAGATGGATAAGACTTACATGATTCAATATTTTAGATGTTTCCTCAAGTATTTCAGCACCAGTTTTGAATTCATCTAAATCAGATTTATTAGATATCACAGATTCAACTGAATCTTTAGATCTAAAAGGTCTTTTAATTGCCGTGATAAACATATTTGCAGTGTCAGGATCAATATATAATTGAGATACACGTTTACCAATTTCTGTCGCAAAAATCTTTGAATTATCAGATTCTATAAACCCATAATCTGTTAATTTGTGAAGAACGGAATCAATTTTAGATGTCAATTCTTCAAGATTTTGAAATTGATATGCATAAAAGGTATTTTGTATAAACGTTTCAAGAGCCTCTTTTGAATTGATATGTTCTGTAGAAATCAGACTCAAAAGATGCATACGCAATACAGGTTCTATTGCTAGTTTTGAATAGATGTTTTCAGATTCACCATGTATAAAATAATCGGAGATTTCGTTTGCATCATTTTCATTTTTAGCAAGTATTATAGATTTACCCTCCTTTGAATATTTAATCCTTCCACTACGACCTGCACATTGCTTATATTCTAAGATTGGTATAGGAGCATAACCCTTACTAGGATAGAAACGTTTAACGTCACGCAAGATACAGAAATCGCAAGGTAAATTCATACCATAGGCAAGAGTTGTTGTGGCTGAGATTATCTTTATTACACCATCCTTAAATGCATCTTCGATAAGTTGCCTTTGCTTATGCATAAGTCCGCTATGATGGAATGCCACACCATTTTTCACAACTTTCGAAAGACGCTTACATTGTTTTGTGGGACTGGGCAAAGCATGTTCTATACTATCACTTAATTTTTCAAGAAGCGTTTTTTCGTTAAAGGATAAAGTATTTCTTGTGATTGATGCGATTTTCTCTGATTCGGATTCAGCACCGCGTTTACTTGAAACAAAAACAATTGCTTGACTCTTATTATCAAGCACATATTTTGCAGATTTTAGAACGCCATCTAGAACTTTATTTAAAGGGATTTCATCATTCAATCCGATTTTATTTCCATCTGTACGGGATTTGTATATTAGGGAATTATCAAACTGCACACCTTCAAAAAGAACAACTGGCCTGAAATCGGATTCTACTAAGACTGCATCAAGCCAACCTGCAAGCTCTTCCTTATTTCCGATAGTTGCAGAAAGACCAATAATCTGTGCATTAATAGTTGATTTTATTTTTGTCAGGACAACCTCAAGAGTCGGACCTCGTGAAGAATCATCAAGAAGATGAATCTCATCTGCTACAACGATTCCGATATCATCAAACCAGGGGGCTTTATGTCGCATCAGACTATCTGCTTTCTCGACAGACGTTATTATTATATCATAATCTTTTATCCACTGATCCTGATTATCAAAATTACCTACACTGACTACAACCTTCAGACCTAATGATTCATATTTATCTTTGAAATTGTTGTATTTTTCCATAGCAAGAGCTTTAAGTGGTACAAGATACAAGGCTTTTTTCTTTTGTTCTAGGATTACCTTCAGCATGGCAAGTTCGGATATCAACGTTTTCCCGGTTGATGTTGGTATTGCTAGAAGCATATTTTTACCGTCAAGATACCCACTATTAATCGCAAGTTCTTGTGGCGGAAAAAGAGTCTTAACTTTATCTTTAGTCTTTATTGCAGCAATTACAGGTTTAAGAACTGGATATAACTCTGCAACATCATCAAGGTCCATAGGATTAATTCGGGTGTTAAAGATAAAAAAGATAGATACATAGTTTTTCCGAGAAGTCCGGTAAAGTTGTTGTGTGTGATAAGAAATACTTAAGAATTAAAAAAACATAAAATAACCAATCATCAACAAACAAACTTTATTCGCCCAACAAAAAAACACAACCTTTTTATGCAATAAATAATAAAAAGAATCTATGGCTCATTCTTTTGCAGAACTACCCGAATCGATACAAATCGAGGGAACAAACCTTACAGCTTTTAAGATAATACCAGATACTTTTCAGCCACCAGAGTACATTGTCAATCTACAATCAGAAGGAAAAACACCGGCTGAAACCAAGCAAAATTGCATGACTCAAGCCAAATCTATAGAAGCATTCCTTAAACAGTTCTTTAACAAAAATAAAATAAATATCATGTTTTCATACTACATACAAACACTTCAACAACAAACTAAAGATCATTATAATAATATGAACCCGATTAATACGCATAATATTAATAACTTAAATACCAATATCAACAATACAAACAACAGCAATATAATTAATAACAATCCAAATACGAACCTTATAAATCACAACCTAATCAACACTGAAAACTGGGTTGTTATGATAGATGCGTATTTCAAGATTATCATGCCACATGAAGAACATATACACCAAAAACAATCAAGAGAACACGTTCAAGAAATCAACAATAAAATACAGATAGAAGACCTATATGAAAAAAACATAATAAAACCACATCATTATAAAAGAGGCCTTAAAAAAATATTACAAAGAAGACTTTGATGTATCATCTTCTATAACTGGTTTTAAAGCGTCAATTTTTTCTTTAACAGTTTTAAGTTCTTCAGCACTAAAACGTTCTAGAAATGTCTCAACTTCTTTAATATGAGATTTAACATGTTTTATGTTGCCTAAATTATTCTTATCAGACTCATAACTAGAATATAATTCAAGAGCATTCTTGAAATCTTCAATCGCGTCAAAACATAACATTATAGAACCAATCCTATCGATGTTTCGAATATATCTTGCTTCTAAATATTTTGTTTTAGATATATTTCGTAAAATATCAGCATCTGAAAAAATTAATGCCGAATCTAATTCATCTTGTGTAAAACGTTTTAAAAACAGTTCAAGTTCTTTAATTTTTTTCTTAACAACTTCAATCTGTGTCAAATCAGATTTTAATCTAAACATCTCAAAAGCCTTATTATAAAAAGCAATAGCATCATGTGTAGATATAATTGAATATTTTATATTGAGGTTTTCATTATCATATGCATCTTTGGCTTTCATATCACCCATAGAGAGCATATAATTTGTATCTTTCTTTTTCTTTTCGGCAACAATCTGTTTTTTGCTTTTATATAATTTTTGAATGCGTTTAAGATTAAATACCATAAAATACCATCCACAAAAATATTAGTTAAGATAGTTAATAAATCTTAAATAATTTAGATACACAATATAAGATATGAAAGAATGTAATAAAAGTATGCATGGATTTTCAAAAATTAACCATGTAAAAACAAAAAAAGACATGACTGTTAATGAACTTATAACACAAATGTCAAAATCGGGTGTTATGGGTGGTGGAAAAATCGCTGAAAGTGTTGATATCCTCGAAGAAATGATAACAAATAAAGATTGTAAATTGTTTATGGGTCTTGCAGGTGCCATGGTACCTGGAGGTATGAAACAGATTATCATAGATATGCTCAATGCGGGGCAGATTGATGTCTTTGTGACTACAGGTGCAAACTTAACCCATGACTTAATAGAGGCTCTTGGATACAATCATTATAAAGGACATGCAAATGTAGATGACAAAGAACTAAATAAGAAGAAAATCAATAGAATATATGACACATTTATGCATAATGATGTCTATACAGGTCTTGAAGCATTTTGCAAAAAGACATTTGATACATTTCCTAAAAAAGAACTAAACATCACAGAATTCTTATGGCTTCTTGGAGATAATGTAGATTGCGAAAATTCAATACTTAAGGTATGTGCTAAAAAAAGAATACCTATATTCTGTCCAGCTTTAAGTGATTCTGGAATTGGATTACAAGTATGGTCATATATATTAGAAAATAAACTGAAGATTCTAGCCTTTGAAGATATGAAAGAAATCATAGATATAGCATGGACTGCAAAAAAGATTGGAGTCTTTTATATCGGTGGCGGTGTACCTAAGAATTATATACAACAATCAATCCAATTCTCACCACATTCTGCAGAATATGGTGTACAGATAACAACAGATAGACCAGATGCAGGAGGTTCTTCAGGTGCACAGCTTAATGAAGGTATCTCATGGGGAAAACTTGCAAGCAAAGCTAAGTATTCAAATATTACTTGCGATGCAACAATCGCATTACCCTTAATCAGTGCTGCCTTGAAAGAAAGATTAGAATAAATTAATTGAGTTCAAGTTCACCTCGATCTGAAGGAATGCATCTTTGAAACTTATCGATTGGTATCTTACGCAATAAATCTTGTTCACCTTTATTTGATTTTTCAAACAATTTAGTTTTCATGATTTTTGAAAGATCTTTTGATTTTGTATAACCAGGTATTATGACAATATACTTATTTGTCTTTTTCTTGATAGCATTTATTGGGCCTGAAATTATCTCGCCATCAACCATACAAACAGCCACCTTAAGCTCAGAGGTAAGATTATTTTTTTTTCCATGTATCATAAATCCACCTTTAGAAATATATTCTCCAGATGGTGCTTGTTTTGTTACCTGTTCGGGTTTAACCCAATAAACATCAATTACACCTGCATTAGCTTTCCACGCTTTAGAATACATAGCAGTAAATTGAGCAGCTTCTTCTATTGTCGCATCACCAACCGTTTTACCTTCAGTTTTTACAACAATAAAAGGTGAACCTGCTATATCTGCATGGAAAATCATATCATCTTTTTCAGCATGTTTTTTAACAACTATTTCGTTAGATGTAGCATCACGCCCACCTACACATAAGAAGCCTTCAGAGCTTTCAAAATTACGGAACTTTTCAAACCATTTTTGAGATGATGTATCCTTTTTCTTGATTATCTGTTTTTTAACAATAACGACATCATCTTTTTGTTGCATCAACCTCATAGTATTCGCTATTGCGAGCCTAAGTCCTTGAAGTTTTGATTTTTGTGATTTGGATTTAGCATAATAAGCTTCAGCACTTTTAGATATGGCTTCTTCTAATAAAATATTTATTTTATATTTAGCTATTATAATTTTTGCAATTTTATCTTTAGTATCTATAGACCCCAAAACAATATCTTTATCTTCAAATTTAATTCGTTTTTCTATATCATTCCATCCGGAGATATTCACTTCAGCCATTACAAGATTAATGAGACGATCAATACCTTGAAAATATTCATAAATCATATCACCTTTTTTCAGATTCTGAATTATAAGTTCTTCAAGATGCTGAAAAGATTTTTCCTGTATATCTAGACGTTTTTGTAAAGAAGATATCTTTTTATCTATGACCTTAGTATCAACACTTGCAAGTTCAATTGCCATAACAGAAACAAATGCATCATCAACAGCGTCATTAAATGTTTTTGTATTGATCTTATCATAATCAGCATATTTATGGATATTGACATAAGACACATCAATCTTTTTTTTGTCTTCAAGGACAATAAAAGGTGTTTTTTTAGTTGTATCCAAAAGGGATTCTATAGAATTATATAGAGATGTTATCTGTTTCTTGTCAAGAGTTTTACACAGTTCATCTTTTTTTATATTGCTTAAAAATGCAAGTTCTTCAGCATATTTACCACCAAAACCCATCTCCCGTGCAATAAAGGGTACTAGTTTCTTATCAGTCTTTTTGAATAGGGCTTCTAAACCACCCTTATCAAGATTTAGGACATCAATCACTTCAGGTGGTGCCACATAAATCTCATTTCGTTTAAGCACACGGTAATTCCAATCACGAGATTCAATAAGTGAAATTATTTTGTTGTCTTTATCAGTAACAATAACATTTCCTTTTGAAAATAATTCAAAAATAATATTATATATATCAGTTTTCAAGATTATAATCCTTTCAAAACCAACCTGTTCAATAGAACTAATTCTAACGGATTTTAAACGTTTTCTAAGAAACATACAAAAAGATGTTGGACTATCACGATGTTTTAAACTATATGAAGTTACAAAGAATTTGCCTTGACCCAAAACAATCGTTTTTGTACCCATACCAGATACGTAAATATTCATATGTATATCTTTTCTCTCGTGATAAATCTTCTGAATCTTACCACCTACAAGATACTGAAGCTCATCAATAAGTATTCTTATATCTGGACTAGAAAGTTCCATAAATTAATTTGAAAGAGTAATATTAAATATTTATATTTAAACGGATTAAAACTAAATTTCTTTTTCAGAATCATATTTTGCAATTTCTTTTTTAAGTAAAATTATATGTTCAGCAGTCACAAAAACTTTAGAATGCGGACCAAATGATATTACAAAATCATTTCGAGCACTATTACTTTTTTTCACACTGACAGTTTCCTTTTGACTTAAATGAGTAAATACAGTCTGCATATAGAACACAACAAGTATCTTTTTTATATATCTCTAATTTTATAAAGTTTTTCAAAAATAAAAAAGGACCCCTCATGTTAAATGAGAGGTTTTCATAATATTAAATTAATTTTCGTCGTCGTCAGAATCGTCGTCGTCAGAATCGTCGTCGTCAGAATCGTCGTCGTCGTCAACATCATCGTCGTCGTCAGAGTCGCCATCAGCATCATCGTCGGAATCGTCGTCGTCAACATCATCGTCTTCGTCAGAGTCGCCATCAGCATCATCGTCGGAATCGTCGTCGTCAACATCATCGTCGTCAACATCATCGTCGTCAGAATCGCCATCAGCATCATCGTCGGAATCGTCGTCGTCAACATCATCGTCGTCGTCAGAATCGCCATCAGCATCATCGTCAGAATCGTCGTCGTCAACATCATCGTCTTCGTCAGAATCGCCATCAGCATCATCGTCAGAATCGTCGTCGTCAACATCATCGTCGTCGTCAGAATCGCCATCAGCATCATCGTCGGAATCGTCGTCGTCAACATCATCTATATCTTCGGAATCGTCAGCATCATCTGAGTTACCACAACAATCACAATCTTCAGAATCGCACTCTTTGTCATCAGAATCACAACAATCATCATCACAACAATCATCATTGTTAGTTTCTAAATCTGTAGAACCTTCTAATTCTTCTATTTCTAATTCTTCAATTTCCTCGATTTCATTATCACTCATATTTTCTCACCTATCCAAAAAAAAGGATTATAAAATTAACGTTCAAAATCTATATAAAGTTTTTGATAGAAACAGGCCGGTTTCAATAAAAAGTACTTAACAGTACACGATTTTACCTATTGACCGCTAAAAGGACATTAGAATATAGCTTAGAACCAAAAGTTGTTTAATACAACCACTAAAGAACGTTTAAATGCATTATATTAAATATTTGCCTCAGAGTCATGCGTTTTGTCCTTTTTATTATACAGTTCTTTTTTCCTTTTTTCAACATCTTCTTTCAATTTATCATGAAAATTCTTTTTCTCAACATCAGAATCATATTCGACCTTTATGTTTTTATTTGTCTTAAGAACATTTTCAATTGGAATTTCAGTATTATTTAGTACTTCAGACGACTTGAAATGTTTTGCAAGTTCATCTTTATCAGTAAGACCAAAATAATCCAAAAATTTACCTGTTATCTTAACAAGATTTGTATGGCCTGAAGGTACACGAACAACAAAACCACGTGATTCCAACTCTAAAAGATGATCATATGCTCTATTACCCCTAATATCAATTATTTCACTTTGTTTTATAGGATTCTTATATGCTATAATAGATAATGTTTGTAATATTGCTCTAGAAAAATCCTGATCAGGAGCAAGTGATGAAACCACATTCATATGTTCTTTTTTGACTTTTAATTCGAAAAGACCGTCCTGCTCAGCAATATAAATACCATGATTGCCATATCCAACCTTCATATTATCAAGTATTGTTTTAATTTTAGATTTAGGCATTATACCTGTAACTTTAGCAATCTCAGATAAAGTCATAGGTCTTGCTGAGATAAAAAGTACAGCTTCAATCATATTTTCAACATTAGGCATTTTGCTTACCATCCAATAATTTAGAATCTTCAACAGAGATATATATCTCGCCAAAAAAATCTTTTTGTAAACATGAAATTCTCTCTTCATTTGAAAGATGTAATATTGATGAAAACGTTTTTATTAAATGATCAACATTGCCACCATCCAGAAATGAAGAGAATGTTGTTGTATTATCAATATCAATTCGTTCGAGTATTAAATTAAAAATATTTTCAATAGTTTCAGACATATCTTCTGAATTCAAATCAACATTAAAAATAGTCTTAACTTCTCTCCTATTTTTTATAGTCATAGCTTTATCAAGAGCATTTATCAATTCATCAATACTTATATTACGTTTAGGATAACGTTTAATTGGTACTATTAAAGGTGGTATCATAATATTCCCGGGAAGATTAATCATTGTAGACGACACAGTTTCATCTTCAGGTAAATAAATTTCTTCAATCATACTATCATCAAAAGAATCAAAAACGTCTTCGTCTTCAACAATCTTTAGAGCATCAACTTTCATCCTATAAAGCACTGCAGCTGCAAGAAATATTTTAACAGGCACATCAAGTTCATATTTATTTGTTTTTTTTATGAATTCCATAAATCTTTTGCTTAAAACAACTATATCTATATCCCACGGATTCATGTCGTCTGAAAGCTCAAGAAGAACACTTTCCCAACTACCAACCATTATCAATTCTAATATATCTTTATTTTTTGTTATTTCTTTATTTTCAGATACATCAAACTCATTTTCTATTAGATTTTCATTATTATTAAAATTATCAACACTAACTTTAGAGAGATCATCTTTAGGTAAATCCAATAAAGGAAGAGTTATATTTTCCATATTTAACATCTCAAGAAACATAAATCTAGATATAAACAATTGCTGTTTGTGATTTAAAATGTTTTCGGTTATTATCTATATATATATATTTAATATAAAATAAAATATTCTAAATTTATGTCTGTTTATGTATGATTTGTATATTAAAAAAGAGATATAAATATTTATAACGATTTATTGATACTATCTACCTGTGATAAATATGTTTTTGTTAGGTAAAACAGATGTTATAAATGGGAATAAATTATAAAGATGAAGAAAACAGAATAAAACAAGCAAAAATTATACAAAAATACAATCCTTAAGTTGTATTAATAGAAAACTCGCAAGCATAAGAGCTTAAAGTTAGAAACATAATAAGAATACATAACAACGATTTGACTATTATAAATGAATTACTTGAAAATATCGAAACTAAAGATTCAGATATTCAAGAACTTGTTAACGATTATAAACATACAACAATAGGTGATTTTCTTGAAAGAATGTACATATATCCCAACGATTTAGGAATTAATCAAAATATAATAAAGAATCTAAATAACAAAATTGTACAGTATGTTAAAGAAGCTGCAGAAACATACAGTACATTCTCAGATCAAAAAAAAGCACATTATCTTGCTATAGGAGATATAAAAATGGGAATAATTCCAAAAAAAACTAAATAACTTTTAGAAACACCTATATATCAATTAAATTTCCTTGTAATCAATGAATTGAAAGAATTAACAGAACAAATAGAAGAAGAGTACTTGAAACTAGAATTTAAAGAATATGTCGATTTTTGGACAAAAGATTTAAATCAGATTGGAACAGACAGAATATATCATGCTGTCAATCAAACAGGTGCCACACTTAAAGAATTTGGTTTAGACAAATATCACGCAGAGGAAATATTCCAAACAGAATGTGCAAGAACACATCATATTGAAACAATAGACTCTGAAACTGATATGGTGCATGTAATAAAAAATGCGGTTGTAAACAAGAAAACAAAAAAACCAATAATCTCGATAGTACATAATTCACATATGGATGATTTACGATGGATACAAAATATTAAAATGAGCACCGATAAAATAAATAAAATAAAAATAATTAAAAATTAAGATTTTATAAAATAAGATATAAAGATTAAAACATCTTATCTTATCTATGAATGAAGAGACACTTGTTTCATACATATATAGTACACTTGGCATATTAACAGGACTTATGACAAGTAAATTGAATAATCTTGAAGTTATTGGACTCGTTTTTATAATTCTTATAATATCAAAACAAAAAATTGAACAAATAAATATCAAAAAGGATGAAAAATATCAGAAAAAGAATAAATCGTGGTGGTTTGCAAATGCATATTTACCATACATACTAATTGTGTTTGCTTTGTGGACGATTCTCATAAACATTTAAAAAGAAAAATCGACTAAGATTTTTTGTTTAAAAACAAAACAATTGAAAAATAAACAAATTGTTTATAATTATAATAATATTATAATAATATTATAATAATATTATAATAATATTAAAATAATATTAATTAAAATGAACTTATTAAAAAATAAATTGTGATTTCAAATGACATTCATCAAAAAATATTCCAGCGAAGTGAAAGCAGGAGACACTGTCAAAGTTGGTGGTTGGGTACACGATAAAAGAGATCTTGGAAATTTAATATTTCTTCTTTTAAGAGATAAAGATGGAATTATCCAAATAACAGCTAAAACAGGAGAGACTGATGAGGAATTAATCAAAACGATTAAAAAACTTGTTAAGGAGACTGTTATTTTAGTTGATGGAGTTGCTGTTGAAAATAACCGAGCACCAAAAGGTTTTGAACTTAAACCAACAAAACTTGAGATTGTGTCTGAAACTGAAACGCCACTCCCACTTGAGATTACAAATAAAGTACAATCTGATATAGATACAAGACTTGATAACAGATTTATAGACCTTAGAAGAGCTGAAGTTCAAGCAATATTCAAGATACAAAGCAGAATAATGAAAGTGTTCAGAGACACTCTTTATAATAAAGAATTTACTGAGATTGTGCCACCATCCATAATCGCATCAACATCTGAAGGCGGTGCTGAACTATTCCCGATACCCTATTATGATAAAGAAGCGTTCCTTGCACAGAGCCCTCAATTATACAAGCAGATGGCTGTAGTTGGTGGACTTGAAAAGGTCTGCATGATCACACCTGTATGGAGAGCTGAAGTATCTCACACCACAAAACATCTTTCGGAATCAAGACAGATGGATATTGAAATGGCATTTGCAGATGATAATGATGTGCTTGAGATTCTAGATGAGGTTATACTTAACATATTCTCAGATATAAAAGAAAACTGTAAAGAAGAACTTAAAACACTTGGACATGATTTTGAATTGCCAAAGAAAAAAATGAAAAGAATAACATATGATGAAACAGTAGAACTTCTTAATAAAAATTGTGAAAAAATGACATGGGGTGACGATATATCCTCTGCAGGTGAGAAAAAAATCTGTGAAATTGTTGGATGGGAACAACCATTTATAATAACAGGATGGCCTACAGCAGTCAGAGCATTCTATACTATGCCTGATACTAAAAATCCTAAAATCTCAAAATCTTTTGATTTAATATACAAAGGAGTTGAATTATTGTCAGGTGCACAAAGAATACATAAACCTGAAGTACTAATAGATGCTTTAAATAAAAAAGGACTGAATCCTGAAAATTTTAAAGATTATATTAAAACATTTCGATATGGAGCACCATATCACGCAGGATGGTCAATTGGTCTTGAACGTTTAACTATGATGCTTACAGGAGTTTCAAATGTAAGAGAAGCATGTTTATTCCCAAGAGATACAAAAAGAATTACACCATAAAAAGTACACAACACCTTTAAATTTGAAAAGATACAAATATAGTATTATCAAAAAAAAGGCTATTTAAGGTTAATTGTATGAATAAAATAAAACAATCATCATATGACCTTATAATTGTAGGTGCTGGAAGTGGTGGATGTTCTGCCGCAATAGAGGCATGTAAAAAAGGTTTAACAGTCTGTCTAATAGATCGAAAACCAAAAGAATTAATTGGTAAAAAAGTGTGTGGAGATCTTATAGGTCAAGCACATATAAAATTTCTAGAAAATAAAATGAGATTAAAATATCCAAAAGATAAAATTGAATGTATTATTAATCAAACTGAAACGATAAATACCAAAAATAAAAAGTCATATTTATCTTATGAAAAAGGTTATATGCTTAATAGACACACATTTGGACAATTTTTTCTTGCACATACAAAAAAACTTGGTGTAACAATTATAGATAATCAAAAAGTAATAGCACCCATAATTAAAAATGATTTTTTGATTGGTGTTATACTAAAAGATAATGATTCGGGAAATGAAACAAAAATATATAGCAAAATTGTGATAGATTCAAGTGGTGCTATATCGGCATTAAGAGAAAAAGTAAAGATAAAAGGAACATACCTTGAAAACAAGATTAAAAAAAGTGATTTTGCAGTATCTTTAAGACAAATAAGAACATTAAAAAAAGGTCTTGATTTTACACACGCAAAACTGATACTTTCTGAAAAATATGCAAAAAGTGGTTATATTTGGATATTCCCCTATAGCAAAACAAAAGTTAATGTTGGAATCGGTGTACCAATAAAAGGTAAAGTACCAAATTTAAATAACGCTCTTGAAGCATTTATTAAAGACAACAAAATATTTGATAATTCAAAAATTATTGATTCAGGTGGTGGTATCATACCATTAAGAAGACCACTGGATTCAATGGTATCAAATGGGTTTATGGTTGTTGGAGATACAGCATCACAAGTAAATCCCATTACAGGAGGCGGTATTGGACAATCAATACTTGCAGGTTATATTGCAGCAGATGTTGCATATAAAGCAATTAAGAAAAATGATTTTTCACAAGAAGGATTATGGGAATATAATCTCAAATTTATAAAATTCAATGAATATTCACAAAAAAAAGGCGATGATACAAAATATTATAATGGAACACTTCAAGCGAATCTTGATGTTGTAAAACAATTTTATCAATCATCTAGCGAAGAAGAATTAGAATACATATCAAACAATTATCTGAATGATGACATATTCAAAAATCTAAGTATAAAAGGACAATTTTCAATAAGTTCTAAATTAAAAATAAAAATAATTATAGCAATTATAAAAAAACCAAAAATATTTCTAAAACTGTTTAATATGGCAATAAAAATTAAAAAAATATCCAAATTATACAAAAACTATCCAAAAACACCAAAAGAGTTTCCTAAATGGAAAAACAAGATTGATAAGGAATACCAACACATAAATAAACTTCTTAATTAAATTATATCAAATAGAATCTAAAATATTTAGTAGTATATAATACTATAATGAATACGAATAAATTATAATTAATAATGATAGGGATATTATAATTATTATAAGATTTTATTCATGCGGTGATGTTTTGACAAATGTTGAAAAACTGATAATATATGGTTTCAAATCATTTCAGAAAAAAACAGTTTTACCATTCTATAAAGGATTCAACGCAATTATAGGTCCTAATGGTTCAGGGAAAAGCAATATCACTGATGCAATTAGTTTTGTTCTTGGACGCAGATCCAAAGCATTAAGAGCTGGCCGAATGGATCACCTAATATTTAATGGAGGTCAAGGTAGAACGCCTTCTGATATGGGTTATGTATCATTAATTTTTGAAAATAAAGCGCGTGAAATTGATATTGATTCTGATTCTTTTGATCTTACAAGAAAAGTAAATCGAAAAGGAATATCAACATATAGGATAAACGGAAAACTAGTTGGAAAAACAGAAGTAGATGAACTTTTAAGAAAAATAAATATCAATCCTGACGGTTATAATATAATACAACAGGGCGATATTGTAGCGACTATACAAAAAACTCCAAAACAAAGACGTGAAATTATTGATGAAATTTCAGGAATACAACAATATAATTATAAAAAAGACAAAGCTATTGATGAGCTTGCAAAAGCTGAAATTAAACTTGAAGAATCAAAACTAATTCTAGAACAAAAAAAAGAATATCACGATAAACTAAAAAAAGAAAAAGAATCTGCTGAGAAACTTATAGAATTTGAAAATAAACAAGAATATCTTCTAGCATGCGTAGCTCATTCAAAATTGAAAGCTGTTGAAAGCACACTTGAAAATGTATCAAGAGATCTTGATATAAAAAGTCAGGAATATAAAAGCATCTCTAATAATGTAGGATTATCAGATACAGGAATAGATGATCTAGAACAAGAAATTCAAGATATAAGAGATGATATATATAAAAAATCAATAAATACGCAAACAAGAAAAGATATTGAAGAAATCACAAAAAAAATAATTAAACGACAAGGTCAAATCGAATCACATAGACGTGATATAGGTAGACTTGATGACATTATTGAAAAATTCTCAATAATAAAACAAAGGGGTGGTGAAGATATAAAAAATCATTCTGTAAAATCCATACTTTCAGCAAACATACATGGTGTTATCGGTGCAGTATCAACACAATTCGCATGTAATGGATTATATGAAACGGCAATTGATGTTGCAATCGGTGGGCACGTTAATGATATTATTGTTGAATCTGAAAACGTTGCTCTAGAATGTGTAAGATATCTGAAAAGCAATAATTTAGGACGTGTTAGATTTCTCCCACTTGATAGATTACGCAGATATTCTATGTCAGCAAAATCTGAAATTGCTGTAAAAATGCCAGGCATAATTGATTATGCTTTAAATCTTATTGAATTTAACCGAGACGTAGAACCTGCATTCCGTGATATCGTTAAAGATACATTAATTTCTGAGACTCTTGAAGCAGCAAAAAAAGTAAGAGGATTACGGATTGTAACTCTTGATGGTGAACTTTTTGATGCGGGTGGTGCCATTGTTGGTGGTGCTTTCAGAAAAACTGGAACATCGCAAAGACAGATATCCGATGTAACAGATATACAAAAATATGAACGTGAACGAAAGAAATATAGTGCGGAGATAAATGTTATTAAAGATGAAATTGGTGACTTGAATAGATTCCTTGAAGAAAAAAATAAAGGAACTAAAAATGAAAATAAAGATGTTGAAAAACTTGAAAAAAAACTAGAAGAACTTCAAAATAAATTAGACAATATCAAAAAAGGTAGAAAAGGTGTCTATGAAAAAATGCTTGTATTAAATCAAGAAATCCAAAATCAGAAAATACGTAAAGCACGACTTGAAGCTGAAATTGAAAATCTTAGTATCCCTTATGAAAAATATAAAAATAGAGATGATTTGAAAAAGGGCGAACCTGAAGAGTTTGAGAAAGAACTTAGAACTATACAAAGGGATATACGACAGCTTGGACCTGTAAATCAACGAGCTATTGAAGAATATAAAATTATGAGTGAGGATTTTGAAAATTCCATTAAAAAAGTTGAAAAACTTGAAGATGAGAAAATATCAATAATGGAGATGCTTGAAAAAATTGAAGAAAATAGAAAACGTGTATTCAAAAAAACACTTGATACAGTATCAAAAGCATTCAATCAGATATATGCTGATCTTGTAGATGGTATTGGTGAACTAGAACTTTATGATCTTAATGATATTGAAAGTGGTCTTATAATCAAAGCACAACCACCAGGTAAAAAAATATTATCTATAGATTCATTATCTGGTGGAGAAAAAACAATGGCTTCTATCGCATTTATGTTCGCATTACAGAGATATAAACCAGCACCATTTTATATATTAGATGAGGTTGATGCTGCACTTGATGATAAAAATGCCGAACTTGTTGGTGAAATTATAAAAGAATATTCACATAATAACCAATTCATTGTAATTTCGCATAACGACACACTCGTAAAACGATCTGAAAGGATATATGGCGTGTCAATGCAAAGAGGTGCATCACAAATTCTTGGAGTTGAGCTTGAAAATACAAAGACTAAAATTGAAGAAACAGATACTTCTTAAAAATAAGGAAGATTAATAATATTAAAAACAAAATTAATTCTCCTATGGATTATAATATCACAAATAATGTATTTCCTAAAAAAGCATTAAGCCAAAATTTCTTGAAAGACAAAAATATCATAGATAAAGAAATTGCTATTGCAAACATAAACGAAAATGAAACCATACTTGAGATAGGACCCGGTCTTGGTGCACTCACATTTGAAATTGCAAAAAAAGCTAAAAAGGTTATTGCGATTGAAAAGGATAAAGATCTTGTTAAGATACTTAAGACAAAAATAAAATATGAAAATATAGATAATGTTGAAATTATTGAGGGTGATATCCTTAAAACAGAAATACCTGCATTCGATAAATGCATATCAAATATACCCTACCAGATTTCATCCAAAATAACAGAACTTCTTGGAAAACAACAAAAACTATCAATTTTAATATATCAAAAAGAATTTGCTGAACGATTGGTTGCAAAAGTTGGAAGTAAAAATTATTCTAGAATATCAATACTAGCACAATATCACTTTAAACCAAAAATCAGTTCTAGTGTTAGTAAAAAATGTTTCTACCCTATACCAAAAGTTAATTCTGCGATTGTTGTTCTTGAACCTAGAAAAGATAAACCGACTATTAATGATGTGAAATTATTTTTTAATCTTGTGCGTGGCCTTTTTACACACAAAAATCAAAAAGTGTCAAAAGCATTTGAACATTCTAAACGTGAATTTGCAATTGATAAAAAAAGACTAAAAGAGATTAGTAAAAATTTAAAATGGGCTGATATGCGAGTTCGTGATCTTGATACAGAAAAACTTGCAGAGATTGCAAATGATTTATTTGAAAAAGGATTTTTAAATCAAATTAAAGATTCTATCTAAAACACATACAAAAATTAATTCTTAAAAGACTTTTAAGATTATACTTTATGTAAAATCACACTGTATATTATAGTATAATCTAATTAAAAATTATTTAATTAAAATTTAAAATTATCTAATTAAAAAATCAACATATTTAAACTTATGTTGTAACATAATGGTACTATAAAGATACTATTGATTTGTATGACAAACTTAGAAACTCAACTTAAAACTCTATATGACAGAGAAATAAGAACACAGTTAAATGAATCTATAGCTCCTATAATAGAACAAACAGATGTTTTTGATATAGATGAATTCATAAACCAAATAAGAACCTTAAATTCTATAGTATATCAAGAATGCTTTGAAGATATCAAATCAGATGAAAAATCAAGAATTGGTAATTATGTCGCAAGATACCTAAATGAATCAAAAGATCTTACGGAACTTATAGAAAGATCAAAAAACGTTGAAGACCTTATTGAAACATCTTTAAAAATACCATTTTCTGTAATTGAAGAGTTTGGATTTTCCATATATGATAAATCATACAATCAAGTGGAATTAACATATTCTGAAGAAAACCTACCACATATTATGATAGAACAGATGTTTGAAAGAGAGAAACATTGTTTTGAATGGGTCCATCATAATTCTGGTAACATGACACGAAAAAGTTATGATATTTGTGATAAATATACAACAATAAAAATCGAAACACTAACAACAACAGACAATAAAAATTATGCTGAGAAAATCAAAACAGATATAAAAACAGGTCTTGAACTCAAAAAAGATATAGCAATCTTACTTTCTGGAGTAATTAAAGATATCGCATTAAAATTTAAAAATGAATTAGATGATGAGAATCTAGACACATATCAAGTCGCAAATGTGTGTGTGTCATACCTTAAAAGAAAAAATATTCCTGAATGTTATAATGACATTATTGAAAAATTACAAAAGACCGAAATACATACTGTATTCTATGACAAGATAAAATCAACACTTAAACTTAACCCAACTGCAAAAGAGGGTACACAAGATAAGATTGAAATGGAACAATTTTTAGATTATGTGGGGGTCCTAGCATATGACACCTCCTTATGATACTAATAAAATAGAGCATCTTACACCTACAGCCATTCGACAATGTTATTTTTGTGAAAGAAGTTATTTATGGAACATCTTAAAAAAAGAAAGTGCCTTTTCAGATATAAATCAAGTCAAAATAATCTTAGGAACTATCGGACATGACATTGTCTCAAAAATTGAACAAAGCAAACAAATGGTTGAATTTTTTATAGATAATAATCTTGATAGTGAAACATATCTTAAAAATATGATAGATACCCTTTTTGAAGATAAATTCAAATTAAATGAAACTGCATTAAAAGCGATTAAAGATGTATCAGACAACACACTCAATATAAATGATATAAAATCGGATTTACTGGATTCAATAGAAGATTATTCTGATTATATCATAAAACAAACCATAGAAGACTGTGCAAACGAACGTATACCTCATTATACAATAATGAGAATTGAACCATTTCAAAAGATAATTGAACTTGATTCCACAAAGGTCCTATTGAGAGGTATTCCAGACCTTGTGCACATACAGATGAATAATGTAATTACAGAAGAGATTAAATTCAAGCTAGATTCAACGAAAATACCTTATTATGCGCATAATTCAGATATTGTGCAACTTGGAGCAGAGGCAATACTTGTCAATGATTGGTCAAATCTTAAATATTTCAATAAAATCGCAGGCATAAATACTTATTTTGATGATAAACATCCACATATGTTAAATTACAATGGACGTAAAAAAGAGATCAATATCGAAAGTGCTATGTTAAAAGCTGAAATTGTAGGAAAAAGGTGCCTTGAAATAATTAAAGAATCAGATATTTCTTCTCTCACACGTCAAAAAACATATATCTGCGAAAAGTGTAGTTACAAAGATGTTGATATTGATGGAACTTGTTGTATGGATTATGTATAATTTTGTATAATAAATTTAATTAATATATTATAGTATATTGTCTTTTAGTATAATAAGATACACTAATAAGATACACTAATAAGATACACTAATAAAATAACCAAAAAATCAACTTAAACAAAAGTCATAAAAAAGTTTATAACTATTTTCTATTATGCTTGGTTTCAATAAATTAAAAGAACTTGTAAAAGAAAAAAATATAGTTGAAAATCTTCCAGAAAGCGAATTTGAAAAAGAGGGTGGTATTGCTTTTGACCTTAGAATTGGTGAGATTTATGAGCTTATAGGTTCAGGCCACATGGGTTTAAATGAAAGAAAAACACCCGATACAAAACTGATTGGGAAATTTGATGAAAATAAAATAACACAAATTATCTTAGAACCTGGAAAATATTATGTTATAAAAACTATAGAAACAATAAATTGTCCTAAGGACCTTGCATTTGTTATGATACCCCGTTCCACACTTTATAGAAGTGGTATCCAAATACTATGTGGTGTTGGAGATCCTGGATATTCAGGACAATGTACATATGGACTTATAAACTTAGGTCCTAAATTATTCACAATAGAACTTGGAACAAGAATTGTAAATATTATGTTCTATAATATAGATGGAGATGCTAAACTATACAAAGGCAACTATCTTGGCGGAAACATTGGTACCGATAAGATTTAAATAAAATCATATTTTAAAAAAAACAAAAGTAAACAATAAAAATACTTCAAAAGATTACTAAAATCAAAACCTTTATAAAAGTATAAGATACAAAAATAATATTCTATTGTTGGTATAAGAACCTTATGCCAAGATTTAAAAAGATGTATGTAAAATTTTTTGAATAACAAACGATGTTCTTGATAAAAGGACCATAAACAATACAAAAAATAATAATTATAACAAAATAAATTATATTATATAATAAATACGTGATAACATGGGAAAAGCACACCATCCAAGAAGAGGTTCATTAGGATATTTACCGAAATGCAGAGCTAAAAGAATATATCCTAGAATTCATTCAAGAGCTGAATCTGATGAAATTAAACTAACCGAATTCGCAGGATATAAGGTCGGTATGACTCATGCTAATGTTACAAATTTACGAAAAGGCTCAACTACACACGGTCAAGATATATCAATACCAGTTACAGTAATCGAATGTCCACCTATTAAAGTAATAGGTATTCGAAGTTATTCCAAAAAAACTGGTGGTATTGAAGTTTCTGCTGATTTATGGACTGATAAACTAGATAAAAATTGTAAAATCAAAATCAAGAAAAAAACAAATATAAAAGACATACAAAAAAATCTTGATAAAATCACTAATATCAGACTTATAATACAAACAATGCCTAATAAAACAGGTATTGGTAAAAAGAAATCAGAAATCTTAGAAATTGAAGTTTCAGGAAATAATAATGAAGAAAAACTTAAATTTGCAGAAGAAAAACTTGGCAATGAAATGAAAATCAGTGAAATCTTCAAAGATGGTGATTATGTTGATTCGCTTGGTGTGACTAAAGGAAAAGGTCTACAAGGTGCTGTAAAACGATTTGGTGTGAAAAGACTTGCAGCAAAATCACAAAAACATAGAAGAAAACCTGGAAATTTAGGACCATTCCACCCACATAAAACAAGTTGGACTATTGCACAACCAGGTCAATTAGGATACTTCAATAGAGTTGAACTCAACAAAAAAATTGTTAAAATAGGCTCTGAACCAGAAAACATCAATGTAGATGGTGGCTGGTTACATTATGGAAATGTTAAAAATGATTATATTTTGGTTAAAGGAAGTGTACAAGGACCATCAAAAAGACTCATTATAATTAGAACAGCTGTTCGAGATAAAAAAGATAAAGATGAATATACGTTCTTGGATGTATCTCTTGAAAGTAAACAATAAGCATAAATAAGTGAATTTTTATGAAAACTACATTATATTCAATAAAAGGTGAAAAAAAAGGTACTATAACTATACCACCTATATTTTCAGAACCAATCAGAAATGATCTTGTTAAACGATCTGTAATGTCTATTGAAAGTAAATTAAGACAACCTTATGGAACATCGCCTGAAGCAGGACAAAAAACATCTGCAAAGGATGTTAGTAGACGAAGTATATATGGTAGTTGGGCAAACAAAGGTTATGCAAGTATACGTAGAATTCGTGTAGGTAGTGGACATCTGACTGGCCGTGCTAGAACATCACCTGAAGCTGTTAAAGGTAGACGTGCACACCCTCCTATGGCTGAAAAGATTTGGGTCAAAGAGATAAATAAAAAAGAGAACAGAATCGCTATAAGAAGTGCTATTGCAGCTACAGCAAATAAAGATTTAATAATTAAACGAGGACATAACATTGGAGCAATCACAGAATTTCCAATAATTGTTGAAAATGATTTAGAAGACATTAAAAAAACAACTGAAATTATTGAAATATTAAACAAACTTGGATTTACAGAAGACCTTAAAAGAACATCTGAAAGAAGTGTACGTGCTGGTAAAGGTACTATGCGTGGTAGGAAATATAAAACAAAAAAAGGCGTACTAATAGTTGTTGCTGATGATAAAAATGTTAAAAATGCAGCAGAAAATATATTAGGTATTGACATTTGTAAAGTTAAAGATATTAATACAAAGTTATTGGCTCCGGGTAAAACACCAGGTAGATTAACTTTATGGTCAAAATCCGCAATAGATTTACTTGATAAAGAAAACCTATTCTATTAAAAAAATGGGTAATAAATATGAAAATAATAAAACATACACATATGACTGAAAAAGCAATCGGTAATATAGAATTAAAAAATGAACTTGTATTCATTGCAGATTTAAAAGCAACAAAAGAAGATATAAAAAATGCTGTTGAAGAAATGTTTAAAATAAAAGTTGCAAAAATTAATGTAAATATAGATCAAAAAGGTCGAAAAAAAGCATTTATAAAACTTAAACCAGAATTTCGTGCAATGGATATTGCAACAAAATTAGGTATAATCTAAATAAAATAAAGGTTAATAAAAATGGGTAAAAGGATTATAGCACAAAGAAGGGGTAGGGGATCTCCAACATATAGATGCCCTAGTCATAATTATGTAACAGAATTAAGTTATAAGAAAGTTACACCAGGTATTATTATGAGCGGAATCATAACAGACATAGTACATGATTCAAGTAGAAATGCACCACTTGGAACAATATTATATTCAGATAATACAAAAGATTATATATTATTATCAGAAGGATGTTATACTGGTAAGAAAATTGAAATTGGGACTGAAGCTGAATTGGATGTTGGTAATATCTTACCAATTGGAAATATTCCAGAAGGTACACCAATATTTAATATTGAAAATAAACCAGGAGATGGTGGTCGTATCATAAGAAGTTCTGGTGGTTACGCTTTAATAATTTCACATGATGAAGATAAAACAATAATAAAAATGTCATCAAAAAAACTAAAAACAGTCAATCCTAAATGTAAAGCAACAATTGGTGTTGTAGCTGGTGGTGAAAGAAAAACAAAACCATTTGGACAGGCTGGAACAAAATTTTATGCTATGAAGGCAAGAGGTAAACTCTGGCCAAGAACAAGTGCAAAAGCAATGAATGCTGTAGACCATAAATTCGGTGGATGTAACATGGGTGTTCCTAAAACATCAAGTAGACATGCACCTCCTGGTGCAAAGATCGGTTCTATTGCTGCAAGAAGAACAGGTAAGAAAAGATAAAAATGTGATTACTTATGGTTTCAAAAAGGACTGAATTGAAAAATGAATTTGGAAAAAGAATATTCACTTATAGAGGTAAAACAATAGAAACTCTTAAAGAATTAAGTCTTGAAGAGTTCGCTAAATTAGTACCTAGTAGAGAGAGAAGAAAAAGTACTAGAGGTTTTACTGAAATTGAAAAGAAACTTATTAAAACTGTAAAAGATGAAACAAAAAGTTTTATAAAGACACATGCAAGAGATATGATAGTCATACCAGCTATGGTAGGTAAAAAAATGGGTATATATAATGGAAAAGAATTTGTGTCTGTAGACATTGTAGAAGATATGTTAGGACACAGACTTGGTGAATTTGCAATGACACGAAAATCAACAAAACACAGTGGTGTAGGTCAAGGTGCAACAAAATCCAGTAAATTCGTTCCGCTAAAATAATTAATATATGTGATATAAATGACAAAAATCAACTATCCTTTAAAAGCAGATCCAAAAAAAACAGCAAATGCTGCAGGAGAAAATATACGAATATCACATAAAAGTTCAATTGAGATATGTAATTTCATAACTGGTAAAAAAATAGATTTTGCAATTAAATATCTTGAAGATGTCATCCAAATAAATAAAGCATTACCTTTTGTAAAATTTGTAACACATCAAGCTCATAGAAAAGGTAATATGCGAACTGGTCGATATCCTGTTAATGCATCAATTGAAATTGTTAAATTACTTAAAAATGCAAAAAATAATGCAGAAAATAAAGGATTAAATAAAGATAAATTAAGAATTAAAAATGCACAGGCAAATAGTGGTCGACATTTTAGTCGAGGTCGAAGATCTTTTGGAAGACGACAGTCAAAAAGTGCTACTGTACATATAGTCGTAGAAGAATCGTTAAAATAGGGTTATTTATTATGATTGAGAGAAAATTTATTGAAGATGGAATCAAGACTCAGGAAGTTGAAAAATACCTAAATGACTTACTTAGTGCTGCTGAATATAGTCATACTGATTTGAAAATAACACCTGTTAGTACAAGATTGTCTATATATGTTGGAAGACCTGGTATCGCAATAGGTCGTGCTGGGAAAAACATACAAATACTTACAAATGAACTTAAAAATAGATTCAGACTTAAAAATCCTCAAATAGATATTAAGAACATTGTTGATCCAAATATAGATGCAGCAGTAATTGCAAAAAGACTTGCCGCAGCATTTGAAAGAAAACCAAAATCAATGGGTGTTGTAAATATGTACCTTGATAAGATTATTGCAAGTGGTGCAGTTGGTGCAGAAATAACAATAAGTGGTAAAATCTCAGGTGCACGATCTAGATCAAATAAATTTTTAAGAGGCTATATCAAGAAATGTGGTGATATCGCTATAAATTATGTTGATAAAAGTTTTTGTATTGCAAAACTTAAACCAGGTGTTCTTGGTGTAAAAGTTAAAATTATGAAAACCTTACCTGCATCAATTATGCTTGAAAAAAACATAAAGCAAGGTAAATTTAAAATTAATGTTGAAGATAAAGATGCTGATAAAAAAACAATGAAAAAAGAAATTGTTGATGATAAAAAAGCAGATAAAGAAGATATAACAAAAGAAGAAAAAGTATCTACTAAAAAAGAAACAGTTGAAGATAAAAAGGATACTACAAAAGAAGAAGTAGTTACAAAAACTGAAACTGTTAAAGATACTAAAGTCGATAAAAAAGATACTGTAAAAGAAGAAGTAGTTACAAAAACTGAAGCTGTTAAAGATAAAAAAGAAGTTGTTGAAGAAATAAAGAAAACAACTACTAATAAAGATGATATTACTAAAATAACTGAAACAGAGAAAATAAAAAAATAAATATAGGTTATTAAAATGGCAATACTACGACCAAAAGAAATAAGATCCATGTCCGATAAAGATCTTGATGCAAAAATCAAAGAATTTGAACTTGAATTATTCAAAGAAAAGGGTAAAATTGATGTTGGTGGTGTTGCTGATAATCCTGGAAGAATCAAAGAACTTAAAAGAACTATCGCAAGAATATTAACAATCAACAATGAAAAACAAACAAATGGGGCAAAATAATAATGCAAGATATATGCAATAAATGTGGTTTACCTTCAGACCTTTGTGTATGTGAGGTAATTACAAAAGAAAGCCAAAAAATAAAAATATATTTAGAGAAAAAAAGATTCCGTAAACATATGACAATAATCCAAGGGATTGATGAAAAAGATATTAATTTAAAAGAACTTACTAAAAAACTTAAAAGTAAACTTGCGTGTGGCGGAACATCAAAAAAAGGTATAATTGGTCTTCAAGGAGAACATATTGAAGAAGTTAAAAAAGTACTTATTGAATTGGGTTTCCGTGAGGAAAGTATCATCTCATAAAAAATAAAAGGAATATCATATGAAAATCATAGATTTTCCACGTTCAGAGTTAATAGGTCTTGAAATAAAAATAATAAAATCAACAAATAACATGATTTTAAATATAAAAGGAAAAATTATTGATGAAACAAAAAAAACAATAACAATACAAACAGATACCCAAAGAATAATAATAATTAAAGAAAATTGTGTTTTTGAAATAATAACAAGAGATAATAACAAAATTGAAATTAATGGGAAACTCCTTTATGGAAGACCTGAAGAAAGAATTAAAAAAAAAATGCCAAAAAAATGGGATAATGCATGGTGACAGATATGAAAAAAGATGATAATACCGTAAAAAACATAGGAATACCTATCAAAAATCCACCAAAAACGACATGTAATGATCCAAACTGTCCATTTCATGGATCTGTAAAGATTAGAGGTCGAATACACGAAGGTGTTGTAAAATCATCAAAAGCACAAAATACTGTAACTGTTGAATGGAATTATGTAATATATTTAACAAAATATGAACGATATGAAAAACATAAAACTCTTGTTGTTGCACACAATCCACCTTGTATGAATGTTGTTGAAGGCGATAAGGTTGTACTTGGCGAATGTAGACGATTAAGTAAAACAAAATCATTTGTTATTATAGACAAATTATAAATAAAAATTAAATAATTATAAGTTGATATTAATGAAAGGAATAAGCACAAAAACTGTAAAAGGTTTGAAAGTAGGTTCTGCACTTAAATGTATAGATAATACAGGTGCAAAAATGCTTGAAATCATATCTGTTAGAGGTTATAGAGGCGTACGTGGAAGACAACCTAAAGCAGGTGTTGGTGATGTTGTAGTCTGTGCTGTAAAAAAAGGAAACCAAAAAATTGCACATGAAGTTGTTAAAGCTGTTATAGTTACTCAAAGAGCAGAATATCGAAGATCTAATGGAATCAGGATAAAATTTGCAGAAAATACAGCTATATTATTACAAGATACACTTGAACCAAGGGGTAAAGAAATCAAAGGTATTGTTGCTAAAGAAGTTGTTGAAAGATTCCCTGCTGTTGGTAAAATTGCAAGAATCATAATATAATTATAGAAGATGAATTTTATGAAATGGTCAAATAAATGGAAATCCTCCAAAAATCCGACAAAACAAAGAAATTATGTAGCAAATGCTCCATTACATATAAAAAGAAATATGCTTAAGGCTAATCTTAGTAAAGAAATCCAAAAAGACACAACAAGAAGAACTTTCGGTATAAAATGTGGCGATGATGTCATAATCAAAAGAGGCGACTTTAAAGGTCAAATGGGTGAAGTACTAACAACAAACGTAAAAAAATCTACAGTTACAATCAAAGGAATTGTTAAAAATAAAGTAAATGGTACAGAATATCATGTTCCAACAAAAGCATCCAATTTAGTAATAACAAAATTAAACTTAAATGATAAGCTCCGTGTTGCATCCTTAAACAAAAAAAATAAAAAGACTAAAGAAACAACAAAGGATACAAAAGATATTAAAAAAACAAGTAAGTTTAGAGAAGAAAATGTGTCTGAAACAAAACCAAAATCTGAAAAAAAGGTAGAAATAACAAAATAAAAATATGAGTGATCCAAATGTTGAAAAGACTATCCGCATCAAAAAATTACCCTATTAAACGAAAGGAATACAAATATACTGTTCAACCTAGAAGTGGACCTCATCAAAAAAATGAATGTATACCTTTACAAATTATACTTAGAGATAAATTAAATTTTGCAAAAACTGCAAAAGAAAGTAAAACTATTTTAAATGATGGAAAAGTTCTTGTAGATGGAAAAATACGAAAAGATTATGCATATCCTTGCGGTCTTATGGATGTAATTTCAATACCAAATGCAAAAAAACAATATAGAGTATTCCCAATTAATGGTAAACTAGATCTTTTAGATATTACTGAAAAAGAATCAGATTTGAAATTATGTAAAATAAATGATAAAAAATACATAAAAGGAGATTTATTACAATTAAATCTGCATGATGGTCGAAATCTAAATGTTAATAAAGATGATGTTAAAAAATATAAAACTGGAGATACTGTTGTAATAAAAGTCCCAGAACAAAAAATTATCGAAACCTTAATACTTGAACAAAATGTCTCTGTTGTGATTACACAAGGAAAACATACAGGTATAATTGGTAAAGTTATTGAAATTAAAACAACAAACAGTACAAACCCAAATACAGCAACAATTGAATTGAATAATAAGGAGAAGATTGTAACAAGGTTAAACTATTTATTTGTTATAGGTAAAGACAAAGCAATAATAAAAATACCTGAACAACTCTGAGTCAAGAATTAAGTGATAATTATGGCAGAAAAAAATAAAACTACTCAAGAAAATCCTATGAGGGATATAAAGATAAGTAAAGTAGTATTAAATATAGGTATGGGTAATAATATTCAAGATATAGATAAAGCATATACACTTGCAGAAAGACTCACAGGTAAAAAACCCATAAAAACAGTAGCTACAAGAAAAGCAAAAACATTCAAAGTTAGTAAAGGCAGAATTCTTGGTGTAAAAGTAACATTAAGAGGTGCTGACAAGATTGAATTCTTGAAAAAAGTACTTATTGCAAAAGAAAATAGAATAAAACAATCTAATTTTGATGATGAGGGTAATTTCAGTTTCGGTATGAAAGAATATTTAGACATACCAGGTGAAAAATATGATTCTGCTATAGGTATATTAGGTTTTAATATAAATGTTAAACTTGAAAGAGCTGGATATAGAATAAAAAGACGTAAAATTCAAAAACAGAGAATACCAAAAAAACATAGGATCGGTAAAGAGGAAGCAAAAAACTTCATAAAAGATACTCTTGGTATCCAAATATTATAAAATAAATTATGTGATAGTTATGGGAAATTACAAAAGTGTTATGAAACAATTGAAAGGGAAAAAAAATAAAATAAATAAATTCAAAAAACATAACAAACCAATAAAAAGAGATTACGGAAAAGCACAATCAGTATGTAGACAATGTGATAGAAAAGGTCGTGGTATTATAAACAAATATGGTTTAAAATATTGTAGACAATGTTTCAAAGAAATTGCAAAAACTCTAGGCTTTTCAAAATATAATTAAATGGTGAAAACATGAACTTTGATAATCTTTCAAATGTATTTTCAACAATAAAAAATGCAGAAGCGGTTGGTAAATCCGAATGTATAGTCAAACCAGCAAACTCAAAAGTAATAACAGAAATACTGAAAATTATACAGAAATCTGGTTATATCGGTGAATTTGAAAGTATTGATGATGGTAAAGGTGGTTATTTCAAAGTAAACTTACTTGGAAATATAAATGATTGTAGAGCAATCAAACCAAGACATTCGGTACAAAAAAATGATTTTGTAAAATTTGAGAAACGATATCTACCATCTATGGATTTTGGTATACTAATAATATCAACATCTAATGGTATACAAAAACATAACGATGTTAAAAATAAAATTGGTGGTGTACTTTTAGGGTACATCTATTAATAATAAATATAAATAAACGTGATTTAAATGGCTGGTATTGAAAACGAAATAGAAATACAGGAAGGCGTAACTTTCAAAAAAGAAGGTACTATGTTAACAGCCACAGGTCCTAAAGGTAATGCAAGTTATAATTTTACAAATCCTCATATCAATATAGATCTTAAAAATAATAAAATAAAAATAAGTACGGATCTTGATAGAAAGAAACAAAATAGTATAATTAGTACATTATCTACAATAATCAAAAATATGATGACTGGTGTTAAAGACGAGTTTACATATGAAATGAAAGTTGTTTATTCACACTTTCCAATCACAACTAACCTAAAAGATGATATTTTTGAAATAAAAAATCTTTTTGGTGAAAAAGGTAACAGATATGCAAAAATTGTAGGAAATACAAAAATTGTTGTGAAAAAAGAAGATATAGTATTAACAGGAACAGATAAATACGCTGTTGGACAGACTGCTGCAAATATAGAACAAGGCTGTAAAATACGAAATAAAGATCGACGTGTATTCAAAGATGGTATATATATAACAAAAAAAGCATGAGTCTGTGATATTTATGATAAGCGAAATAATCAAATCTTTTTTAGAAAAAAGAAAAGAAATTAATAAAAGAAAGCCTGTTTTTAGAAGAAGTGATATTCAAAGAAAAAAAATTGGTAGTTCATGGAGAAAACCAACAGGTAGACATAATAAGATTAGAAAACGAATAAGAGGTTCAATGCCACATCCATCTTACAGTTCACCAAGAATGGTTAGAGGTCTTCATGCATCTGGATATAAAGATATCCTTATAAACAATGTTAAAGAATTACTGAATATTGATATTAAAACAGAAGTTGCAAGAATAGCAGGAACGGTTGGAACTAAAAAAAGAATCGATATTATGAATGAAGCAAAAAAAATGGAAATTCGAATACTTAATCCGGGTATCAAAACATTACAAAAACTAAAAGAACTTAAAGAAAAAGAAACTAAAAAAGATACAACAGTTGAAAAAGCAAAAGAAACTGTTAAAAAAACAGATACTGTTAAAAAAGAAATTAAAACTGAAAAAGCAAAAGAACCTGTTAAAAAAGAGACAAAAACAAAAGATACTAAAAAGTGATGAAAATGACTAGTTACATAACATTTTTACATATTGGTAAGAAAAAATGTCCAAAATGTGGTGTTATTGGAAACAAAAAGAAAGAAGGAACATTATCCTTTTTTGAATGTCCAAGGTGTAATACCGAATTCACAAATGAGATGATACTCAGTGATGGCGACGAGATGGACCTTTTAAATAATTAAATATTAGTGATTAAGATGAATCTAAGACAGCAACATGAATTAACAGCAAGATATTTGAATGTCGGTAAAGATAGAGTTTGGTTTAATCCAGAACAAATTGAAGACATAAATAAAGCGATAACTAGACTAGATATTGCAAATCTTGTTAAAGATGGTGCTATAAAAATAAAACCTAAAAAATGTGTAAGCCGATTTAAAATAAGAATCCGAAACGAACAAAAGAAAAAAGGTCGTCAAAAAGGTCAGGGTAAAAGGAAAGGTACAAGCAAATCAAGACTTGGAGATAAACAGAAATGGATGATTAAAATAAGATCATTAAGATCTGAATTATCAATACTTAAGGAAAAAAACATAATTACAGGTAAACAATATACAAAATTATACAGACTTGCAAAAGGTAATGTCTTAAGAAATAAAAATCACTTAAGATTATATGCAAAAAAAATGCAAATTCCTGAAGATGTAGTTATTAAAAAAACTACACCTATTAACAAAACAGAAACAATTAAATCAGCAGATACAACTATACCGCAAGATGGAAAAGTTGAAACTGAAAAACAAACAAGTATAAGGTGAAAACATGAAAACTAATTATCTATTACGTTTCAAAAGACGAAGAACAGGTCAAACTAACTATAAGAAACGTCTTAATTTACTGCTTTCAAGAGAAAAAAGAGCTGTAATCAGAGTTACAAACACTGCTATCATTGCACAAATTATTGATTATAATGAAATTGGTGATATTGTAATTACAAGTGCAAATTCAAAAGAATTAAAAACGATTGGATTTGGTGCTAATATCAAAAACATACCAAGTGCATACCTTACAGGACTTATACTTGCAAAAAAAGCTAAGGATAAAAATATTAAAAAAGTTGTTCTTGATATTGGACTTCACACACCAACTAAAGGTTCAAGAGTTTTCGCAGCATTAAAGGGTCTTGTTGATGGTGGTATGGATATACCTCACTCTGAAAACAACCTTCCAACAGAGGATAGAATCTCAGGAAAACATATAGATACCTATAAAAAAACAAACATTTCAAAAGAGTTTGAAACAACAAAAGACAAAATATTAAAAATGTCTTTTAAATAAAATAATAGTTAATGTTGATATTATGAGACACGAAAAAGCTAAAGAAGAATGGATACCTCAGACCGAATTAGGACGGAAGGTAATGAATGGAGAACTCTCAGACATACAAACTATACTTAGAAATGGATATATAATAAGAGAACCTGAAATAGTCGATTATCTTGTTCCTGATATAAGTGAAGAAGTCATGCTTATTGGTGGTCACTCTGGTAAAGGTGGTGGTATCAAAAGGTCTGTTGTAAAAGCAACAACTCGAATGCATAAATCTGGACGTAAAAGATCTATCCATACAATGGTTGTTGTAGGAAATAAAGACGGACTTATAGGTCTTGGATATTCAACTGGTGAAAATACACGATCTGCTATTGAAAAAGCAACAAGAAAAGCAAAAATTAATTTGATATCTATAAAAAGAGGATGTGGTTCATGGGAATGTAATTGTCAAGGCACTCATTCAATACCATTTAAAACAAGTGCAAAAGTAGGTTCTGTAGAAGTAAATTTACTACCTGCTCCAAAAGGTATCAATCTTGTTGTATCTGATGAAATTAAAAAAATATTGAGACTTGCTGGAGTCAAAGATGTATGGATAATATCACGAGGAATTACACAAACAAGAATCAATTTTATACGTGCTGTTTTCAATGCGCTTAAAAACGCAAATAAAATGAAATTAAGTGAAAATATTATCAAAAACAATGGAATAAAGGAAGGTATTATACATGATAGCGATAATTAGAGTACGGGGTACGGTGAACGTAAACTATAATGTTAAGAAAACATTACAATTGCTTAGGCTTACTAAACCTAATCATTGTGTTATAGTATCTGATAATGATGTATTTAAAGGTATGATTAAACATGCAAAAGATGTTCTCACGTGGGGTAATATTTCAGAAAAAACATTAAAATCTCTTGTAGAAAAAAGAGGTAAATTAAGCAAAACTAAAAAAGTTGATGCAAAGAACGTTGATCAGATTACAAAAATGATACTTGAAGGGAAAATAAACGACGCTGAAATAAAACCAGTCTTTATGTTAACTCCACCAAGAAAAGGTTTTGGTCCAAATGGTGTTAAAAAGACATACAATCTAAGAGGCGGTCTCGGTAATAGAAACGAAGATATAAATGATCTTATCGAGAGAATGATATAATTAATAATAAGTGAATTATAATGGTTGTCAACAAAATTACAAAAGTACGAAGACAAAGAAGAAGTAGAACTCACGGTTGGGGTAGTCCTAAAAAACATCGAGGTGCTGGAAGCCGAGGTGGTCGTGGTAATGCAGGTGCTGGAAAGAAAGGTCAGCAGAATGTTGCTCAACTTCGCTCTAAAGGTATAACATTAGGTCCTGAAAAAGGATTTAAAAGAGTTACAAATGTCGTTCAACAATATAGTATAATCAACCTAAATGATATTGAATTAAGACTTGAGACATATATACATTATAATTTAGCAAAAAAAGTGAAAGATACATTTGAAATAGATGTATCTGCACTAGGCTATACAAAAGTATTGGGATATGGACAAATAACAACAAAAATGAACATAATCGCAAACGGTTTTTCTGCAAAAGCTATTGAAAAGATAGAAGCTGCTGGTGGAAAAGCAGTAAATCTTAATATTACAGAAGATGCAACTGAATCTTCTGCAATATAAAACAATATAATATAAATAGCCAGAAGAATGGTGTTTAAGTGAATTATGAAACATTAATACAAAGTCTACCAGGTGTAATGCCTCCTACAAAAAGACTTTCTTTTAAAGAAAAAATTAAATGGACATTATTAGCTCTACTTCTATATTTTATCATGTCTCAAATTTATATTTGGGGTATAAGTCCATCAAATATACATTATCTTCAAGAAATGTCAACATTGTTTGGTGCAAGTATAGGAACTATAATCACATTAGGTATTGGACCAATAGTTACATCTAGTATTATATTACAAATGTTAATGGGTACAGGACTTCTAGGATGGGATACATCTACACATCATGGAAAAATCATGTTTCAGGGTACTCAAAAGATATTATCTATTATTCTTTGTGTTGTTGAAGCTGTAGTGTATACACTTATGGGTGCAGTGCAACCTATCAATTTTGCAACAACGACCTTAGTTTTAATTATTTTTCAAATCGCATTAGGTGGTTGGATTATATTATTCTTGGATGAAATCGTTAGTAAATGGGGTTTCGGTAGTGGTATCAGCCTATTTATTGCAGCTGGAATCAGTAAAGACATAATATTAAAATTAATCAGTCCAATGACATCATCTGGAACTATGCCTCTTGCTGGAGAAAGTGCTGTTGGATTATTACCAAATTTTATAAAAAGTATCAGTTCGGGAGCACCCGATATTGGTCTATTACTTCCTGTTTTTATGACTATAGTTATTTTTGTTATTGTAGTATATGCACAAGCTATGAGAGTTGAAATACCTCTTGCATATGGATCTGTTCGTGGTTTTGGAAGAAAATGGCCATTAAAATTCATTTATACAAATGTACTTCCTGTTATACTTACAGCAGCACTACTTATTAACATTAAAGTATGGTCAAAATTGCTTTATGACAGAGGTATAACCATATTTGGTACATTCAGTCAAACAGGACAACCTATAAGCGGTTTTGTACATTACCTTTCACCTCCAACAAATTTTATATGGAATTTACTTAATTTCAATATAATCGGTGACGAGGTATTAAGAGTTATAACTTATACAATTTTTATGGTCTTGGGCTCTGTTGTGTTTTCAATATTCTGGGTTGAAAGTGCAGGTATGGGTTCAAATAAAGTTGCACAACAAATACAGCAAAGTGGTATGCAAATACCTGGATTTAGACGAGATATCCGTGTAATGGAAACAATACTTGAAAGATACATACCTAATTTAGCTATAATGGGTGGTGCTTTTGTAGGATTCCTTGCAGCATTCTCTGATTTTGCAGGAGCTCTAACAAGCGGAACTGGTCTTTTGCTTACAGTTATGATTATTTATCAATTATATGAACAGATTGCAACACAACATATAGAAGATTTACATCCATCATTGAAAAAGTTTATAAAGTCATAAGCAAATAAATTAAAAGCTTAAATGTGATAATATGGTTACACCAATAATTCAACTTACAATAATAACAATTATTATAGCATCAATATTTACAATTGCACAAAAAAAACTTGTCGATCAGACAAAAATGAAACATCTTAAAAGCGAAACATTAAAAATAAGAGGAAAACTTAAAAAAGCACAAGAAGAAAAGAATCAAAAAGAGATAGATGCCCTTGTACAAAAAAGCTTAAGTATGAGTCAAAAGCAAATGTCTATGAGTATGAAACCAATGGCGGTATCAATGGTTGTTGTATTACTCGCATTCCCATGGATTGCAAAAACATTTTCAAGTCTCATTGTAACATTACCATTTAGCATACCATTACTTGCTTCAAGCGGTACTGTAGGATGGCTTGGATTTTACATAATGATTTCAATTCCAACAACAATTGTATTAAGAAAAGTATTAGGCGTTGAATAATAAATATAATAATTTAAAAAAAAGAGGGATTTAAATGAAACCACGACATAGATCACATTCATTAAGAAGAGTTAAATTGAAAACACCTAGTGGAGAAAATAAAATGCATTTTGTTGCACGAAAACCAAAAATAGCACATTGTTCAAAATGTAAAGATAAACTTCATGGTGTACCAAGAGACTTGCCAAATAAAATTAAAAATATGGCAAAAACTGAAAAACGTCCTGAAAGAGTTTTCGGTGGTAAACTTTGTGCAAGTTGTACAAAACAGGAAATTAAAGAAAGGGTAAGATCAATAACATTATAGATTAAAAAAATAGAGATGATATATATGACAGCAATCACAGTAGGAAGAATCTGTATAAAAACTGCAGGAAAAGACGCAGGAAAATACTGTGTGATCACAGAAATGATTGACGATAATTTTGTTGAAATAACAGGTCCAAAATCATTAAATAAAATAAAACGAAAAAAATGTAATATTGCACACTTGGAACCAACAAATAAAATCCTAGATATTAAAGAAAAATCTGATGATGACATAGTTATTAAGACTATTGAAGATTCAAAGTTATCAGAAATAATGAAAGAAAGAATAAAATTTAACTGATAATAATGGAAGACAGAACACTTTGGGTAGTCAAAAAGGACGAGGAAACAAATGAGAAATATGGTCATTACCCACATGAGCGACCTATTGAAGAACATATCAAAAATGGTATAATTATATTAGATAAACCATCTGGTCCAACTTCACATCAGGTTGCAGCATGGGTAAAAGAAATCCTTGGTGCGAAAAAGGTAGGTCATTCAGGCACATTAGATCCACATGTTACAGGGGTACTTCCAACAACAATTGATAATGCAACTAAGATAATCCCCGTATTATTAAACTCAGGCAAAGAGTATGTTGCAATAATGCGTTTACATAAAGAAGTTGATGAAAATCAAATAAGAACTGTAATGAACGATTTTGTTGGAATAATAACACAAATGCCACCTGTAAAAAGTGCAGTAAAACGCGAACTTCGTGATAGGCACATATACAGTCTTAATATTTTAGAAATAGACGGTCAAGATGTTCTTTTTAGAACATCTGTTGAAGCAGGCACGTATATTCGAACACTTTGTGTTGATATTGGGAAAAAACTAGGTGTTAATGCACACATGCATGAATTAAGGCGTACACGAGCAGGACCATTTAAAGAAGATAAAACAATTATACTTCATGATTTAAAAGATGCATACATGTTTTGGAAAGAATCGGGCGAAGAAAAATATTTAAGAGAAATCATAAAACCTATTGAATTTGGTGTTCAACACCTAAAAAAAGTTATAATAAAAGATAGTGCGGTGTCAGCAATTGCACATGGTGCACCATTACATATTGTAGGACTTGTAAAATTCAATAAAAACATATCAACAGATGAAATCATCGCAATAATGAGCCTTAAAGGAGAACTTGTTGCACTTGGAAGTGCGCAAATGACTTCAAAAGATATGGAATTTAAACGAAAAGGTGTTGTTTCAAAAACAACTAGAATCATAATCAAACAAGACACATATCCAAAAATGTGGAAAACAGCGTAATAATTAAAGGGTTATAATATGCCAGTACCTAAAGATCTTATAAAAATAATGGCTTGTCCAAAATGTAAAAGTGATATAGAAGAAAAGGATATGTTTATAATATGCAAAAAATGTAAACTTGCATATCCAATACTTGATAATGATATACCAAATATGCTAATAGATGATGCATGGATATTAAAAGATGCTGAAAAAACTAAATTTAAACATGAAATTAAAATTTAATTAGATAAATGCTGGGGTGGCTTAGCCTGGTAGAGCGCAGGACTTGAGAGATATTTAGTATATTTCATGAAATCCTGTGGGCCTTTGGCCCGCGAGTGTTCGAATCACTCTCCCAGCGCCAAAATCGCGATAAAACAATAAAAAAGCAAATATCAATATATTTAAAAAGATTACTGAGTAAACTTAAAAAAATAACATAAAAACACTAAAGGTTGAAACAAATGGCAGTAACAAAAAATTATGCAGATATTGTAAGAGTTAAAGGTGCTGATCTTAAAGGTAATAAAAGCATAGCAATAGCATTAACAAAAATTAAAGGTGTAGGTTACAATTTTGCAAAAGCTGTTGTTAGTGTATCTAAAATTGATGAAAGCAATAAGCTTAAAGACATTGATGAAAAACAAATTCAATTATTAGAAAATATAATTGATGATCCTGAGAAATATAAAATACCATCATGGTTATATAATAGACGGAATGATCCACTTACAGGAGATAATATACACATAACTGAAACAGACATAAAATTATTCTTAAGAGAAGATGTCAATACACTTAAAAAAATCCGTTCATATAGAGGTATCAGACACGAACTTGGTCTTACAATGAGAGGACAAAGAACTAAATCGTCCTTTAGATCTAAAGGTGCAACAGCATCTAGAAAGAAAAAATAATTAAATGAGTGATATTTATGGGAGATCCAAAGAAACCAACAAAAACATACAAAAGACCACAAAAACCTTATGATAAAGATAGAATTATGGCTGAAAAAAAGATTGTAAGCAAATACGGACTTAAGAATAAAAAAGAATTATGGAAATCTGAAGCAAAAATCAGTAAATTAAAAAGACTTTCAAGAGATGTTATAGCATCTAAAAATAAAGATATGGAACAATCAATATTAGATAAAGTTGCTAAAATAGATTTGTTAAATGGGGAAAAAATAACATTAAATGCCGTATTAGTTTTACCTACAAATGCAATTCTTGAAAGACGTATACAGACACAAGTCGTTAAAATGGGTTTTGCAAATACAGTTAAACAAGCACGACAATTCATAGTACATGGTCATATATATGTTGATGATATTAAAGTAACATCCCCAAGTTACATAATCAAAAAAGGAGAAGAAAGTAAAATTAAATTTAAAATAAAATCAAAATTAAATAAATCTTTTGTTAAAATTGAAAAAAAGACAGTAACAGAAAAACCAGTTAAAAAAGATTATGTTGTTGCTAAACCTGAAGATAAAAAAGAAATATTGAGTATTGAGAGTGAGATAAATGAGTGATAAAGATATAAGTTCTGAGATAAAACCGGAAATTGAAAAGACTGAAACTGTAATCCCACAAGCTCCTCAAAAAAAAGTAATCCCTGTTAGATGGGGTGTTACACACATTTACAGTAGTTCAAATAATACAATTATCAATATAACAGATATAACAGGTGCAGAAACAATCGCAAAATGTAGTAGTGGTACTATTACAGATAAAGGAAGCCAACAAGGCAAACCTTATCCTGCAATGCAAGCTGCAAGCCGTGCTGGTGAAGATGCAATTGAAAAAGGCATAACAAATGTCCATATAAGAGTTAGAGCACCAGGAGGCAATAAATCAAAAACACCAGGTCAAGGTGCACAACCTGCAATAAGAGCATTAATCAGAGCAGGTTTAAAAATTGGAAAAATTGACGACGTCACACCAATACCACACGATAAAACCCGTAAAAAAGGTGGAAGACGTGGTAGAAGAGTATAAAAATAAGGTAGTTCTACAATGGATATAAAAATCATTGAAAAACAAGACAATATTCTGAAATTTGAAGTAACGGACATAAGTCCTGCTTTTGCGAATATGATTAGAAGAAATATTATTAGTAAAGTACAAACATTAACCATTGAAGATGTAGATGTCGTATACAATACATCTGCACTATATGATGAGATACTTGCACACAAATTAGGTCTTATACCACTTAACTTTAACACTAACGATTATGTTAATAAAAAGGATTGTAAATGTGAAAATGGTTGTGAAAAATGTCAAGTAACTTTTATTTTGAAAAAGACAGGACCTTGCAATGTTTATGCTAAAGACCTAAAATCAACAGACCCTAATGTTTTTTCAACAGATGGAGATATAATTATTGTTAAACTTCTTGAAAATCAAGAAATCTATATTGAAATGAGAGCAATCCTTGGTTCTGGAAATGAACACAGCAAATGGACTGGTGGAATTGTCGGATATAAATATTTCCCTACATTAACGCGAAACAAAGACTGCAAAAAATGTGGTGCTTGTGTAAAAGCATGTCCTAAAGGTGCAATAGGTGAAGATTTTAAACTAAATCCTTATAAATGTGATCTCGACAAGACTTGTGTAAACGCATGTCCAAATAATGCATTAAGTTTAGAAAGTGATCAAACACACATAATCTTTATAATAGAGTCTATATCTGGCCTTAATACAGAAGAACTAGTACTATCTGCAATCGATATCACAAAAAAGAATCTTTCTGAATTAAAGGCGCAAATTAAATAAATAATCCGTACAAAGTATTAATTATAATACTTGCAGGGGTCGCCTAGCCTGGTTAAAGAGACATTCTGAGCTTTTTTAGATTGTTTTCGACAAAAGGCGCAGGACTTAAGATCCTGTGAACGTAGGTTCTTCGAGGGTTCGAATCCCTTCCCCTGCATTATTTAATTTAATAATACATTTAAAACGTTTAAACTAGTTCTTTTCTATAAAAATACTCATAAAATAGATTTAAAAAGTTAAATTTACATAAATAAATTGGTGTAAATATGCAAAATATAGATTTTGATATATTAGATCAAATTTCAGACATAGGACACGTTCAGTTTTGGACAACAGAACTAGATAATCCGATATTTCAAAACCCTATTACAGCACAATACACAGATACAAGCAATGGATTCTATACACCAGTGAGCGATTATAACAATACAAACTCTTACAATACAAATACGTCACTTGCTACTACCCCTGCGTATGATATCATACCATACTTACAGCAAGAAGAGCTAGATACACTCAAGCTTGTATATACATATAATAAAACAGATACAAGTAATGCAGATTTAGCGTTAATTGGCGGTAGTGCATCAAGACTTTATCTTCTTTCAGGTATAATGGAAAAACACAATCTCACTTTTGAAGATGCTAGAAAACGTATAAGAGATACACATGACATGGATTTTGTATATTTTAATGAAGCCACACTTAAAAAAACACTTGATGGTTACAATAAACAAGATAGGGGCAATAAATATACTATAAAATACAATGGTACACACATAGATGCATTCAAAAAAGATAATTATATTGGAACTTCTGGACTTATAATGACAGAAGATCAACAAGATAGAATAGAATATATAGATGTTAGTGGTATTTCCTGTCCAGTCGTTGCAAAAGAAGATATAATTGCAACAAAACTAAGAGTTAAAGATTTGAATTACCTTCCACGAGATAATGATATCTCTGACGTCGCAAATATGATTGCATTATATGCGGATGAACTTGATATAAACTATCTTGCAGAACGTATTAGTGACACATCTGACATAAATAGAAGAATAAATTACCTTAAAACTTGCGTTGTAAATGGAACTGCAACAGATTTAATCTATTCACCAGCAGACACATTTACTGCAATTGAACAAATTGAAACCACATTAAAACAAACGAAGTATATAGAATAAAGACTAGATAAAACCTCATAATTCTTAAAAATTAACGCTTCAAGATACTTCAATCTATGAAGTTTTTAAACAAAGACTCAATATAACTTAGTTCTAAATAACATCCTTTCTAAGATTTAAACCCATTTCAATTCAAAACTAAGATTATTGCATTAAATACTTTGCACATACACGCAAGAAGATATAGATTTACTGCAAACGTAATTATCTCCTTTGTTTAGATACAATACACAAAGCAATAAAACACACTATTGACTAAATAGAATACATTTAATTCAATAATAAGAAAAAGGGCTAATTAGATAAATGCTTGTTTTTGGTTACTTTCTAGGTTGTTTGTAAAAGTCTATATATCTATATATCTAAAATATATTTTATTAGGTAACACATACGCAATTAGAGTAGAATCTAAGAACGTAACATTAACTTGAATATCACAGTTAAATTGTTTGTAAAACATAACGCACAACATAGCTAAAGACATACATAAAAAACCAAAAAAAAGATTAAAATAAATCAGCCTTATGATTCAATTAATTAGGATATCAATATATAATATCAATATGTCGCTGTAATTGTAAGAGTACCTTGAATCGCATCACCGGAAGGCATACCAAGAGGTATTGAAGCGAATACATAAATAAAAGTTTCTGCTCCAGGTATAAGATTATCTTCCATCAGATACACCGCGTTTGCACAAGCAGGAAAGCTAGATGCTATATTATATTTGTATATATGTATTTTATCACAAGCTGTTGATGTAGCAACACACTGTCCGCTAAGAGGGCCATCAGTACAAGCAAAAGTACCCCAATTTGTACCAGCTGTAACAGAACCACAAGTAGATAACCCTGTTGAAAGATCACGATTAACATCTGTTATGTTTTCAGGTGCGTTTTTGATATTAAATGTTGTACCTGTATTATTACATAAACCATTTGTTCCATTCTCAACTTTCCAAAGATATTCATTGCCAGTTGCATTACGATACCAACCGTGGCCGAAAACTTCAGTTGATCCTCCTAAATCTAATACCTCATCAGTTAAAACAGTTGAAAGATTCCATTCAAGACGACCTGCATGATAATACTCAGTATCTGTTGTATTTTGTACAAAAATAAAACCCGCTGCAGAATAATAAATTGCAGATGCAGTTAAAAGTGGATTTGTGTCTTCATCAACAATAGTGCTCGTATCAAGATATATATTACTCACATTAATAGAACCAATATTCTTAATCCGAATATTTTCCACAGAACCATCACTACCAGGATTTAAAGCAAGCCATGAAAGTGCAGTTGGTGTAACTACAATAAGTCCAACTGAACTAATGTTAACATTTACTGTAATTGTATCTGAAGTCTCTGCTGCTAACGCAAATGTATTATTAAAAAGAATAAAAATAAGAATAGTAAATAAACCAATAGTATATTTAATATCCATAAATAGACGCCTAATAATTATAAATTTAGGTTATAATAATGTAATTGTTAATCCGTCTTTATATACATTTCGGTTATACACAACAAAAATAATTTAGATTAAACAATAACAACAATACTATAATAATAGATAATCCAGTTTATATACTTTCACTAAAACAGATTAATCTTAAAATAAAGAAGAACAAGTTTTACCCTGTTCAAATTAAAATAACAATTAATATGTTGCAGTAATTGTAAGCGTACCTTGAGCAGTATCACCAGAAGGCATACCCATTGGTATTGATGCAAACACATCAATAAAAGTTTCTGCTCCAGGTATAAGATTATCTTCCATCAGATACACCGCGTTTGCACAAGCAGGAAAGCTAGATGCCATATTATATTTGTATATATGTATTTTATCACAAGCTGTTGATGTAGCAACACACTGTCCGCTAAGAGGGCCATCAGTACAAGCAAAAGTACCCCAATTTGTACCAGCTGTAACAGAACCACAAGTAGATAACCCTGTTGAAAGATCACGATTAACATCTGTTATGTTTTCAGGTGCGTTTTTGATATTAAATGTTGTACCTGTATTATTACATAAACCATTTGTTCCATTCTCAACTTTCCAAAGATATTCATTGCCAGTTGCATTACGATACCAACCGTGGCCGAAAACTTCAGTTGATCCTCCCAAATCTAATACCTCATCAGTTAAAACAGTTGAAAGATTCCATTCAAGACGACCTGCATGATAATACTCAGTATCTGTTGAGTTTTGCACAAGGATAAAACCAGCCGCAGAATAATTAATTGCAGATGCGGTTAAAAGTGGATTTTTGTCTTCATCAACAATAGTGCTTGTATCAAGATATATATTACTCACATTAATAGAACCAGTATTCTTAATCCTAATATTTTCCACAGAACCATCACTACCAGGACTCATATCGGACCAAGAAAGTGTGGTTGGAGTAACCACTAGAACCCCTATTGCACTAATATTAATATCAACGGTAACATTACTCGTTATTGTTGCCGCAAAAACTGAAGGATTCAGAAACATAACAAAAATCAAAATTGTTAAAATGCCAATATCAAATTTATTAACCATAACTATATATTGCTATATCAGTATATATAAATATCGTTGTGTAGTCTGTGCGATAAATACTTAGAAAACATATTTACATCAAAAACTAAATAGATAGTATGAAATTATACCTTTTACCTCTGAAAATATTATTGATGCAATCAATAATGAAACTGATAAATTTGCAAAAAAGAAGCTTCAAGCAGGTTTATTGATTAAAGAAAATAATGCACCAATAACGGTTGCAAATAAACTTTCAGTAAGTTTAGCTACTGTTTATAATTGGATTAGTCAAATTAATTCTGAAGGTCTTAAAAATTTAAAAATCAAGAAAGGTAGAGGTCTAAAATCATTATTAACTAAAGATCAGTTGATTGAATTAAAATCAGATATAGAAATTCCAATAAAAACTGATGATGGTTATAATCGTGGTTGGCAAACCAAAGATGTGTACAAACACATCTTAACAAAATATGGAATAAAATATTCTTTAAGACGAATACAAGAACTTCTTAATATAATGGGATTTAAAAAAATCGTATGCAGGCCACGAAGTAAGCGTAGAAATGAGGCGTTAACTCAAGAATTTCTAACAACTGTTAAAAAAAAAGAAATTTATTGGGTGAAGAATACAAACTAGTTTGTCATGATGAATGTTCAATAAAATTAGAAATAGATAAATCCAGAGTTTGGGCACAAATAGGTTCAAAACCAATAAAATACATATCACGGACTCAAACAAAGATTAATATAGGAGGTTTTTATACTGAAAATAATACGTTTTATCATTATGATTTAGGAGAAAAACAAAACACGATTTCATTTATAGACTCGTTAAAAAAATTCAAAAAAGATATAAACCACAAAGTATTTTTAATAATTGATAAAGCAAGTTTTCATACATCTAACGATGCTAAAGAATACTTAGATGCAAATAAGGATTGGTTAGAATATGAATATTTTT
>JAHYJR010000008.1 GCA_019429005.1 Nanobdellati archaeon | reverse complement strand
TGTGTATATTTATAGTATATCTATAATGTGTATATTTATAGTATATCTATAATGTGTATATTTATAGTATATCTATAATGTGTATATTTATAGTATATCTATAATGTGTATATTTATAGTATATCTATAATGTGTATATTTATAGTATATCTAAATTATCGTTTTTTGTTAATATACTATAATATATAGATATACAAAAATTGTATCAATAATATATACAAAATATAAATTATCTTATAAGCTATAATACAAAAATTATGTTTATAAGAAAATCTCAAAACTCAAATATCATAAAAAATTATATAAATAGCAAGAATCTTAATGGTATTAATTAATATTTGATGATTATTATGGATCTTTATTCGTTTATGGGAAATATGCAACAGTTAGGCGTCTTTGATGTGCTTCTACCATTTTTATTGTTTTATGCAATCTTTTTAGGGTTATTGAGCAAGGTTGATTTTTTAAAAGGGGGTACGACTGGTAAAGGTAAACTTGCAGAGATAGTAAGTCTTGTTTTAGCATTCTTTGTTATTGCTTATACACCGTTTGGTATGACTTTTGGTCTTTATCTCACACAGCTTTTCGGTGGTTCAAGTACAATAATTGTTGGAATTTTAGCAATGATTCTTATTGCAGGTATGCTTGGGCTTGATGTGTCTGCTTTATGGGCTGGTGCAGATCCAGCTAAAAATAAAAGAACTGGTTTTTTTGTTATTTTAATTATTGCAGCAATAGTATGGTTTATTGCAGGTCCAGGTATGAGTGTGGGTTTTGGTATAAATGATACCGTTATGACACTTGTGCTTCTTGCCGTTATAATCGGTGCAGTGCTTTATGCATCTAACTCAGATTAAGAATAATATGTTTTTGTTTAGTTAAATTTTGATATTTGTGTAGGAGTTTATTCTACACAGATATTGGAATTAAGATTTTTTTTGGTTTTTATTAGTCTATTATAATTGATTTATGTTTGTTTTGAATAACAACATAACCGAAATATTTATAAGTTCAGATATTTAAATTAATCTTAACTATAATTTTTAGGTAGATTAAATATGGATTTATACTCGTTTATGGGAAATATGCAGCATTTAGGCGTCTTTGACGTACTTCTGCCATTTTTGCTATTCTATGCAATATTTTTAGGATTGCTTTCAAAAGCAGATCCTTTTAAGAAAGATGGATCAACATCTGGTACTGGTGATAAGATTTATCAAATCATCAGTCTTGTCTTGTCATTCTTTGTTGTAGCTTACACACCATTTGGTATGACTATGGGTTTATACCTTACACAGCTTTTCGGTGGGTCAAGTACAATAATCATTGGAATTTTAGCTTTAATCCTAATTTCAGGAATGCTTGGGCTTAATTTTGATGCATTATGGAAAGCAGATGGTCAAGAGGATCCAAGTATGAAAAGAAATGTCTTTTTAGTACTTCTTGCACTTGCAGCAGTTGTATGGTACATTGCAGGACCTGGTATGTTTACAGTTGGTATCAGTGATACAGTTGTAACAATTGGTTTACTTGCAGTCATAATTGGTACTGTACTTTACGCATCAAAATAAATATGATAAATGAATAAGTGATATTATGGATTTATATCAATTGATGGGAAACTTAAAGCAGATGGGTGCTATGGATATCCTTCTGCCTTTTCTTCTTTTTTATGCAATATTTTTAGGTGTTCTTAGAACAAAGGCTGGAAATGTTTTAGGTGAAAAGAAATCATTAAAGCAGATAATTGCATTTACTTTGTCAATGTTTATTGTGGCATACACACCGTTTGGGTATTTAATGGGTGATTATCTTACAATGGTCTTTGGCGGTTCAAGTACAATCATTGTCGCTATCTTAGCTTTGATATTGATTGCAGGTATGTTGGGTCTTGAAATGAAAGATTTAACAGGTGGTCATGAAAAGCTTGGTATGGGTGTTGTGATTGTTATTGCAGCTATAGTCTGGTTAATAGCTGGTCCTGGCATTAGTGCTAGTGGCAGTTTCGCGGGTGATACTGTATGGACTTTAGTATTGTTAGCAGCTATAATCGGTGCAGTCTTTTGGGCTAGTAAGGGTGATGATGATGTAATACCACCTGCACCACCTGGATCTGATGAGCCTGATAAGTAATTTAGTAAAAATAATCTCATTGATGGATTCCTTAAATGGAATCCCTTTTTTTTCTCAAAATTTTAAAATCTTTAAGTATTCAGCGATTGTATATTATTATATGTCTTAATCTAGATATGTGATTATTTATGGACTTATATCAATTGATGGGGATTCTAAAGCAGATGGGTGCTATGGATATTCTTCTACCATTTTTACTTTTCTATGCGATATTTTTAGGTATTCTTACAACTAAGGCAGGGGATGTTTTAGGCACAAAAGTGGCATTAAAGCAGATAATGGCATTTACTTTGTCAATGATTATTGTGGCATACACACCGTTTGGGTACTTAATGGGCGATTATCTTACAATGATATTTGGCGGTTCAAGTACAGTTATTGTTGGACTTTTAGTTTTGATTTTACTTGCGGGTATGCTTGGTCTTAAGATGAGTGATCTGACAGGCGGTAATGAAGTGCTTGTTCTGGGTTCTGTGATGGGTTTTGTGGCTTTAATATGGTTTATGATAGGTCCGTTGGATGTTGGGTTTAATTTTAATAATTTGATTTATTTACAAATTTTTGAAACTATAGTTGTTATTGTTTTTTTTATGAGTCGTGACGGTTTAACTGCTGAACAGAGGAAAGCAAAGAAATTAGAGGATGATGCTAAACGAAATAAGGTGCCTGTTGATGGGGACATACCTCCTGTGTGATTTAAATATTTAATAAATCAAGATATTTAATAATAATAATACGTTTTAAAACTAGTATGTTTACGATATGTGATTATTTATGGACTTATATCAATTGATGGGGATTCTAAAGCAGATGGGTGCTATGGATATTCTTCTACCATTTTTACTTTTCTATGCGATATTTTTAGGTATTCTTACAACTAAGGCCGGAGATGTTTTAGGTAAAAAGCAATCATTAAAGCAGATAATGGCATTTACATTGTCAATGTTTATTGTGGCATACACACCATTTGGAAATCTTATGGGTGATTATCTTACAATGGTCTTTGGTGGTTCAAGCACAATCATTGTTGGCGTATTGGCTTTGATATTGATTGCTGGTATGATGGGTCTTAACATGAGCGATTTAACAAAAGGTCATGAAAAACTCGGTATGGGTATTGTGATTATTGTTGCGGGTATTATCTGGTTTATAGCAGGTCCTGGCATTAGTGCTAGTGGCAGTTTTGGCGGTGATACTGTATGGACGTTTGTATTGCTTGCTGCTATAATAGGTGCAGTCTTTTGGGCAAGTAATGATAAAACTGAGCAAGAACAAGTTGAAGCGTATATTAAGAAATTACATGCTGTTGGAAAGGGTACAGATGAAATTGAAGCTGCAGTTAAAAAGAAATTTCCTAACTATAAGTGATAAGTAATTCCAAAACATTTAAATATCAAGGCGACATATAATACTTATGGGTCTTGATATTCTAATTGGAAACTTGCGATATATAGGTTTCTATGACTTTTTTCTTCCTTTTGTATTATTTATAGCAATTCTTTATGCACTTTTAGATAAATCTGATTTGAGTGATGAACCTAGTGTAAACGGAATAATAGCAATCTCAATATCCTTTTTCATAATTAATTATACACCGCTTGGGATGTTTTTCTCATCACTTTTTGGTTTAAGTAGTATCGTAATTGGTGGTATGCTTGTATTTGTGCTTTTTGGTGCATTTTTTGGTATAAAAATTGATGATGTCTTCGGTGATAATAAGGGTGCTATTGCAATTGGAATCCTTTTGCTTACAATAGTTGTTTTCTTAAGCACATCAATAACAGAATTGTTTGCGGTAAATAGTGGTACAATCACAACAGTTGCTCTTCTTTTTGTCATGGTTCTTGGAGTTATGATGATTGGTGGTAATACTAGTGGTGGTAGCGGTTAAATTTGTATTTCAGAACGAATATTAATCGTTTTCGGTATCTTTTCTTTGTTCGTTAGACGTTATGGGTTTATCTATATTTATCTCTGACATATCGATATCTACATGTTTTTCTTTTTTAACAATCTCTGTTAGTTCACGCATATTGTCTATGATATTTGGAATCACATCTTTGAATGCTTTTTCAATGCTTACAATTTTTGGGTTAATATTATCAAATTTAGTATCAAGAGAGTCAAATTTATTAGATATTATTTCAATGGTTTCTTGATTACGTTTTTCAAGTTGTTTCATTGATATATCTAGGTTATCAATCTCTTCGTGTGTTCTCTCAAGAGCATTTTCGATTGATTCAATTGTGTTTTTAAGCATTTCAAGTCTTTCTTCAACAATTGTTTCAATATGTGCTTCAAGCATACTATCTGTTCTTTGTGGTATTTGTTGTTGCATATTTGGTTGTTGATGTTGTTGTATTGCTTGTGGTTGTGTATTGAATTGTGTGTTGTTAAATACACCTAAATGTGTTACGGGTCGATTATCTATACTTGATTTTAGTGTTGCGTTAAGTGCTTGATCAATTTGTCCGAAAGAGTAACCTTTTTGTTTAAGTTGTTTAATTATTTCAGCTTCACTTAAACCTTGTGATGATAATTGTGTTATTAATTCTGTTGGTATTTGTTGTGTGTTTGATGGTATTTGTAAATTATGTGTCATTGCAGATTGTGTGACTGATGCTTGTTGGTCTGTTGTCTGTTTTTTCAGTTTTCCAAAAAGTTCAAATTTGTATTTATCCATAGTAACACCATTTAAAGATTATATTTTTGCTGATTTATTGCTTCTTTTATCATTGTTTCAGTTTCTTTTTTTGTCACGAATTTACTTGTCATTGGCATAATAAGGTTAACATATTCTTGAATTTCTTTTATGTCATTTTTGTTTGCTAGTTTTCCAGTAAGTCTATTTATTTTTTGTACATCTACAGATAGATTGATAACTTTATCGCGCATTTCAGATAAATCTGAAGTTGTATGATTTTTATTTTTGTTATTTTCTTCAGCGAATTCAATAAAATTTTGTTCAATTGTGTTTATCCTTGATTCAATGCTGTTTATACTTTCTTCAAGTAACCGTATTCTTTGTACATTTTCATTTATTCGTTTTGATATCTCTGGTATAAATTCTTTTAAATCTTGAGTGTTTTGAAAATCTACCATTAATATCACATATTTAATACAATAATATTTATTATAACGTGTATCATATATAAGTTATGGTTGTCTGTGATTATACATATAATAGTGATACACGTCAATTGAAGGTTAATTGTCTTAATTGTATGTATGGTTCTTCGGTTGAAGATTATCCCGTTTGTATGGCACGGACAATTGATAAATTGATTGAAACAAAAGGTGCCAGTAATATAATTTTGGCAGGAAGTCGTGAATATGAATATAATGAGTATCAGACAAAGCTTCTTAATCAGTTGGCAGAGATTTTAGTGTATCTTTTAAAAAGTAGAAAAATATTATCACAATCAAATTTTGGTGGTGCTTCATGTAATAATATTTTATCAAGTTCTATGGATAAAATGCATAATATTGTAACTGTTATGTTACGTGAAGATCCTATCGGTGCTTATGTTTTTATTATTCGTGAAATACGTTATGTGAAAGAATATTTGAATGCTGTAAATACACAAACGTCTTTATGTTTTTCTAAATATTTAGATAATGTTTTGATGCCAATTAAAGAGGTATTTGAAAGTTTAGAATTGATACAAGTTATTAAGAATCGTCTTTCGGGTCATGTTATTGGTGACCGGTTGTTATATCGTGAATTTTTTAGACCTATGATTAAGCCTAATTTTATGCTTACAAGGTATATGATAACACCACCTTCAAAGGGTAAGACTATTGATAAATATATGGTCGGTGATACTGAGGTACAGATAATTGAAACTGATGATGATATTCAAAAGATATATCATATTATACCACCCGAGTTTAAATTACGAGAAGATCAATACTCAATTCTTGATGCTGCAAGGAGATATATGTCTGTGCATAAACCTAGAAAGACCGAATTTGCAGAACCTAAACGGATGCGACAGATATTTATGGATATCGGACGAGATATGATTTCTGAACTTTCAGATAAAATGAATGTATCTTTGAATTCTAAAAATCTTGATGTTTTAAGTAATATTCTTACAAGATATACTGCCGGTTATGGTATTCTTGAGGTTATTTTAGCAGATGAAAATGTGCAGGATATTTATATTAATGCACCTATGGGGTATTCACCAATTTATGTATATCATGGTACTCATGAAGAATGTACGACAAATATTGTTCCGACAAGAGAAGATGCTCTTGCATGGGCAACAAGATTTAGGATTGAAAGTGGTAGACCTCTTGATGAAGCAAATCCTGTTCTTGATACAGAAATTTCAGTTCCTGGTGCTCGTGCTAGGGTTGCTGCGTTAACAAATAGTCTTAGCCCGGATGGGTTTACATTTGTTTTAAGACGGCATAGGGATAAACCGTGGACATATCCTCTTTTTATGAATTATAATATGATGACGCCACTTTCGGCTGGTCTTTTAAGCTTTCTTATAGATGGAGCACGTACAATGCTTTTTGCAGGTACTAGGTCTGCAGGTAAATCATCTCTTCTTGGTGCAACTCTTACAGAATTAATGCGAAAGGTACGTATCATCACGGTTGAAGATACACTTGAACTTCCAATTGAAGCATTAAGGAATCTTAAATATGATATACAGTCTTTGAAGTCGCGTTCTATATTGACACATGTAGAGACTGAGCTTCCTGCAGATGAAGCTATAAGAACATCGCTTAGGTTAGGCGATTCTTGCTTAATTGTTGGTGAGGTACGTTCTGTTGAAGCTAAAGCGCTTTATGAATCTATGCGTATTGGTGCTCTTGCAAATCTTGTAGCGGGCACAATCCATGGAGATTCACCGTATGGTGTGTTTGATCGTGTTGTAAATGATTTAGGTGTTCCTGCTACAAGTTTTAAGGCGACAGATATCATAACGGTTGTGAATCGTCTTAAGAGTGCGGACGGTCTTAGCACTTTTAGAAGAATTATGGAAATAACCGAAGTAACAAAAGATTGGGATGATAATCCTCTTAGGGAAAAAGGGTTTCAGCAACTTATGGTATATAATTCAAAAACGGATCATTTAGAGCCAACGGAGCGTCTTTTAAATGGTGAAAGTTTGATTTTAAATGAGATTGCAAAGCGTGTTAAAGATTGGAGAGATGATTGGGAATCTATGTGGGGTAATATTAAGCTTAGAAGTGATATGAAGGAAACTCTTCTTAAATATGCTAAAAAGACTGGAAATTATTCTATACTTGAAGCAGATTTTACAGTAAATGCAAATGATAAATTTCATAAGATTTCAAGTACTGTTAAAAAAGAGGTTGGTTCTTTAGATAGTCAGAGAATTTTTGCATTATGGGATGAATGGGTAAAACAAAAAATAAAAGAACAAAGACGTATTTGATGACAAATCGGGTAAAAGAGAAAGAGGACGCTGAGCGTAAAAAAAAGGTAGAACATGATAAAGCCTTAGATTTTGCTCTTTCAAATTATAATAATGATCTTCTTAAGCCTAAAGCTTCTGAGTATGAGCCTAAATTAGTTACTCGTGCATATGAGGAATATATGGCTGAGGAAAAGCTTAATAGTGAGCCTTCAACATGGTATGAAAAAGCATGTGCATTTTCTGGTAAATTTATACATGTGACACCTGATGACGACACAAAAGAAAAGATAATTAATGCTACAAATTTTTCAAATTTGAAAGTTACACCTGAAGGTGTTATGGCTTTTGCTATACTTACAGGGTCTATAATTACAGTTATATCTATTATTTTGTCGTTAATAATTCCAACAGCAGTCATACCTATTCTTATTAAATTATTTATGATTGTTCTTGGACCTATTATGTCATTATTGATTATAATATATCCAATGAATCATTCTCTATCTTTGAGGATTCAGACAAGCGGTAATCTTGTTATTGCTGTTCTTTATATTGTTGTATATATGAAATCCAATCCTAGTCTGGAAGGTGCAATACGGTTTGCAGCAAAAAACACAACAGGTAAACTTTCAAATGATTTTAAAAGGATGTTATGGCGTCTTGAATCAGGAGAAATTAAAGATCTTGATGATGGGCTTATGGATTATGTTGCTTCATGGAAGATGTATAATCGAGAATTTATGGATTCTATTGAATATATACGAGCATCAATGCATGAGATGGATGAAACTAGACGTAGTTTATTACTTGATCGGGCTGTTGATAATATTTTAAGGGGTACCGACGAGAAAATGAAGATGTATGCAAGAAGTTTGAATATGCCTATTATGATTCTTCAGGGTCTTGGTATACTTCTTCCAGTTATGGGTATGATTATGTTTCCTTTGATTTCTATATTTATGGGGGATTCTATACCTAATGTTACAACTTATTTATTTTTCGGATATAATATACTTCTTCCATCGGTGCTTTTGTTCTTACTTGAAAATATTTTAAGTAGAAGGCCTTCAACAACTACGGCAACAGATATATCACACCATCCTAAGGCATTACCTGTGAATAAGATGCATTTTATGGGTTTGGTTGTACCAGTTTGGCCATTTGCGGTTGCAACAACGTTAGCGATTTTGTTTATGGGGTATTTTTTAAAAATTTCAATGGCAGGAATTGAACCTGTAAATATATTTCAATCTTTTTTTGCATCAAGTCTTCTACATAGTATGTTTGTGATATGGGGTGTAGCTGCAGGATTTATTGTTTATGGTTATTTTAGGAGTGCTGAAAAAATAGATCTTATTAGGATTATTAATTTGATTGAAGATCAGTTTGAAGCTGCGTTATTTGCTTTAGGTAATCGTCTTTCAGGTGGTGCTCCGCTTGAGATATCTCTTATAAAAGCAGCTGAAGACACAAAAGATCTTGAGATTTCAGGGCTTTTTGATATTAGTGCAAAAAATATGAATCGTTTAAGTATGACATTTAAGCAATCTCTTTTTGATGTTGATTACGGTGCATTGATATTTTATCCTTCAAAGATGATACGGACAATCATGCTCGCTATAAGTGAGTCTGTAAAAAAAGGTACAAAGTCGGCAGCAATGACTATGATAATTATTTCGGAGTATCTTAGGGCTTTGAGGACGACTCAAGAAAAGATTGAAGATCTTCTATCCGAGACTGTAAATAATATGAGGTTTCAAGCGTATCTTTTAATTCCAATAATATCTGGCGTTGTTGTTGGTGTATCTCAAATTATAATGCGTATGCTTGCAGTTATTACAGAAAAAATGGCTGTGTTTAGTACAGGGGATTTGTCGCTTCCAACAGATGCCATGTTTATGTTTGATCTTGAGAATGCTACACCTCCAGAGGTTCTTCAGGTGATTGTAGGAATTTATCTAATTCAGCTTCTCGTTATAATTTCTAGATTTATTGATAAAATTGATAATGGTGGAGATCAGATTAAAGAAGCAGACATTTTATGGAAAGTTATGATTACTGGTGTTTTAGTATATACTATTGTGCTTTTTGTGATAACAGTGATGTTTGGAAACATAATAGATGGGGCATTAAGTGTGATGTAATAAGTAGAATTAAAGTACTATTTATGTCGTTTTATAAAATTTCAAAAAAGGTATATAAAAAAATTTGTTATATTATAAGGATTTAAGTTGTCATAATATAACTTATTTCATCTTCACAAAAAATAACATATGATCTTTTTCAAAGGGATTTAAGTTCACTTGCTGTATTACATTGAAATCAGTCTCAAGTTTTTTGCGTGATTCTTTAAAGATTATTTCTGGATTTTTTGATACGTCTATACTTCTTGATTTGATTGCAATCATTCCATAACCGCCTTTTTTTAAGAATATTTTTGCGTTTCTTGTAAAAATTTCAACTTGATCTTTTTGTGCTATATCTTCAAATATGAAATCAACTTGTTCAACAATGCTTGCATAATCTACAGGTATTCGTGCGTCAGATAATATTGGTATTATATTTTTTCGCTTTTCTGCAACATATGTGAGATCTCTAATTGATCTTGGTGCAAATTCAATACCGTATATAATTCCAGTTTCGCCGATAACATCAGAGATATGGCTTGCACTTGTACCGCTTGCAATACCTAAATAAAGTACTTTTGAACCTTTGTAAAGTGGTATTTCTTTTAATCCCTTTGTAATTGCAGCCGAAAGCTTGCTTTTTTTAGGATCCCAAATTCTATATTCGCCTTTACCTATCCTGATACTTTTTTCAGCATAACTTTTAAATCCAGGAACTAAATTGATTGTTAAGATATCTTTATTTGTCCTGTATATTCCTTTTGATATTTCATTCATAAGTATCACTAATGTTTTTTATGTTTTTTTTCTGATTTATTTTTTGATTTAATATTGATGTTTTTAATCTTGTTTTCAAAATCCTCTTTAAGGGTATCACCTATAAAATTACCTTTAAAATAATCAACTTTAAACGCTATGCTTAATTTGCTTGCGAGCATTCTTGCAACTTTTCCTCTAACATCTCTTTTTGCTTGGTTTACAAAAGGGGATTGGAATATAAGACCATGTTTAGGTGAGGTGCCTTGTCCACGTATATGTCTAAATAGTGCTTTTTCTGCACCTATAACTTGTATTGTTGATGAAGGGAATCTTGCAAGTTTTGAAAGACTTCCAGCGGTTGCAAGAAGTCGTGCTGTTAGTGTTGGATTAATTAATGATGTTGCGTTTGGAAGTACTTCACGAATCTTTTTTTCAATGTAATTTTCAAGATTCTGTTTTTCTTCATATATTTTTTTGAGTGAATTTGCGAATTGTTCAATTTTATCTTTATCAGCTTGGTCTAGTTCAGCACCCATTAATGTTTTTTCATCCTGTTTATCTATAATCGCATTAACAAAAGCTTCATGTTGATGTATTTTTTGAGATAATTCAGGGTTTAGGAAACCATACCATTCTCGTAATCTAACAGATAATATGTTTGCTGCTTCTTCAAGGTCTTCTATAGCATTTGTTGCTTGAATTATTAGTTTATCATTTGTTACCGATTCACTTATTTTCTTTTTTGTAAGAAGTAATGTGACATTTAAGATCGAATTATAATATTCAGTGATATTTTTGAATTTTACGCTACCGTTTATGATATTTCGTAAATTTTGTCTTAGTGTAGTTCCACCTATGTTTGGAAATTCTGATTCGTAGGTATCTTTCATATTTTCAAAGATAATTTTTGCAGTCTTATCTTTTTTAGTTATGTGTTTAATCATGTCTGATTCATATTTTGATAATTGCATGCTTTTAGATGCATTAAATGCTTCAAGCCTATCTTCTTCTGTATCTTTATACCATATACTATGTTCAATATCTGTGTTTTCGTTGAATGCGAACACAGCAAGTGGTGTGCTTATAATATAATATTTCATAATACGACCTTTAATAATAGCAGTTGTGCAAACTTTTATAAGTTTATAATCTTAACAAATTAATATCTTAAATAGATATAATTATTCTAAATAATTATTAATAAAAAGATGGTGTATAATTAATGGGAAGGATTAGACAAACGGGAATAAAAAGAATTGCAGAAGAATTATTTACACAAGATAGTTCTCGTTTTGGTGCAGAATTTGTTAAAAACAAGAATTCACTTAAAGCTCTTAAGATTATAAGTAGTAAAAGAACTGTAAATAGAGTTGCTGGTTATATTGTTAAAGTTGCAAAAAATAAGGCTTTCTAAGTCTTTTTTTTTATTTTTTATATTGTATTAATCGACAATAGTTATTTTTATTTTCTGAAAAACCGAAAAGTATTTAACCTCTAAAATCAATTATCTTTTAGGTGATATATGTATGATGATAGTTGATGCTTTAGCAGTATTAACTCAGAGTTTTGTCCTTAAGGTACCGGCACTAATATACGCAATTGTATTTTTGGTAATTGGTTATGTTGTAGGTAAAACATTGGGATATGTTGTTAAAAGAGCTTTAGAAGAAGCAAAAATAGATAAATATGTAAGTCATAAACATTTCAAATTTGAAGTGAGTGGACTTACAGCTGTGATAGTAAGATGGGTAGTATATCTTATATTTATTCAGCAAGCAACTAATATACTTGGTGTAACTGTAATATCTGGAATTGTTAATCAGATAATTGGTTTCATACCAGGAATTGTTGGTGCAGCCGCTGTGATAATTGCAGCAGATGGAATCGGTATATATATTAAGGATTATGTGATTGGTACAACAGATGTTTATACTAAAATCGCAGGTCATTTGACTTTCTTCCTTGTATTATATGTTGGTATTGCAACAGCATTACCATTGATTGGAATAAACCCAATCCTAATTAATCAGATATTATTACTGATTGTAGGATCTGTGGCTGTGGGTATGGCTATTGCTCTAGGTCTTGGTCTTAAGGATACGGTGCGTGACCTTTCAAAAGAGTATATTGTTGTAAAGAAAAAGAAATAAGTTTGTTTCTTTAAGGAGAGGGTTTAAACCCTTTTCTTTTTTTTATTTTTTAATATTTTTTCTGTGTTTAAGACTCGTTTAAATACTTTTTGTTTTAAAATTAATTTTTTGGTTTATTTATAGTCTTTTGTGTATTTGTTTAGCTATTTGTCATAAATTATTTTTAAAAAAGAAAAATAGTCCCGCCAGGATTCGAACCTGGGTACCCGGTTCCAAAGACCGGAATGATTGGCCTCTACACCACAGGACTGCTTATTGTTTTGTTTATATAAAATTGTTTGTTATTTTTATATTGTTTGCGGAAATTAAAGGAATGATATAAAAATATCTTTAGCTTTATTGCTTACTATTTCTTTATATTTGTTAGGACAATAAAAAGAAACACGCCAATCTTGCCAACCAAGATTTAATAAACTTTTTGAAAATAAGGATACTTCGCTAAGGTTTACAAGTTCGTTGTCTTTGTATATCTTTATGTTTTCGATACCTTTTGGTTTTCTTAATATGTCTATTAATATGTATCCTTTAGGTATTTTTAACGCTTCAGCGATTTCGTTTTCTATACGCCTTATTGTTTTTAGATTATTTTTGATTTCAAAACATTTATCAAGCTGTTCGGGTTTAAGTTCTTTTTTGGTTATTTTACCTGCTCTTTTGAAAAGATTTCTGTTATCTATACGATTTATCATATCTTTAGTAATACCATCTTGCTGTCTCATAATGCTTAAGAAATCAATTTCGTCGCCTTCAATAAGTTTTTTTATATTAAGACTTCTTTTATCCATTGAATCCATAGCAAGCATAAGCATTTTTTCTGCACCTTTTTTAACTGGATGATCATATACTGCTGAAAACATCATGAATCGTGAAAGTACAAGAGATTCAATTGTTCTGAGGCTTTTATGTTTGAATGCAAATATGTCATCAACAAGGATTGATGTTGATAATAATCTACTTAAATCACATAATCCATATGCTACACCTGTAAAATATGAATCTCTCAGGAGATAATCCATTTTGTCAACATCGGCTCCAGATGAAAATATTTTTCCAAATTTACCTTTTCCTTCAATGTTTTTCACAACATTTTTAGGGTCAACACCGTTTTCTTCAAGTATTTTACTCATTTTGTTAAGTATGATGTCTCGGCTGATATCAACATGATCTGAAAATTGTGAGCGATTTAATGTTTTTTCTAAAGTGTGTGAAAATGGTAAATGTCCGATATCATGAAGTAATGCTGACACTTTAAGCTCTTTTATTGTGTCTTTATCTAGTTCAAGAGATTCAGCGGTTTTTGCTGTTATATAGAAGGTTCCTAAGCTGTGTTGGAATCGTGTGTGTGTCGCTGAAGGGTATATAAGATCTGCAAGTCCAAGCTGTTTTATGTGACGGAGTCTTTGGAATTCGGGTGTATCAAGTATAGCTAAATCAAAATCTGTAAGGTATATATCGCCGTGGATTGCGTCTTTAATTATTTTCATTTAAATCAACTTTTAGATGTTTCCTTATATCTATGTATTTATTTAAAGTTTATTTGTTTAATAATTAATAGTATTATACCTAATTGATGGGGTATAATAATCTAATATATTATAATAGATTATAAATATGCTATAAATATAGTGGTATTCACATTTTTTGTTTATTTTTATTAGTTGATTGTTATGAAAATTTTACAACGCGGCGCAGAGGCGAATATTTCTTGTAAAGATGGTGTTGTTGTAAAAGATCGTGTATCTAAAGGCTATAGAGAAACATTGCTTGATGAAACAATCAGGAAAAGTCGAACCAAAGCTGAAGCTAAATTGATTTCAGATGCTGCAAGAGCGGGAGTGCGGGTTCCAAAAGTGTTTGATATACAGAAATATGTGCTTGAGATTGAACATATAAAGGGTGGAAAACTCAAGAATATATTGACATCAAAAAATATGGCTGACATTTGCAAAAAAATCGGGATTTCTGTAGCAAAACTTCATAATGCCGAGATTATACATGGTGATCTTACAACATCAAATATGATTTTTTCAGATAATGAAGTTTATTTTATTGATTTTGGACTTGGTTTTTATTCAATCAAAGTTGAAGATATGGCAACTGATTTGAATTTATTGAAAGAAGCTTTTGAATCTACACATTATCAGATTGCTGATGATGCTTTTTCTTTGGTTTTAGAATCTTATATTGAGACAATCAATAATTCATCTGAGGTAATGGAGCGACTTAAAGAGATTGGTCTTCGCGGTAGATATGTTAAAAGGTAAATTTAATATTGTTTTTATATTATTTTTTTGATTTCATATTTCTTTTAGTTGTATTCTTTAAGCCCTTTATATTATTTAATCAATATTATTTTTCTTCTTTAATAAATAATACCAATATTGTTGAAATTAAAAAGAGTGCTCCGAAACACATAAATGCGTATCTTATTCCGTAAAATTCTGCTAAAAATCCTGCTGTTATTGGACCTATTATAAAACCTAAATCCATAAAGAAATCCCAAATGCCTGTAATTTCACCTTTAGTGTGGTTGTACGATTTATCAATAATAAGACCATTTAAAGATGGTGTTGCCATGATTGTTCCGATTGATATAATGAGTGCAGAAATTATAAGTCCTGAAAGACTGAATGTTTGTGAAAATGTAATAAGTCCTATACTTGTAACAATTAATCCCGCAGCCAGTATTTTTGTTTTCCCTATTTTATCTGCAAGTTTACCGAATGGAAATCCTAAGAATATTGAAGGTAAATAAAAAAATGAAATTAACATACCACCGTATGCTGGATTGAAGCCTGATATTGAATAAAATAATGGTACTAGTGTCCAAAGGGCACCTATCCATGTTGTAAATAATGTTGAGAATATGAATAATAGTAATGTATTAGATCCTAAAAGTTTTATATATTTGAAATCTTTGTAATAAGTATTTTTAAATGTCATCTCTTGTTCTATAGCAATACCTGTTTTTTTGTTATGTATCTGTGTTTTTAGGAGTGTTATAACCATAATTGCAGCTAGTATACAAGTGGTTGTGTAAAATATGATTGTAGATATTATTCCAAAATAAGATAATAATATACCACCTATCAGGGGCCCAATAAAGTATCCTAGATTGCTAAATTCAAGATCTATACCTAATGATTCTGATCGTTTGCCCTTTTTTGTTAGTGCTGCAAGATATACGTCTCTTGGAACTTTCCATATTTGAAAGGCCATACCCCATAGTAAGAAAAAGAATATGAGTATTGATATTTGTGTATAAGAGAATATGCAATATACAAATATTGGTGACATAACAAGTCCAGCAAACATGATATTTTTCCGGCTGTATTGATCAGAAACGTTTCCAATCGGCATATCAATAAGCATTCCACTGATTGATACTATTGATAATAATATTCCTATTTGCCAGAAGGGGATCCCTATACTTTGTAGGTATGTCGGAAATACAAATTCTATTATTGAATTGCCTATAGTCCAAAGCAAGGATATGAACATTAATATCCAGAATGAATTATGAAATATGTTTTTGTTTCTTATACTGTGAAACATTAGCATCTCCTAAAATATTTATTGTTTGTTGTGTAAATTTTGTAATAGATAGTTTATCTATTGTAATATAATAAAGTTGGTGTTTGATATTAGTGATTGTCTATTTTGTAAAATTGTGTCTGGTGAGATTCCATCTGAAAAAGTTTATGAGGATGATACTTTTTTAGCGTTTCTTGATGTAAATCCAGTTTCTCTTGGACATGTTCTTGTTATTCCAAAAAAACATCCAGGTGATAATCTATTTAAGATGGGTTCTAAGGCGTATCAAAAACTTATGGATGTGTGTTTTAAGGTTGCAGGTGCGATGGATAAGACACTTGATTCTTTAAGGACCTGTGTTTATGTTGAGGGTTTCATGATTTCGCATGTACATATTCATCTTATACCTGCATATGGTAGGGATTTTGATATAACGCATCATGTGGATGTGACAAAAGAAGAGAATCATAGGATTGCGTTGAAAATAAAGGATAATTTTTAAGAACTAATTGTTTCAAATTTGCCAATTATTTTTGTTTATCATATTTGTCATGTTGCTTGCGTTTGCAAGTTCGGATACAACACCGTTATCTCCTAGAAGATTTCCGTTCATAATACTAAGTAATATTGCAAGTACGCCGATTCCTAAAATGACAAGGATTATTTTCATCATAGTATTTATTTCCATTGCACCTTTTTTTTGTTTTGTCATAATGGGTTTTACCTATATCAATGTTTTATTTAATGTGCTGTTTATACTTGCGACACTACCATCAAGAAATCCACCTTTCATAGCAAGTAAGAATATTAGAACTCCAGCGAGCATTATTACAGATAGAACAATCTTAAAAACACTATCTAGTTCTATTGAACCTTTTCGTTTGCGTGCGATTATGTATAATAATGGTCGTATTAGCATAATTAACAAACCCGTGTTGTTTCAGAATCCATACCAAAGACTTCAAGTGCGGCGACTTTACTTATGAGGCTGTTTGAAAAATCACAACCCCATGCTGTTGTCTGTCCACTGACTTTACTAAAAACCATAAGTCCCATAGCAAGTACAAGAAGTATAAGAATTATAGTCATCATCTGATTCATACCCCAGCCGGTATCACCTTTTCTAGTTTTTAATAATATTGCTCTCAATTTAATATTTTCAAAGAAGAATATTAATGGTGTCATAATAATCATTATATTTATTTTAATTAATACTTTTCGGTAAGATTTTTTTTTAAACACATCCTATTGTTTCGTGACATAATCCTGAACAAGTAATCATTTCAGGGTATGGTGATCTTCTGCTTCTTTCACAGCTGTAATTTGTTCCTGCAACATCTCTGCAAGAATGGATTGGATAAATCTGACCCCCTTTAACACAATCGCAGCCTGAACCGTATGTGCAGGTTCCAGCCGAATCACTAAGTATTTTACCACATTCAATAATTTGTCTATTTATACTACAAGTATAGTTTAAATCAAATCCTGTTTTATTATCAGTCCAACAGGAATCTATGTCATAGGTCACAGGTGGTTCAATATCTGTATCAACACACATTGGTGGTGTATAAAGTCTTGTTTGGTATGCGAAGCCAGCTTTGATTATGAATGCTACAGATAAGATTGCAATTATGAGTATTACTGTGTTTTCCATTGTGAACATGCTGCCTTTTTTTTGGGTCATTTTTAATCTCCTGATCTTATAATGTGAACCATATCGTAAGCGTAATCAAAAAGTCTTAATTTTGATTCAAAGGGATTTACCGAACTTAATGCTGTTTCAAGATGATCTGGTAGTAATCCCGGATTTGCAACAGCTGCAATTACAACACCGGAACTTAAAGCACCTAATGCAGGTATTCCGAATCGTAAAAAATTAGTAGCTGGTCCTGCCTTTTTTACAGAATCAATAAAATTTGTTGTAGATGCTGCAAGATCTATGGCTTGGTATGCTGTTTTTAAATTTTGAGTATTTTCAAGAGTTCTTAATGTGTTTGTTGCTACTTTTCGTACTGATCCGATATTTCCTGTAGGTAATATTTTACTAAGTCTTTCAAATTGTTTCCAATATTCGCTGTTTATCTGTAATAATCGTTTATATTCTGTTCTGTGGCTCGATAATAATAGTTTTGCATCTGTTAATTGTGTAGCACTATAAGAACCCTCATAAAGCATTTTGCCTACAAGAGCTTCTTGTTGAGCTATTTTAAGTGTTAGTGCTTTTATTTCATTTCTTATTCCATTTAATTGATATGCAGTTGCTGTGACATATTGTTTATAATTTAGTCTTGTCACTTTCGTTGCAATATCATCTGCAGACATTGTTGCAAGATTTCTGCTTGCTTGTGTGGCTTCAGTGATATCAATTGCACCTTTAATTGCAGAACCTAAAGTTAAGATACCAACAGTCTCTACGCCTTCTTCGGCGATGATTTTGACTAATATTGCTCGTTTATAACCATCACTACCCCTTATACCTGCATATGTATCTTCGGTTGTTGTGCATTTTGTGTTTATCGCTGTGCTAAATATATCACCGGCTGCTAAAAATGCAGAAGCAGCACCTGTGCATATAACATTATTACTATCTCCAGATATGGCCATGCAAGTCAATCCGGTATATAGAGTGTTTCCAACCATTTTGTCTTTAACTTGATTCCAGTCAAAGGAACATCTTAACCAACCATCAGTTTTTTTAGCTTCCATTTCACATAACATTTTTGCGGTTTCTCTTGTTATTGCTTTATCATACATATCATTTTTGTCTTCTGTATATTTTGGGTTTGTGTATGATTCAACGCATTTTTGATTTTGATAACCCATTAAATTTTCCATAAATTCGCCACCTAATTGTGTTGATTTTATAAATGAAAATATACCAAATGTTGTAAGAATTAGTCCGAAACCCATGATTGCGATAATTGCAGGAGTTAAGCCTTTTTTTTTGTTTTTTTGTTTAATTGTGGAAGTTATCATTATCTTTGTATTTAGTTTTAATTGCTTTTATAATTATTGAAGTTTTTTGATAGCTTTTTATATTATTAAAAGCAATTAATTAATATGGATATGATATCTCAAAAGTATAAATTAACTGTTTTTAATAAAATACTATTGATTTTATTTGTTTTTTTAATATTTGTATATTTATGGACACCTCAAAATTCAAGTATTGATAATGATCCTTTTTTTGACTTAATGTCTGATTTTGAAAATATTCCAATTATTGAAGATAATGGTAGTTGGCTTCCAGAAGATATAATATATAATAAAGCTAATTTGAAAGGTGTATCAACAGATATTAAGGGTATTATGCCAAAAGCATATGGTGATATCATTGTTTTTATGACTGTTGAAGAAATGTCTATTGAAGATTTAAATAATGATTTTGATTTTGATGATGTAATTATACAATATTATAATATATCCTCTGGACAACTTTTCAATACGGGTATTGAGGGTATGTATCCTTCAATTTATGAGGATTTAATAGTTTTTGATGCTTTTGAAGTTAAAGTAAATAAAGATCTTAATCTTGATGCAGATAAAGAGGATTCTGTAATATTAATCTATAATATATCCTCTAAACAGTTTCTTGATATACCTGTAATTGAAGGTTTTAATCCATTTATTTTTAAAGATATTATAACATTTCAGCTTCTTGAATCGTATGATAATGACATTACAAATGATGGTGATTTTGAGGATTCTGTTATTGCATTTTATAATATAACATCAGGTCGTCTTGTAAATACCGGTCTTGAGGGTATTAATTCTAGGATATATGACGATTATATTGTATTTATAACAAATGAACTTGTTGTTGAAAATGATGTTGATCTTGACACCTATTTAATATCTTATATTTTAAGATATTATAATTTATTGACAGGTACTACAGGTATTTTAATGTCTGAAGATGATTACAAGTCTATTAATTTTAATTATAATATGCCTTTTTCTGTAAAAGAAACAACGTTTGGTATTGATTTTAATCAAAATGGTGATATATTAGATACTATTATATTATATGCAAATATTATAGGGGGTACGGTTGTTAATACGGGGCTTTCTGGTACTGGACCATTTATAACAGAAACTGGTGATCTTATGGTGTGGCATGACTATAATTATGATAATAATGAAGTATCTAATTTTATTACTAATTTTGAAACTGTAAATGAAACTGATTTTGAAAATTATTTATTAGATAGTTATGTTATAAAATGGGTAAAATTAACATCTTAGAATATACTTGTAAAACCCGATGTTATTTTTGTGATTGTATCTATTGCTGCTGTACCACTATCTTGGAGTATTTCAGCAAAAGTTCCTACATATCCACCCATATTTTGGTTTTCTAATGTTCTTAGACCACAATTACAATTATCTTTACATTCTTTATCCGTTCCTGACGTATCTGTGTAATTTAATTTAATTATTGCTGAGTTGATTGTGTTTGCACAATAATTAAAGCATTTAATTACACATTCTTCATCTCTATTTGTAGGAGATCCAAATTCAATGTCTGAGTATATATTGAATGTGGTTATTAATTGTGTAATTGCACCCCATAATCCGGCTTCTATTAATTGGTCTATTGCCATATCGGTTAAAATCGCGGCAGCCCCAATACCTATACCTGAGGCAGTTAGTGCGGTCGCAGATGCAAAAAGTATTGCTGCATATGTTGCATGTTTGTATGAAACTATTGTTGATCCTAACGAGATACCCCATCTAAATTGATCAATAAAATGCCATAATTTGAAAAGGACTTGTAATATCATATTGATACCAACAACCCAATATTTAATTATTATAGCTATGATAAAAACTAGAATTAAGATTCTTAATGCCATTTCTGGCACACTTGCGACTTCTTGTTGACCTTTACGTTTTTTTGTTGTTTTTGGTGTTGTGTCTTTTTTGTGGTCTATATTTTCGGATTCAAGAAGGCTGTAGCCACATAAAAGCAAAAGAAACAGTTTGATTATCATGTTTGGTGTTATTTTCATATCCATTCACAATATAGTTTTTTTTAACAGCAACAAGTGTAAGCACAATCTTTCATTAGTGGGCAAGTAATTCCGTTGACTATCATTTTGTCATAGCTCATACCAGGAACACTATCTTTAGCCGTATTGTCTGCACACGTAGCACTTTCTAAAGTACAACAAGTACTGCATTTGACTGAACATATCATGGCGTTTCCTGTCTGTTCATTAAGATCGCTTGATGTATCTCGCATCTTTTCGCTACCATTTGTGAAAAATTCAACAAGCACAAGAACTAATAAAAGTGAGATAATTACGACTACTACAAGCCATATTGTTTGGCTCATTGCTTTTTTTTGAGGTTTTGTTTGTTTCATAATTAATCACTTATGATCTTGTGCAATCTGATGAACTGGAACATGGTGGTGATGATGGACAAGACGACTTTAGTTGACAATTACAACTAGCCGTACAAACACCACCTACACAGCCGCAAATTTCAAGAACATCATATACACCTCCTGCACTTTGGTCTATACCTTGGCTTGTCTGGTTTCCAGCTTCTTTTGTTCCGCTTCTAAATATTGTTATAAGTGTTAGTGCGATAACAAGGCACAATACGATGACCATCATCAGCCAAATACCTTGTTCTATTCCTTTACGCTTTTTTTCAATTATATTTTTTCTTAAATTCATAATTATCACTTTGATTTAATTTGTTAACATCCGACTTCGGAGGTGTCTGAATCAACACAAGTGCAACCTAAGTAATTGTTATTTACAAAGTCTTTACAATCTGGTTCTATCCGTGAAACACAGCATTGTTTACATGCGATTGTGCATTTTATTGATATTCCTGTTGAGTTTATTGATTTTTGGCTTTCAACACCTGTTTTTTCCATTGAACTGCTAAAAAGTGTCATAAGTATAAGTACCATAATCAAAGATATTATTGCGACCATTATAAGCCATATTGATTGTTCTATACCTTTTCGTTTCAAAATAACACCTTTAACATCCAGGATTTCTTGTATCTGTATCATCGCAGGAACACTCGGAGGGTAGATTACTACAATCCTGTTCGTTTGGATCTGAACAGCATATATTACATTCGGCTATACATTGGATTGGTGTGAATGACATGTTTATGGTTTCTTTTGTTGTATTGCCAGCCATTTCCATACTTTTACCAAACACATTAACCAGTACAAGGACCATAAGTATTGCAAGCATAATTGCCATTACATACCATACTGCTGCAGATAATGCTTTTTTTGTCATATGATTACCTAATTAAATATGTTATAAGCAGGTACATCCTGAACATCCAGGGCCACTATTATCAGGTTCACCATTTGTTATACATGACGTTCTGCAGATTCTTGTGCACTCAAGGCTGTTTGCACTGTTATTTATAGATTCTGAAGAATGTTTTTGGGTTGTTTCAAAACTGCTACTAAACATGGTTATGATGATTAATGCAATTATAAGTGATATGACGGCTACCATTATGAGCCATATTGACTGTTCTATACCTTTTCTTTTCTTTTTAAATATCATAATTATCTACCATTAAATTATTATCATGGGCAGGCTATAGTATTTTTACAGCCAGGAGGTACTATTCCTGAGTAGGCGGGTGTGCAAATACAATTTATACTTCCTGTAGCTTTAGTTTTCAGGGATATAAATAAGCTTGCAGTAAGAGCTACAACAACAAGGCCGAGTAGTATTGCAATAATCTTATTTATTGTCATTTCACCTTTACGGTTTTTAATGACAAGTTTACTTGATGTGAATGTGAGCCATTTTGTCCAGATTATATTTGAAGTTATTTTAAATAGGTCTAGTTTAAACATAAGATTTATTTTGAGATGTTGTGTGATTTGAGTGATATTTATTAGATTTATGGGTTGTGAATTTACAGTCATACATTTATTTGGATTGAGTTGCTTTTATATTTAATGAAGTTATATCTAATGTATTTATAGGATTAGACCTAAATAATTTTGATGCATATCAATATTTTTTCAAAAAAGAGTAGGTTTGTTCTTATTGCTCTATTTATTATTGAATTAGTTATTTTATTTGGTGTTGATACGGGCAAGTTGCAATTTTTGTCAGATTCTTTTGATAATACTGAACCTAATATTGGTAGAGATATTGGTGATTTTAAAAAGATAGAGACTATTGATGATATTGATTTTTCAAAAAGTTTGCGTGTTAATCTTGGTATTGAGGGTATGTATCCATCAATTTATAGTAATCTTATAGCATATTATGTTTCTGAAGAAGTTAAAATTAAAGATTATAATAATGATCTTGATAAGATTGATTTGATTTTGGCTTATTATAATTTAACAGATAATACGGAAACGGTTCTAGATTTATCTGGTTTCAATCCATCTCTTTTTAGTGATGTTGTAGCATTTCAATCTTTTTATACTGATTTGTCTGCCAATACACGTATGTTTGATTTTGAAATTACATCACTTGAACAGGTTCCAACTTATATTAGGTATTATAATATTACATCTCAAGTGGTATATAATACTTATGAATTTGGGATGTATCCTCATATGGTGGATTCAAAAATAGTCTTTTCAACACCCGAAATGTGGGCTGGTTATGATTTGAATCAGGATGGCGATATTGATGATAATGTTATACAATATTATGATATTGTTTTACGAAGAACTATAAATACGGGTATTGAGGGTAATGTGCCTAAGTTATATAAAAATCTTATTTATTTTCAAACAAATGAAGCTTATTTAGGTTATGATATTGATGGTGATGCTTTTTTTGATGGCGTTATTAATGCAAAATATAATATGAGTTCTCGAGAAATTCTTCCAATAATTGGACCAATTCCAAACAGATATTTTCATATTTTTGTTTATTTTATTAATGAAAGTAGTGTTGGTTTAGATTATAATGTTGATGGTGATATTGATGATTTTGTGATTTTATATTATGATGCTTATAATAGTTATTCTTTTGTAGTTGGTGTTGGGATGTTACCGTCAATAGATGATTTTAGGATTGTTTATAATGTGTATGAGGCCGCCATTAATATGGATTTGAATGATGATGGTGATTTTGATGATTTTATGATTTATATGTATCCTGTTCCTGTTATCTGGCCATATCAAATAGAACAAATTAATATATCTCTTGCAGGTAATGTATATATAGCAAAGGATGATATTGTATGAATTATAATTTTTGGATGTTTTTAAAATCTTTTAATGTTTCTAAAAAAGGATTTATGGATTATCCTATGATCAAAATTGGTCTTATTGTTGTTGCTTTATTACTTATGACTCCCGTTATTGGTGAAATTATGACTGAAAGTGCTGACACACTTCAGGCTGCAGTTGAGATGTCTGCAGGGAATATTTATGCCGTTATGATGTTGCTTTCAACTGTAGATAAGGGGGTACTTTGTGTTGATACAAGAGCTGATGCAAAAATAATAATTACACATGACAGTGTGCGTGTTGAAGTTATGTATGGTGGCCATAATATTTGGGCTCAGAAAAAGGTTCATCTTCTTGAAGATACAATCTTTATGGATACTCCTAGAATGTTTAATTGGGAAGAAGGAAGTAAAAGTAAACGTGAAATTTGTTTTAGCAAAAATGAGACTCATTTTTGGGTTACAGATGATGCTAATGCAGCATATAAAGTTTCAAAGATTGACACGCCACCTTTATCATTAACGCCAACAGAAAATATTAATTCAAGTATTGCAAATAATATACCTGGTTGTGTTGCTGTTATATTTGGTAAAAATATGAAATTTGTAAATGATACTGTTTTTTTAAATATAACTGATTTAGCAACAGGGATTTATACTGAAGTTTACTTTGATGATATTGTGGGGCAGGCAACTTCTGGAGCAAATAAAAATGGATGTTATGCCGAAATTTTACATTATGCTGAGGGACCTATTAATGTTTTGAAATATGTTTATGATTTTCAAGATAATACTTTTTATAAAATCTATGTTTCAGCCGATTCTAAATTTGATGGTAGTATCCATACATTTGATTTTGAAAATAGTTTTAGTATAAAATCTGAATAGTTATTTGTGATATAATGTTTTTTAAAAAATTGAAATTAATGCCACGACGGCAAACATCAAAAGGTCAGTTTTCAATCAGTACTGATGCCATAATGGGTATAATGTTTATGGTTGTTATTGTTTTTTTTATAATGCATATGAAATCTACAAATTATGTGTTTACAAAAAGTGTTGATGATTCTGACAATAAATCAATTGGTCAAATTGCTCTTTATCAGATGCTTAGTTGTAAAGATTTAATATCTCTTGATGATGGTGGAAATCGTGATAAATTTATATTTAATTATTCAAAAATAGATACCTCTGGCAAATTTAAAGTTAATATTGAAAAGTGTATAGGTCCAGGGTTGGATTGGGCAATCGATTTGTATTTATTATATCCAACTTTTGATACTAATTTGTATGTTATGAAGACTTGTACTGGATCAAATCCTGTTTGTGAATTATCTACAAGTTCTGGTATTCATATAATGAGTGAGTTTACAGAAAAAGAAAAGATAACTAAACTTGTTAATGTACGGGTTGATGATGATTTTTATATTGCAAAAATGGATTTTGGTTTTAGGAATTAATGATAGGTGATTTATGTGCGTAAATTATATCGAAAAAAAGGGCTTGAAAATATATTAGGTCCTGCAGTTATAATTCTTGCCGTTATGGTTGTTGTTGTTATGAGTACAATTATAATTGAATATAATAAGCAGAAATATGAGCGAATTATGGACATATCTGATATGATCACATCGACACAGACTGAGCTTTATACTTTGCTTAATTTTAATATGTGTCCAATTGTTGAAGTTAAATATATAAAATGTATAATTGAACAGGATGAAGATTCTTGTGAGGATCGTGAACTTGTTTATACTAGAGATCCATATAAGTTTCCATTAAGTAAATGGATAGGTATTGTCAAAACACAGTATAGTGTTAAATTACCTATTTATGGTTATGATGTAGATGAGGGTTATAATAAGGTTACTCCTAATTTTGTAGCATATAAAAGTGAAAATGTGCCATCCCATTTTATTGATCTTGAAAGATGTATACGGATTGCATTACAGGCATCACAAATTATAGAAGATTCTCCGCGTTGGATTGAAATACCTGTATTAAATATGGAAGTTTGTATTGAAAATAAACTGGATATAAATGGTACTTGTACTGACGAATTTAAAGATCTTTGTGGTATTGCATATAAGTATGATACTCATGTTGTTGCATATAGCGACACATTTGAAGATATACTTATAAATTATAATATTTGTACTGTTTAAATAAATTATTGATATGATTTTTATGAAAAAAAAAGGTGGATTAAATAAAAAAGGTATGAGTGAAATCATGACTGTACTTGCTATTGTAATGATTTTTTATGTTATTATGAGTACTTTTAATTGGATGATTTTTATAGGTTCTGAGGAAATTGCAGATTATAATTCTCAAAAAATCATACAGTCTGATATAAAAACACAGGAAGTTCGGGCTTTTAAGGTAAAAAATATTTGTGAGTATTCTCTTAAGATGGCACTTGATCAAGTGACTAAAGCTGGAGGGTATTATGTTGATACAATGGAAGAAAAAGAGGGTTCTGGGGATATAGATACTTATGACGGTTTTGCTCCATTTTGGTTTTATGAAGATGGTGCTGTATTTCCTGAAACTGTTGTAGGTACAGATATTGGTCCAGATATGCTTAAAAATATAGATAAAGCATTTACAATGATTCTTCAAAAACAAATTGCAATTCCGTATATTCTTTTTGGATCTGATGAACAACCAAGTAAGCAATTTTATATTCCAAAGACAGATATATCAAATGATGATGCTGATTGGTCAACAACTGGTGCTATTTTTGATAATATTTTAAGTACAGGTACACAATTGGAGCTTAATCCTGTTTTGGTGCCGTCGTATGATATATTTGATTTAGGTAGTCTTGATAGTTCAAAATGGGATATCGTTTTGGATGAAAATAATAAGATTTCTATGGGTTCGGGTATAAGTTGGGTAGGTTCTGATGATTTGCTTAATAATTCATATCAAATAATTGAGAAAGTTCCAAGAGCGGTTCCAATTGGTGATGTTGTCAATTATAAATTAAAATTAAATTGTGATTCTGGAAATAATCTTGCAGACACTAATCCTGTGTATTTTTGGGCAGCCGTAACTGATAGTTCTGAGACTTTATTGAAAGATAGTGTTAGTGAAAAATATGGTTATAGTTGGGGTACTGGAGATAGTTCAAATTTTGTATATCAGACAAATGTGGTTTGTCCAAGTGACAAATACCTAAAGTTTGAAGTTTTAAGAGGACGTTACAATGTTTTTGAGAGTTCTGATGGTTTGACTTGGTTAGCAAAAGGTGGTATTTCTTATCCTGATACAGATTTTGTAAAATTATCATTTGGCTGGGTTGAGAAAAGCAATCTTACAGACAAATATTTTACAAGTACGGTTAATGAGGTTGATATAATAAATAGTTTCCATGGTACTTATGAATCTGAAAATATTATTGCAACAAATCCAATTATATTTGTTAAAGTTAAATGGGATGGCGAGACACATTATAATTTACAGCCTAATGAATATGAGTTTGAATATAATTTTTTAGAAGGTACTACATTTCCGAATGTTCTTAATTGTACAGATGATAATTGGACTAATATTTCAAGTTCAACATACAGCCCTTCACCTTTTAATAATATTTCAATTGCTGGTTGTACAGACGAAATACTTCCAATTGTAAATATAAGTCTTGATGTTTTGAATGGCAAATATAAGGTTTTAGCACTTTTACATAAAGATTCAGATGCTTTAACATATACGTATTCATATTCTAATCCCGTTCCAGATAGAAAGGTATCTGTTTCTGCAGGATTGGGTTCTGAGTGGGTTGACCTTGGTGAGGTTGATGTGCGGTATGGTAAGTTCTTTTTATTTATTGGTGATATTTCAGCATCATCAACATTATATGGTTCGTGGGATGCAATACAATTATATCCGAAGGTTAGCGATATTAAGGTAAATGTATCTGTTAATGATGGTGCAACATGGCATGAGGTTACAAATGATTCTATTATAGATACTGGAACAGATCCAGGTGTTTTGACGAATTTAAAGTATAAGATTGATATGGTTTCTTATGATGTCAATTATATACCAATTATTGAAGATATTAGATTAGAATATACTGAAAATTATGCAGAGACTGTAACTTTACAGAGTTTAGTTGATGTTGGTGGTGGGAAACTTATTGCGACATGTGCGTCATATAATGGTATCTCTAAAGAGTTATCTGATACGGCAATAACAAATAATTTTCTTTATAATATTACGATGGATACAAATCTTCCAGAGCTTTATAATTTTGCAAAAGAACTCGTTGAAGATGAATTAGATTCTTCTTCAGGTGAGCAGATTTCAATAGTATTACGCAAAGAAATGGAACTTTGGAGAGATCAGTGGCAAGATCAGTGGGATATGACTGATGACAATATTCTTACTTGTGATGACGCGGGTTTAACATATAATACTCATATAACATCTACACACCTTAAGTATCGACAGCATTGTCCAAGTTTATCACTTCTTGAGACTTCTGATAGGTATCTCGGTTTTCCGGAAAAGCAGTCTGTATGTGATGTTATTGAGGCACAACTTGTTGAAGAATATAGTAATAGCCTTATTTGGTTAAAACTTATATATGGTAATGTAGATAATTATATTAAAAATAATTTAGATTGTACTGATTTTTCAAATATTATTACGGATTTTTCTAAAGATTTTACTAAAGCAGGTGTTAATCAGCATGTACCTCATTATGCAAATCTTGAAGGGTTACAAATTGCTCTTGATATCTATGCTGAAAGTTTGAGTACGACCGATTATAAAGTTGTTATGGAAATTGTTCCAACTAATTTTGCAGAATTGGGTATAAGTATAGATGATACAGAAGCACAGAGCTTGATAAAAGCGGAAGAGTGGAAAGCGAGTTATATCAAAAGTGAATTATTTTTAGATTATAAACGACCGTTAAATGTCTTGAATTGTAGTAATTCTGTATGTTGTGATGCTTCGATTGTGAATACTGTGGATTCTCCGGGTTGTTATGATGATTCAACATTTTTTGTAACACCTAATTATCGTGCATTTACACCACGAGCAGATACTAATGAATCTCTTCAAATGTGTTGGAAGGATAATAGTTGTTGTGAATATCCTGAAGATATTAATGAGCCTAATACAATAAAAGCAAACCCTAATCGTTATAGTACTTGTTATAATGATAATGGTTGTTGTGAAAATGATTATACGTGGGATAATAATTTAAATAATATTGTTTGTTGGAAACCTAATGCAGATCTTCCAAATACTTGTGATTCTGATTGTACTATTTATGGTTCATATCCTGGTTATACTGCCGATTTAAATAAAGATAATTGTAATGGTATTGGTAATTGTTGTAATTATACAAATACAGGTCCTTCTGATTGTTGTGGCAATACAAATTTTTGTGTTAAACCACAACCTTTTTGGACTAATATATTAGCGTGCGATCAAAAAGTTTCAATTCATACAAATTGTGATCAGACTGCTAGTATCAGAGAATCCTGCACGTGTTGGCAGGTTGAGGATTGTGAGATGCGGGCATTTAGGTATTATTGGATAGATCATCCTATTATTGTTTATATCAGCGTGACTATGCTTAGGGAGGATGGTTATTTTGATAATTTTGGGCATCCAACAGATAAATCAATTGGATTTTATATTCAGGTGAACGATGGACCTGGTGCTATAATAAATGAATCTATAATTGGAGCTATTCCTATTGGTGCACCAGTTGATATTGGGGGTTTTGAAGCTCCTGAAGTTTGTAAATATGATTCCTTTACGGAAGTTAGAACATCGCTTTTGTCATCTTTCCTGAATTTCGTTGATTGTTTTGTAGGTGATTGTAATTTGCCGGATAATAATGAATATCAGAGGTGTGTATATTTTGGGGTTTTGAGAGATTCTGTTGAGACTTAAATCATATATTTAAATCGGTGTAAAATAATAAAATTGTAAGATGTGATAATTGATGTTTAAAAACAAAAAAGGTATGACTGCCGGATTGACGCTCATCATAGTTGCAGTTATATTGCTTGTTGTGAGCCTTATTGTTATTACTATTGTTTCAAGTGGTATGGATAATTTCTTTATGAGAACTAGTACACAATCAAATAATTCTAATAACGCTTTAACGTGTTCTACAGCGGTATCTTTTTGTAATCTTCAGATAAATTCTGCATGTGCATCAAGCGGTAATTTTATCGGTGATAATCTTGAGTATAGTAATAAACCTTGTACTGGTTTGGGTAGTTGGAATGATGTTTGTGGTGGACTGCCTAGTTCTTGTTGAGTAAATATATATATAACCGAAATATTTATATAGTGCCTTAATCTATATCATATTATTAATCAATTTAAATTTTGTGATTTTTTATGGTCAATAATAATAAAGGTATGAGCGCTGCTTTGACTCTTGTCATAACAGCAGTTGTATTGATTGTTATAAGTCTTGTAGTGATAACAATCGTGTCAGGTGGTCTTGGAAACTTTTTCAAGAGAACGGATATGCAATCAAATGAATCTTCTGTAGCAGCACAATGTTCTACAGCAGTATCTTATTGTAATCTTCAGATAATGTCTGGTTGTTCAACACAAGGTACATATAATGCAGATAGTTTGAAATATAATGGTGTTACATGTACTGCATGGCAAGCACAGTGTGGTGGTATACAAGCAGCTTGCTGATGTATACACCAATTTTTCTTTTTTTTCTTTTTTTAATTTTTTTATTTTAGTGTGAACTGTATGGATATTGCTCGAGCTGATATTAGTCATAAATCTGTTGGCCTATATTATGATGTTTTAAGTCGATTCTATTGGATTATAAGCCTTATTGATAATAAGCCAAAGTTTAGGGGTGTTAAGATTTCTAAGCCCTCAAAATCTGATAAAGTTTTATGTATCGGTTTTGGTATTGGTGAAGAGTTAAATTATTTTCTTAAAAAAACACCTTATGTTTTTGGTACAGAGCTTTCAGGGGAAATGGTACGGCGGGTTAAGAATAAGGGTGTAAATGCTTTGGGTTTTTCAAAGGCAGATACCCTTAATCTTCCGTTTAAAGATGCTAGTTTTGATATTGTGTATAGTGCATTCCTTATTGATCTTCTTGATACGGCTGAGATTGAGCAGGCTGTTTCTGAGATGAAGCGTCTTGTTAAACTAGGTGGTAAGGTTGTGGGTGTTAATACAACTTTTGAGCAAGGTGTTATTGGTCGTTTTTTATATCGTATATTTTTTGTAGTTCGTGATGTTTTCTGTAAGAACATGAGGACACGACCCATATATGCATCACGTTTTTTTGATTGTGCTGGATTTTCTGACATATCGCACGAGAAAGTGTATTGGGGTGTTGAGTGTGTGGTGGGTGTAAAATAAGGTGTGTTTTTTAGCGTGTATTATTTTGTATTAATTTACTAATTATTTTATAATTGTTTTTATATTTATTTTGTATTTATTTTATATTTATTTTATATTTATTTTTTATTTATTTTATATTTATTTTGTATTTATTTTATATTTATTTTATATTTATTTTATATTTATTTTATATTTATTTTGTATTTATTTTATATTTATTTTATATTTATTTTATATTTATTTTATATTTATTTTATATTTATTTTGTATTTATTTTATATTTATTTTATATTTATTTTATATTTATTTTATATTTATTTTTTATTTATTTTATATTTATTTTTTATTTATTTTATATTTATTTTATATTTATTTTATATTTATTTTGTATTTATTTTATATTTATTTTATATTTATTTTATATTTATTTTATATTTATTTTGTAATTATATGATAGATATTTATGTTTTCTATTTTAAATTATAATAAAGATGATTATTATGCCTGTTATAAAAAGTGTTGATGTTATACAGTTAGGAAAAATATTTTCTGCTGCTTATGGTTTTGCTGTATTTTTGCTGTTTGCTTTTTTAGGTATTCCTAGTCTTTTGATTGACTATAGTATGGTTCCTGGTTTTTTTTTAATAATGTTAGTCATGCCTGTAATGTTCGGTGTACTTGGTTTTATAAAAGGCGTTTTTATTGGAGTTATCTATAATTTTGTTGCGTCAAAAATAGGTGGCTTGCGGTATGAAGTAAGCAAATAGAATAAAGTTTGTATTTTTTAAAATTTTTGAATTAATGAGTTTTCACTCATTTCTTTTGGTTTTTTGATGTTCATAAGTTCAAGTATTGTTGGTGCTATGTTATATAAGGCACCATCTTTTAATTTTATTTTTTCATTACCAACATATATACATGGTACATGATTTAATGTATGGGACGTATATGGTTTTTTTGTCTTGTAATCTATCATTTTTTCTGCGTTTCCGTGGTCTGCTATTATTAATGCCGAGCCATTCATTTCTTTTAGGGTTTTAAGCACTTCAGAAAGTTTAGAATCTAGCGTTTCAACCGCTTTTATTGCACAGTCAAGTTTTCCTGTGTGTCCGACCATGTCTGCGTTTGCATAATTTATGATTATGAAATCATATTTTGCATTTTTAATGTTTTTAATTGCAGCATCTGTGATCTTTTTTGCACTCATTTCTGGTTGTAGGTCGTAGCTTGCAATTTTTGGTGATGGGATGAGGATTCTGTCTTCACCTTCGAATGTGTCTTCTTGTCCACCACTGAAAAAATAGGTTACGTGCGCATATTTTTCAGTTTCTGCAAGTCTCAATTGTGTCATTTTTGCTTTTGATAGGGTTTCTGCTAACGTGTTTTTAACAGTTTCTTGAGCGAACACAACATTTGTTTCAAGGTCATTTTCGTATTTGGTGAAAGTTGTAAAATTGTTGCAAACAAGTGGTTTATTGAAATCATCGTGTTTTATAAACATTTTTGTTATCTGTCGTGCACGGTCTGCACGGAAGTTAAAAAATATTATAGAATCGTCTTTTTTAATATTTGTTTTATCAAGAATAATTGGTTTTATGAACTCATCTGTTTCGTTTAATTTATATGAGTTATCTATTGTTTTTATCGGGTCAGTTTCAAATCGTCCGATTTTGTTTGTAAGTGCATTATATGAAAGGTCTGTTCTGTCTAATCTGTTGTCACGATCCATTGCATAATATCGACCTATGATTGTTGCAATTTTACCTATTCCTGTTTCTTTTATTTTTTTTTGAAGTTGTCTGATATATTTTTTTGCGCTTGTAGGTGGTGTGTCACGACCATCAAGAATTGCGTGGATGTATACGTTTTTGACATTATTTTGTTTACAGAGATCAAGTAATGCGAAGAGATGGTTTATGTGGCTATGGACACCGCCGTCTGATAAAAGACCTAAGATGTGTAGAGCTGATTTATTATTTTTTGTGTTTGTTATCGCTTTAAGAAGTGTTTTGTTTTTGAAAAAACTATTATCTTCAATTTTCTTGTTTATTTTTTCAAGTTCTTGTGATATTATTCGTCCGCTGCCGATATGTATATGTCCTACTTCAGAACCGCCCATCTGTCCTTTTGGGAGGCCTACAGATTTGCCACTTGTGTTGAGTCTTGAATTTGGATATGTCTTTAGAAGATTATCTAGGGTTGGTGTTTTTGCTAGGGTGAATGCATTGCCTTCGCGTTTTTTGCTTAGCCCAAGACCATCAAGAATTATAAGGCAGAACGTCTTTTTTGTCATAGTTATCTTTGTGGTTCTATAATATAATAGTTTAACCTAAAGTTGCACCATTTTCAACTTTTTGTTCTGGTGATACGACACATACGACTTTGCCATCATCTGCAGCGATGATCATACCATTTGATTCTACACCACCGAGTTTAACGGGTTTTAGGTTTGATACAAATATAACTTGTTTCCCAACAAGATCTTCTTTTTTATAGTATGCCTTTATTCCAGCTACAATTTGTCTTGGTGTGTCTGCACCTTCATCTATTTCTATTATGTATAATTTCTCTCTTTTAGGGTGGTCGTTTACAGATTTTATTGTGCCGACCTTTAATTTTATTTTATCAAAATCTTCAATAGATATTGTATCTTCTAGAGTTTCATTTTTATTTCCTGAAAAGTCTTCTTTTAGTTTTTCCATATCTTTTGCCTCAATTTTTTTAAATAATATCTCAGGTTTTATTATCGTTTTTCCTGTGTTTATTTTGATTTTATCAAGTTCTGTGTTTAGAATCTCTTTTTGGTTTCCTAATGTTTTCCATATCTTTTCTGATCCTGTTGGTATAAATGGGTATAATAATTTTGATAATATTGTTGAGATATGGATGCACGTTGCAATTACTTCTTCACATCTTTTTTTATCATTTTTTATTAAGTTCCAAGGTTCCGATTCTTGGAAATATCGGTTTGCATTGTTTGATATCTCAAGAACTGTTTTTAATCCTTCTTTGAATTCTAGAGATTCCATTTTATTGATATGTTGTTTTTTAAGTTTTTCTATATTGTTTAGGATTTTGAGATCTTTTTTGTTTGTGCTTTCTTTTGGTATTTTTCCTTCAAAATTAGTGTATGTGAATGTAAGTGTCCTGTGTATGAAATTACCTATGTTTCCGACTAATTCTGAATTGATTTTTTCTGCGAATTGATTCCAACTGAATTCACTGTCTCTAAGTTCAGGCATTATAGCACAAAGATAATATCGCCATATGTCTGAAGTGTATCCTACATCTATTGCCTTGTCGCAAAAGATCCCTCTGTTATTGCTTTTTGAGAATTTTCCACCTTCGTAGTTCAGGTTTGCAAGACCTCCAATGTTTTCTGGAAGATTTAATGTGCCGTCTGCAATAAGCATTGACGGCCAGAATACTGCGTGGAAATAAATGTTATCTTTACCAAGGAAATGGTATATTTTTGTATCTTTATTTTTCCACCATTTTTCCCAATCCTGATTATTTAGTTTAGACCATTCTTTTGTGGCTGAAATGTAGCCAATTGGTGCATCAAACCAGACATAGAAAACTTTATTTTCATATCCTTTAAGCGGTACATTTACACCCCAAGAGAGATCTCGTGTAATACATCGCGGTTTCATGTCATCTTTTATGTAGGCTTTTACAACACCCTTGACATTTTCTTTGAATTGTTTTTTAGATGCCCAGTTTACCCATTTGTCTTTGATTTTGTCTAGTCTAAAGAAAAGATGTGGGACTGTTTTGATTTCTGGAGTACTATTACATATTATGCAATATGGTTTTTTGAGGTCTTTTGGGTTAAGCGGGCTTGTGCATGCATCGCATTGGTCGCCTCTAGCTTTTTCAGCACCGCATTTTGGGCAAATACCTTCAACATATCTATCTGGGAGATACATATTGCATTTTTTGCAGTATGGCATTTCCATATTTTGCTCTTCAATGTATCCGTTTTTGTTTATATTTGTGAATATGTCTTTTGTTGTTTTGTGGTTTGTTATGTTACTTGTTCTTGAGAAAATGTCGTATGAGATATTGAACCAGCTGTATATGTCTTTGTGTATTTGGTAGTATTTATCACAGAGTTGTTTTGGTGTGATATTTTGTTTTTTTGCTGCGATTTCTGTTGGTGTTCCGTGTTCGTCACTGCCGCCTACAAAAAGTGTTTCATGTCCGAGGATTCGGTTGAATCGTGCAAAAACATCTGCTGGTAAATGTGATCCTATAAGGTTACCTAAGTGAGGTGTGTTGTTTATGTAGGGGAGTGCGGATGTTATAAGTATACGTTTTTTGCTGTTTTTTATGGGAATCACCTTTGTTAATATTTCTTTGCGTGTTTTTAAAAAAGTTTTGTAATTTTGTGTTTTATTCGTTTATTTGTATAGTATATTAATTGTATTGTGTTTTATTCTTTATTGTATAGTGTGTACAGAATAATAGAAACCTTTAAGAATTGTTTATTTGAATGTATATATACTTTATTTTCTGATTAAATATATTAGTAGAAATATTCTTATCTGCTATCATTTTTAAATTATATGTGATTTTTATGAATAAACAATTAGTTTTTTTTGGTTTTGTGCTGTTTTTAGTATTTGTATTTTCGGGTGTGTGTTATGCTGAAGAGGTCCCTGTGGATGACAATTCAGAAGTTATTGATGACTCAGTTGATGATTCAGTTGATGATTCAGTTGATGATTCAGAGGAGACTAGTGTTGTTGGTGATACCTTAGATGCGGGTGTTGATTAATATACTAATTCATATTGGTTATATATTGCAGTATTGCTTGTGTTTATTGCAATGTTTGCATATTCTTTTTCAAAAAAGAAAGATGTTGTAAAAAAGGAAGTTAAGGCTAAAGATGAAGAACCTGTTGTAAATGAGCATCAAAACTATGAGTATCGTGGTAAACATGAATGATGAACTAATTAAACAGAGAAAAGCTGATCACATAAATATTTGTCTTAATGAAGATGTTGATAGTAATTATGATTACTGGAATGATGTATCTCTTAGACATAATGCGTTACCAGAGATAAACAGAAGTGAGATTTCTACTAAAATTGATTTTTTCGGGAAAAAACTTAATCATCCTATTTTTATTGCAGCTATGAGTGGTGGACATAATCGTAGTAGAATTTTAAATGAAAATTGTGCAAAAGTTGCATCTGAACTTGGTATTGGTTTTTGTATTGGTAGTCAGAGAGCTGCTATTGAAAATCCTGATGTTATTGAGTCTTATTCTGTTGTGAAAGATTATGATATTCCTGTAGTTTTGGCATCAATTGGTGGTGGTCAGCTAATTGATCAGAAGGGTAGTAAAGGTTTTGGTGTTGACAAGATTCATAAAGCAATGAATATGATTGGTGCGAACGGATTAAGTATTTTCTTGAATCTTCCGCAAGAGGCTGTGCAACCTGAAGGCGATGAGAATACTAAAGGGATATTGAAAGCAATTGAAAATTTATCTCAAACTTTTGATATTAGTGTTAAGGAATGCGGTTGCGGTATATCGCGGGATGTTGCAATGCGTCTTAAGGCGGTTGGTGTGAAATCAATTGAAGTGAGTGGTGTAAGCGGTACAAGTTGGACTGCTGTTGAATGTTATCGTGCTGAGAAAGCTAAGGATGTTTATAAGCAAAAGTTAGGGAATTTGCTTTGGGATTGGGGTATTCCTGCGCCTGTAAGTATTATTGAATCCCGTTCAGTTGGGTTTGGTATTAAAATTATAGGTAGTGGTGGGATAAATACGGGTCTTGATGCGGCAAGAGCTATTGTGTTAGGTGCTGATGGTGTTTCTCTTGCAAAAGCACTTCTTCCTTATGCAATTAAAAGTTCTGAGTCTTTATCTGCTAAAATTTTAGAAGTTTCTGATGAGCTTAAGACTGTAATGCATCTTACTGGTTCAAAAGATATTAAAGCTCTTAAAAAGTCAGGTTATGTTTTAACCGGAAAGACCAATGAATGGGTAAAACAAAGGATGTCTTTTTAGACATCCCGTTTCATTGTAAAGAAATTAATTGCAGATTGGAAGTCTTCTTTGTTTGGTATGTCTGAGAAGTATTTATTGAATATCTCTATGCTTTTTTCTGCATATTCTTCAGCTTTCTTTTCAGCATAAGCCACACTTCCTCGTGTTTTCATGAGTTCTATTATATACTTGATATCTTCGTCTGTTCTATTAACCCTTTCTTTCTTCATTATGTCAACAACGTTTTTGTGCTCTTCGCCGTCTGTGTTATTTATTAGATGTATTAAAAGAAGTGTTCTTTTTCCTTCCCTGATGTCCCCACCAATCTTTTTACCCCATGAAGCTGAACCTGTGTTCACTACGTCTAGTATATCATCCCGTATCTGGAAACCTATGCCTAGAGGGATGCCGAATTCGGATATCTTGTTTAGCATAGTTTCATCTTGGTCTGCGATGATTGCACCAAGTCTGAGTGGGCCTGAAATTGTGTATTCTGATGTTTTACCAAATGCTATTTTTATGAAATCTTCATCTGTAAGCGTTTCGATGTCTTTTTGTATTATTGTACACATTTCAATGTGTTGGCCCCTGATTGTGATGTCAAGAAATCGTTCAAATTCTTTTATTATCTTGAATACTTTGTCATCTGTGAAATTTTTCCTATTTTCAAAAAGGATTTTCCACATAAGGAAGTGCATATAGTCGCCTGCATTTACTGAAAGTTCATTACCATATATTTTATGTAATGCTGGTTTTCCACGTCGCTCTTCTGAGTCGTCTTCATAATCATCATGGACTAGAAGCCAGTCTTCAGACATTTGCATAGCGGCTGCAGTTGTTACCGCTTTTTTGATATCTCCGCCAAAAGCCTCGCAAGCCATAAGAATTAGTGAGCCACGACCATATTTGCCTTGTCGTGTAGGATAATCATTTACTAGTTTATCAAATCCATAAAGACTTTCTTTAATTAAGTATTTTTGGACTTCTTCCCATATTATCGGTTTATTTGCCATAAGAACTTCTTTGAAATCTTTCATACTTTTAATTGGTTTTTAATATTTAATAATTTAATTGTTATAAAAATTTGTAAAATGTATGATATTTTATTAATTCACCAATTGTCTTTTTTTTGGTTCTGAGTCTTTCAATATATTCACTTCGAACGGCTTCATAATTTGAATTCCATCTTTCAAAATGATTATCTGCAAATATGTTCATGTCATAGTGTGCGTTTATGCTATCCTGTCCGTTATTCAATCTTTTTATTTCTTCAAATGTTAGTTCAAATAATTTTCTGTTTGTTGGTTCTGTACTTGGCACATCAAGTTTTTCTTCATATGGCTTGTCGTCAATTCCATATACGGGTGAATCTTTGATGTATCTTGCAATCTCTTCAACTGTAACTGGTGTTATCATCTGTGTGCTTTTCCGTCTTAGGTTTC
>JAHYJR010000001.1:8662-287047 GCA_019429005.1 Nanobdellati archaeon | reverse complement strand
CTAAACAACTATACCCTGCCAACCCATAATCACTGCCAGAAAGTTTAGGAACCATAAACACAATTGTATCATCAACACCGTTACCATCTGAATCCTCAAAAGTTACATTAAATCGTGCGTCGTTCATGATGGATGTTGGTTGATTAAAAAATGCCTCAGTACCGCCTAACCACAGAAGGTCAATAAAACCATTTTTCATCAGTTTATCATACTTTTCAGAATAAGGCATCCTGACAGTAACATTCATATAATGCACACTACCATTTTCGTCATCATGATGAATCCTTATTGTATCATAAAAATTAGTATTTGATGGCAGTTCATTTTCAGGAACTTTCTTAATAGCCATAGTTGGTGCAGGTGTTTCATATTCTATAACATACTCTTTTATCTCATTTGATTTAATTAGAGATTCATTCCATTTTGAATCAGTAGATTTAATTGCGTTAGTGATTAAAGAAGCTATTGAAAACATGTTTCCAGATGGAATTTTGTCTTTTTCTTTAACAATTATATTGTTTGATAATAAAGGTATATCCGCATCAATTCCCCTATTCTCCACATCATAATCATCTATGTTTTGAACACGTATTGTCTTATACCACTTAACAGGTTTTCCAACCTCTGCAAGACCTTGAACAATTTCAATATTTTCAACCAAAAGTTCAGTTTCATTGGTTTTATTGCAATCCAAATCCCTGACCTCAAATGTTGTTTCATAAACATCATCCACAGAATGCTCAGTTGATATCGCTGAGACACTCATTGTATAAGTTCCAGGTAAATCAGCACCATATGTTATGATATAAGTACCATCAAGATTATCTTCAACAGTATCATAAACGGTAGATAGATATTTAATTAAACCATTAGGTGATATCAGTTCAACAGTGATTGTCGCATTTGTTACAGGTGTGCTATTTGGTGAGAAAACGGCAAGATTAATTTTTGCATCAGTACAAATATTATAAATGGCATTTTCAGAATTAATATTTACAAGACCAAGCGCAAATTCAGTTGCTAATGAATCAAGAACGACGCCATTTGAATTCAGATTCTCGACAATAAGCGTATAAACACCAGGTATAAAACCGTCTTTTGTGTCAAAAGACACAAAATATCCAGATAAATCTTCTTGTATAGTTAATTCAATAATATCGCCAATAGGAGATATCATATAAATATTAAATTGTGCAAATAAACCATTAATTGAAAATAATATGATATCTCCAAGATTATAATTCTTTTTTAGGTCAAGAATACTAAGTGTTGATTGGATCAGATTCCCAACAGTTACAATTGTTGTGTTTTTTATGTTACCATAAGTAGTATTTGCAGATACATCTATCCAATATTGACCATAAGCGTCTTTTGGCATCAAGAAATCAAAATAGAAAGGTCCTTCAGTATATTTTGTGCCGATAAATAGTATATTACCTGTTTCTTCTGAAACTTCTGCAGTAACGTCTGCTGCAACATCATCACCAGTATTTAAATCAAATACGTGGCCGTAAATCTCAAGCGTTTTTGAAGTACCATTATCAATTACTGACACATTCAACTGAATTGAAGGAATCAAAGGACAATCAACTTGAATATTGCCTTTACGAGAATCATTTGTACCATTTAAAAAGGCCGTAATATCATAGGTAAAATTACCACAAGTTGTTGGGTTTAAAGTCCAAACAATTGTTTGTGAATTATTGATAAGAATTGAAACAACCTTAGTAAGATTATCTTTTGTGCTGAATAAATCAGATATTGAAAGTATTGCAGTTATTCTTGAATTTGTATATATTGAGTTCATAATTGTTGTGATGTTAAAATCTTTAGTCATTTCAATAATACGAGGTAACAAGACATCCACAATTGTCACTTGAGAAATACTAGGTGTTGTACCACTCACATTTATCAGATTTTTTTGATTCGAAGATATATTATCTGTTGTGTTTGTTACATTTATTACATTTGTTGTGTTTGTCACATTTGTTGTATTAGTATTATTTGTTAAATTTGTTAATACAACAGGAACCGTAATATTTGAAACATTATCTTCTATATTACTTATAATATCAGTTTGATTTGAGCCAACACCATCAATTAGAGTGAAATTAAGATTGTTTGTGTTATTTGATTCAATAATAGTCTGATTCAGTCCAGATTGATTCGAACTATTGTCAAATACATTTTGAGTCTGATTTGTAACACTTACATTTCCATACAGATCTTGAGACGTTTCAGTTATATTAGACTCATTAGGAACACTAAGATTTTCAACAGAATTTAAAAACGCACCAGTAATTTTTGATGTGTTATCAAAAGTCATATTATCAGCATTTAAAGCAACAAAAAGATATTGTAATAAAATGAAAACAATTACAAACATTATTGAAACAGTAGTTGCCTGAGATTTTAGCGAAACCTGAGATTTTCTATTTAAATTAACGCGCTTATTTAGAGAAAAAAAACTATATTTTTGTGTATTTTTGACTCGATTTTTTACCATATTTATTCCCAAATCTATAGATATCTTAAAAGCTGCAAAAACACAAATAATACAGTAAACTATACCGAATCTTCATGACAAATTCGATTTAAGTATATACTTATATTAATATATAAGATGTATTGGATTTTATAGTTAATAAAGGTTTAGGAAAGACATAAAAACTACTGATAACAAGTATCAGTATAGAAAAATAGGTGTTTTGAAAATGCAGACGGGCGTGCTAATCTCTTTCAGTGTAGCAAACAAGAATAATCATGCAAAAATCAATCGTTTTTGTAGAGAATTCTATGGATACAAGGACAAATCAAATAAAGGAAAATATACATATACACGAGAAGGCTTTTTAACAAAATACCCACACATAAAGGTACAAAGAGGTCTTATAATCACACGTATGGAAGATGCTGAGAGCATAATTCAAATATTAAGCAAATATGATGCTGATATTTTCATGCGAGAAGTCATATTATTACATTCAGATATACAAAAATTAAATGAAAAACTCAATGAACATAATGAACAGTATCGTAAAAAAGATACAAATACAGATATATTCTAAATTAGATAAAAAAACAATGAAAAATATATACGGATATAAGTATCAGTAAAAATAACAGTAGCAGTAAATGTGTTAAAACGTGTTTAAAAAATAGACTTTTTTGAAAGAATTATGATTTATATAGTTTTTTTGCAAGAAATTTCATATGATTTGATAGATCAGAAATAGTTTTAGATGAAAAATTAGTAATACCTTGACGATCTGAAGGTACCACATCTTTATGACCTAAATTAAGATCAATCTGTTGTGAAAGAAGATCAACCATAGAATCCAATTCTTTGAATTTTTCTAAATCTACATTTGAGTTATCAAGAGTGTTATTGTTATCAATGTTTGATTTGTTAGAGTTAGTATCATTAGATGTAATAATATTAGGATTTGTATTGTTAAGGTTAGAATTATCCAAATTAGTGCCACTCAGATTAGAGTTATTAAGAGAGGGATTATCAACAGTTTTATTAATTAGATTTAAACCAGTACTACTAACAGCTGATTGCGATATAACATTGTTACGCATAGCACTAATTGGAGCTTCAATATTAATAGAATTTGAGTCTTTACCAATACGACCCAACATACCAAAAGGATTATCACCCGTACGTTTGTGTATCCTAATCAAATCTTCGATATCATTAAGTTTATTTTCAATAACACTAACTTTATCCAACCTAGATAAACTATTTTCAATAGTTTCAAAACCAAGACTCAATTTAGAAAGAGTCTTATTTATTTGTTCAAAGTTTGATTCAATATTTGCTTTTTCTAGTATATGTTCAATAGAACTAACACGTTTTTTTAATAAAGATATCTGATTTACCAAGTCTTCAATAAGTTCATCATTCAATACATTACTTGTATTAGACTTCTGTGTTGACAATTTTAAAGATATCCGATTTACCAAATCGTCAATAACTTTATCATTTAATGCTTGTGTTGGATTAGAATTTAATGTTGACATCTTTTTCGTTACAACCTCTAAAATAGATGCAAAACGTTTATTTTTTTCTTCAAGTTCCTTCTTTTCAGAGATAAGGCGATAAATCATACTATCTTTATCATCATCACAAGATAATTCATTCTTTTTTTTCATATTCGAATCATCACCCATAAAAACAACCACATAAACATAACATAAATAATATACATCAATAAAATCTAATAAGTCAATCAAATAATCCAAAAACAGTATCTAAAAACGTAACCTTTGGACTAGATTCACCAGTTATTAAGGACGCTAATTTTATAAATTGTTTACTTACTTTTGAATTCGGTTTGGTCACACACACAGGTATCTTTTTATGAAGACTATTTAATACATCATGATGAAGTGCAATCGAACCAACAACAGGAAGTTCTGTAATATTTCCAATTTCAGCATCTGTAAGCTCATGTTTATTATTTTTTTTCATATTAATAAGTAAACCAATATTTTCAAGATTGAGTTCTTCTGCAACATGCACACACTTCACAATATCAATTACAATAGGAAAATAAGGCGTTGTTACATAAAGAACCTCATCACCAGAACGCATACCTGCCATAGCTTCCCGACCAAACCCCGGAGCACAATCTAAAATTATAAAATCAGTATCAGGATAAGTTACTTTAATAGAATTAACAACAGATTTAAGATGCATCATATCTATACCATCAAGATCATTCAAAGATAATGAGGCTGGTACTATTTTTGCACCACTAGGATGAACATATACAGCCTCAGAAACCTCTGACTCGTTACGCATTAAATGATTTAACGTAATAGAATGCTGATGGATACCCATATATAGACCAAGATGCGGGGTTGTTATATTACAATCAACAAGTATTACTTTTTTATTGAATTTTGAAGCCAAAATAGTCCCAAGATTTGCGACAACAGTAGTTTTACCAACACCACCTTTTCCTGAAACTATAGAGATTACACGCATAAGATTAATATGAACAACATTGTATATATAACTTAATCACACAAGGACTTAAATTCAATAAATAAATTTAAATAAGCCAAATAAAATAAATAAAACGTAATTATAAAACACAAAAAGATGACAAAATAATATAGCCCATCAATAAGATATTTGATACAATAAGACACAAGAATTTAATCAAAATATATTAAATACATAAAAATAGTTCAGTGAATTATAGTTCATTTTAAACTTAAAAACATACACCTTCAGATAATTACAATACTTCAGTACATACTAACTGAACAATTAGACATATAAAATTAACATAAACAATATGATATATTTAGATAATATTTAATAGATAAATCAAGACATAGATTTGAAAAAATAAAATAAATAAAAATAAATTATTGTATAATACGTATAAGATAAATAATTATAAGATAAAAAATTATAAGATAAATAATTATAAGATAAATAATTATAAGATAAATAATTATAAGATAAATAATTATAAGATAAATAATTATAAGATAAAAAGAAAAAATAATCCGATTTAAAATAAAAAAATTAAAAAAAGCAAAAATAAAACATATAATACAACATAAACATAAAATTATATAATAAGATTATAAAACACAATAATTAATTAACAAACAGATACAAATAAACAAAAATAAATAGAATAACAAAAGGTACAAAACATATATAAAGTTATTTTTTTAACTAAATTACAGTTTATTAATTAATGAGAGTATTCTTTACTCTAAGTATAGAAATTATCTAATTTCCGTGCGAGGGAAACCAAAAGGAGGAGCTTTTTATGGGAAAACCAACAGGACCTACAAATCCAATAACAAAAAATATAGTAAATATATTAATAAAAGCATCAAAAGACAATAAAGTTAATATCTGGAAAGATATAGCAGAGAGATTAAATAAATCTTCAAGAATAAGACCTGTTGTGAATATCGCAAAAATAGAAAAATACACAAATAAAGGCGATTACGTTATTGTTCCAGGAAAATTGCTAGCAGTTGGAACTTTAACAAAAGAAGTAACAATTTCGGCATGGAATGCATCAGAATCTGCAATTAAAAAGATTAATGATGCAAAAAGCACATATATAACACTGCAAGAAATGATTAAACAGAACCCAAAGGGGAAAAATATAAAAATACTTGCTTGAATTTGATTTGTTGATATTTATGATTATAATAGACGGTACAGACACAATAGTAGGAAGAACAGCATCAATCATTGCAAAAAGACTTTTAAATGGTGAAGAAATCACAATTATAAATGCTGAAAAAATGATTATAACAGGATCTAAAAAAGACATATTTGATAAATGTAAAACCCGAAGAGAACGAGGTCATCCTGCGACAGGGCCTTTCCAACCTAGAGATGCGGATAAAATGGTTAGAAGATCAGTTAGAGGAATGTTGCCAATCAAAAAAAGTTCAGGTCAAGCAGCATATAAAAGACTTAAAGTTTATATAGGTCAACCAGAAAATGTAAAAGGCGATACTGAAAAATTTGAAGAATTACATAAAGATAAACTTAAAAATAAAAAATACATGACAATTCTTGAAATTACAGAATGGCTTGGTGCTAAAATATAGTGATAATTATGGATTCAATACATACAACGGGTAAAAGAAAGAAAGCTGTTGCAAGAGCAATAATCAAGAAAGGTACAGGTACTATCAGAATAAATAAAATAAACCTAAATGTATTTGAGCCAGAATTCTTAAAACTCAAAATTATGGAACCATTGTTACTCAGTGGAAACCTTGCAAATACAATAGATGCAAACATCATAACAAATGGTGGTGGTATTACTAGCCAAGTTGAGGCTGCAAGACAAGCTATTGCAAGAGGTATCGTTGGAATTACAAAAGACGATGCCATAAAAAACATGTTCATACAGTATGATAGAAGCTTATTAGTTTATGATCCTAGAAGAACAGAACCACACAAACAATCAAGTTCTAGTCAAGGACCAAGAGCAAAGAGACAGTCAAGTAAGAGGTAAGATCCAAATGATGATACCAATAAGATGTATAACATGTGGGACTCCAATTGCAGGTAAATGGGAAAAGTTCACAGACAAAGTAAGTAAAAAAGAGAATCCAAAACTAGTGCTTGATGAATTAAAAATAACAAGATATTGTTGCAGAAATATGTTTATAACACACATAGACTTAATAGATGATATCGCACAATTTAAAATAAATAAAGCATAAAAACATAATCGTGTGCTCCTGTAGTGTAGACCGGCCAATCATTTCGGCCTTTCGTGGCTTAGGTGTCTGTCCCAACGGATAGTATGCCAAAGATAGCCGAGGACTCGGGTTCAAATCGACAGGTTCTCCACCAATACACAGTTAATATTAAACAAGTTGATGAAAATCAATATTAATTATCAAATCTGTGTAAATGGAGTACCTGATTACTAACCACCTGTGTATTAACACAGAGTTGCTTAAGTAATCAACTTTTGTATAAAGTCGTCGTGAAAATCCCGGCGGGAGCACCATTTTATTCTTATATAGACAATACAAAACATATAACAATAGGATAAAAGATATAAAAGTTATACATTATATTTAATTTTAATTAACAATACAATAAACATGATAATGCAGGGGTCGCCAAGCCTGGTCAACGGCGCTGGGCTTAGGACTCAGTCCTTTAGTAGGTACGAGGGTTCAAATCCCTTCCCCTGCACTAATTCTTAAAAACTATATATAACAATATTATTTATATAAAATAGAATCAAGATAAATGTATGACAATTACAGAGGATTCTTTAGGTGATAAAAATACAGTTATAATTGAATTTGAAACAGGACACAAATTCAAAGTACCTAATAATATGTCAGTTGGGGAATTATCTGCACACTTATTAACACCAGAAATAACATCGCCATTATGAGATATATTGAAAACAATTTATAGACTTCGTGAAGGTACAACACAATCAAAAAAGTATAAAATTATTATAAATTAAACTGAAATAGGTTCATTTACACAAATAGCACAATTGGAATCACCATTAAAAATCAAACTAATAGAAAACAAATAATATGTTTTAATAAGAATTAATTTTATAAAAACAGAAAAACAATAATAAAAAGAATATATAATTATAATATATAAAACACATTTAAATAATTATAATTCAAAAGTAAAACATTTTAAATACAAAAACGAATTCTCAATTAAATCCAGATACAATATAGATATAAAACTAATTTAAACAGAGATAAAACAGATTAGAAAATATAAGTAAAATAAAAGGTTTATATTTATTAATCACTAATAAATAGTATCATTATTAATATATAACAAAAAATACAAATTATAGGAGATAATACAAAATGTCAATATTAAAATATTTTTTTGGAAAAGGTTCATAAGAACCAATAATAACTAAAGAAGACTATGGATCTGCTATTTATGCAAGAGAATCTATGATAACAGATTGTATAGCAGAACAAGGTTATGGGGCATTTCAAGCGTTTGGTAAAACTATAGATTTATATGAAAAACAAAATCCAGCAGATATTGAACCAATAATAACTAAAAAAGACTATGAACGAGTATTAAGAGCAAAAGAAAATATGATGAATGATTGTATAGCCGAACAAAGTTTTGATACATTTCAAGAATTAGGTAGGACTATAGAGCTATACAAAGAACAAAATCCAGATTTATTTTAATAAATCTTTTTAGACAACTAATTTTTTGAGAAATAAACAATAAAATAAAACATATAATATATAATTTAAAATCAAATGATAAAAACATAATTAAAAATAATCAAAAATAAAGTTAAATAAAGTATAAAAACATAAATAATATATAAAAACAAGCAATAATAAAAAGATTTAATCAACTTAATATATAACATACAATATTATGGCGAGGGTGAGCTAGTTGGTTATGCTTGAAGACTGTGGATCTTCAAACCCGGGTTCAAATCCCGGTCCCCGCCCTTTTATAAAACCACAAAAAATATTCAAAAAACAGACATAGAACTGATACATATATAAAGTTACAGAGCAGATTAAAGTAATACAAAAAGAATACAAAAAAACACATCAAATCACTGAAAAGATATATAAAGATTTGATATAAAAATGAGTATTGTTCTATCATTTACAAATCCGTAAATGAGTTCTAAATACAACAAAACAGACCAAGTATAGTTGTGTCATACTGAATTCCTATGAGGTATACATATCCACTATATTGGAATATCATGTTGGCTTATATTTATAAGCCAGAAGAAGGAAAGTGAAACTCGATTAAACCTTGCCAATTCCGGTTGATCCTGCCGGAGGATACTGCTATTGGGATTCGATTAAGCCATGCGAGTCTTTGATCGTAAGATCAAGGCGAATTGCTGAGTAACATGTAGTTAATCCACCCTTAAGTTTGGAATAACCTTGGGAAACTGAGATGAATACCGAATAAGGTATAAAATCTGGAATGATTTATACCATAAAGTTTCGACGCTTAAGGACGAGACTGCACTGGATTAGGTTGATGTTAGGGTAAATGCCTAACATGCCTATAATCTATAACGGCCGTGAGAGCGGGAGCCGTCAGATGGGTTCTGAGACATTAACCCAGGCCCTACGGGGCGCAGCAGGCGCGAAAACTCCGCAATGCACGCAAGTGTGACGGGGGAATCTCAAGTGCTAGCACTTATTTAGGTGTTAGCTTTTTACAAGTTTAAGTCGCTTGTAGAATAAGTGATGGGTAAGACCGTTGCCAGCCGCCGCGGTAATAACGGCGTCACAAGTGGTATCCACGAATATTGGGTCTAAAGCGTTCGTAGCCGGTTTAGTGAGTCTTCTGTGAAATTTAACAGAAAACTGTTAAGAGTGCAGGAGATACTACTAAACTTGGGACTGGAAGGAGTTAAGGGTACTCCAGGGGTAGTGGTGAAATGCTCTAATCCTTGGGGGACCACCTGTGGCGAAGGCGCTTAACTAGTACAGATTCGACGGTGAGGAACGAAAGCTGGGGGAGCGACACGGATTAGATACCCGTTTAGTCCCAGCCGTAAACGCTGTCTGCTTGGTATTAGAGATCTCTTGGGGATTTCTAGTGCCGAAGGGAAGCCGTTAAGCAGACCACCTGGGGAGTACGATCGCAAGATTGAAACTTAAAGGAATTGGCGGGGGAGCACCACAAGGGGTGCAGTCTGCGGTTTAATTGGATTATACGCCGGGAAACTTACCAGGAGCGACAGCCGAATGATGGTCAGTCTGAAGGGCTTACCTGACGCGCTGAGAGGTGTTGCATGGCCGACGTCAGCTCGTGCCGTGAGGTGTCCTGTTAAGTCAGGTAACGAGCGAGACCCGTATCTTATGTTGCTACCATATCCTCAGGGGTATGGGCACTCATAAGAGATTGCCAGCGATAAGTTGGATGAGAGTGCGGGCTACGTTAGGTCCGTATGGCCTGAATCTCCTGGGCTACACGCGGGCCACAATGGTAAGGACAATGAGACGCTACTCCGAAAGGAGACGCAAATCCCCTAAACCTTATCTTAGTACTGCTCGAGGGTTGCAACTCACCCTCGTAATGCCGGAATCCCTAGTAGTCGAAAGTTAGCATCTTTCGGCGAATACGTCCCTGCTCCTTGCACACACCGCCCGTCAAACCACCCGAGTTGGAATTTGATGAGGTTTTGTCGTCTGGCAGAATCGAATCAGGATCTAGTGAGGGGGGTTAAGTCGTAACAAGGTAGCCGTACCGGAAGGTGCGGCTGGATCACCTCCTATGGAATAAAAAATAGGGAAGTCAAAAACCCTTAAACAAGGTTTAATCGAGCACTATATTCCTTCCAAAAAACATAATATACCATTATATTATGGGCCCTTAGATCAGTGGTAGATCGCCGCCCTTGCAAGGCGGAGGCCGCGCGTTCAAAAGAAGATTTTGTTTTTAAAACAAATCTACTGAACAAATCGCGCAGGGTCCATTTAACATCATAGTTAACAAAGCATTCATAGTTAACATAAACCAAAATAAAAATAGTTAACAAATTCATAAAATCAAGTTAACATCAATCTATATGAAAATATAGGTTGGTTTCAATCGCAATCAGTCAGGATTGTGAAATGCGAATCATAGGTCTAATTTAAGTAATTTGCACAGATGTTGCAACGCCATACAGGGGATGGCTCGGCTCAGGTAACTGATGAAGGACGTGACAAGCTGCGATAAGCTTTGGGTAGACGCACGTAGTCTGTGATCCAGAGATTTCCGAATAAGCATCTAACTCGTAAGAGTATTCCCATTAGGGAAGAGAAACGCGGAGAATTGAATCATCTTAGTACCCGCAGGAAAAGAAAGTAAAAACGATGCCGTTAGTAAAGTCGATCGAACACGGTAGAGGTCAAGCCGAATCCCTATTAGAAATATTAGGGAAATGTGGTATCAGAAGAATACAGTCTTCATACAGATCGTCAAAGTTGTCTGGAACGGCATACTATAAAGGGTGATAGTCCCGTAGATGAGTTTGTAAAAGATTGCTTCTGAAAAAGAGTACACTAGGTTGGAATTCCTGGTGGAATATAGGAGTCAGAAACTCCTAAACCTAAACATTAACTGAGACCGATAGTGGACTAAGTACCGTGAGGGAAAGTTGAAAAGTATCCTTAGCGGGAAGTGAAAAGAACCTGAAACTGTATGGTTATAGACATATATGGCTTAAAAGTGATTTGATCACAGAGTTATATTGTACGTTTCGAAAAACGGGACGAGGAGTGTACATTCGTGGTGAGGTTAAGAAATGTAATTTCGAAGCCAGAGGGAAACCAAAAATCCGCAGCATGCTTGCATGTGAGGGATGTCGTGTTAATAGCGCGATTAATCACGGGTGTACCACCTGAAGCCAGGTGATCTTGCCCTGGGTAAGATGAAGTGTGGTGAAAACTGCATGGAGGTCTGAACCGGTATTATTGTGTATTCGGGTAACCTGGGGTAAGGGGTGAAAAGCCAATCGAACCTGGCAATAGCAGGTTCCTTCTGAAATGTGCCGTAGCTCAGCTTTGGTGGAGATAGTTTTTGGGGTAGAGATACTGATTGAGCATTTAGGCTGGGAAACCGGTCGGTGTTCTGCCAAACTCCGAATCCAAAAACATTGTAGAAGCCAGAAGTGAGGGTGCCGGGGTAAGCTCGGTATCCTAGAGAGGGACAACTCAGGCTAAAGTTAAGGTCCCAAAGTATTTACTAAGTGTAATCGTAAGATAGTCTTAGACCTAAAACAATAGGGAGGTAAGCTTAGAAGCAGCTATCCTTTAAAGAAAGCGTAATAGCTCACCTATCTAGGTTTAGGGCGTCGTAAATGGACGGGGCTAAAGTAAATCACCGATACTTTAGGGCACATCTTTTAAGATGTGATTCAGTAAGAAGGCATTATAATAGGGTAGAAGCAGGGTTGTAAGATCCTGTGGACCTTTTTTAATAGAGAATCTCGTCGGTAGTAGCAATAACGTCGGGTGAGAATCCCGATCGCCATAAGGGCTAGGTTTTCCCAGCAATGTTCGTCAACTGGGAGTTAGTCGATCCTAATTGGATCTGTAAATTGTCATCCAAGAAAGGGAAACAGGTTAATATTCCTGTACTACAAAAATACGTGCGGCAACGCTAGTTTAGTTTCTGACACTTCCAGATATCTTGACACGAGCGCAAGCTTATGTTAATTGTATAAACCTATGGAGAGTCGTAATGACGAGAAGTAGGTGAAATCAAGAATAGTTCTCCTTATGGAGAATTCAGGAGAATCTTGGAGTCCGTGAAAAAGAAACTAAAAAGGATTTTTTGTAATCGTACCGAGAACCATCACAGGTGCCCCTAGATTAGTAATCTAAGGCGTTCAGGAGAATCCGAGTCTAAGGAATTCAGCAAATTAGCTCCGTACCTTCGGTATAAGGAGTGTCTATAGCCTTATTTTTAATAAGAACTGTAGATTTCAATGTCAAGGGGGGTCCGACTGTTTAGTAAAAACATAGCTGACTGCTAGTCCGTAAGGATTTGTACAGTCAGTGACTCCTGCCCAGTGCCAGTAAGTGAAATTCGGGTTCAACCGATATAAACTCTGGTAAACGGCGGTCGTAACTATGACGATCTTAAGGTAGCGTAATCCCTTGTCGATTAATTGTCGACCTGCTTCAATGGAGTAACGAGATCCCCACTGTCTTAGACTGGAACCTGGCGAACCCGCCATTCTAGTGCACAAGCTAGAGACTTCTAGCGGGAAGTGGAGACCCCGTGGAGCTTTACTGCAGTCTGTAGCTGAAACATAGTTTGAATTGTATAGTGTAGGTAGGAGACATCGAAGTATACATGCCAATGTATATGGAGTCAACAATGTAACACTACCCTTTTCGAATCGTGTTTCTCACTCTATAAGAGGACAACTACTGATGGGCAGTTTGACTGGGGCGGTACACTCCTAATAATAAATCAGGAGTGCCCAATGATATACTCAGACCGGACAGAAATCGGTCGTAGAGCGTAAGGGTAAAAGTATGTCTGATAGGATTCTGATCAACGAAGAATCTTGCCGCGAAAGCGTGGCCTAACGATCCTAAATGGCTTTTTTCTGAGGCCTTTAGGTGACAGAAAAGCTACCCCGGGGATAACTGAGTTGTCTGGAGCGAGAGTTCATATCGACCTCCAGGCTTGCTACTTCGCTGTCGGCTCTTCTCATCCTGGCTGTGCACAAGCAGCCAAGGGTGGGGGTGTTCACCCATTAAAGAGGATCGTGAGCTGGGTTTAGAACGGCGCGAGCCAGTTTGGTTACTATCTGCTAGAAGTGTAAAATATCTGAGAGGAAGGTTCCACCAGTACGAAAGGAACATGGAATCGTGGCCTCTGGTGCATCAGTTGTCCAACAGGGCATGCTGAGTAGCTACGCCATAACTGATAAAGGCTGACAGCATCTAAGCCTGAATCAACCCTTAAAAATAGATATAGGATACCTGAAGAAGACAGGTTTAATAGGTTAGGGATGTAAGTGCGGTAACGTATTCAGTCCACTAATACTAACAATCCGAAAAAACATCTGTGCAAGCTTTGAAAATTAGACCTATGAAATATTCGTATTTTAAAAAATACTTTTTTTAAGATTCTTTAAAATACAATTTATTTCTAATTAGTTTTAAAATTAATAATTGTAAATATTCATTATAATATAATTGAATGCTTTGCAATATTAGAACTATTTGAGATTAATGATATAAAACAATTTTCAATATTAATTATCTGTTTTAAATCTATATTAGTTTCATTAAAAGCCTTTTGAAAATTATAACGCAATTTCGTTAAATCGGATGAATGCTTATTAATATACATATCCGTAGCTTTAGATATCTCTTTTTTGAAAAAAACAGATCTTACCTCTTTTATATAAACCAACCACGCAGTCAAAAATTGTATTATATAGGAATCAATATTTTTATCACGTTTCGTACCTGCGATATTAAACTCTTTCATATGTCTTGTCTCGACTTCATTCAAATTAAAACTGATATCCACAAGTTCATAACCGATTTGTCGTATATTTTCTGTAACTTTTGCAATTATAATTAATTCAGAAGTATCTTTATTCAGTTTTTTCATATAATTTGAATCATAAAGTGCTATAGTTACATAACGATTTATTAATTTTCGACCGCGATTAGATATAGAATCCATATCTTTGAGCTTATCACCAAGAACTTCACCAGATTTTATTTTTGTGATTAGTTCTATACCCATGCCAATTATATTGTTAAAAGCACGATTCATGAACGTATCTATATCAACATCCTCCAAATTCATAAAATCCTTAAGTATTATTTTTCTTTCAGTTTGTTCTATAACTTCAAGACCTATTAATTTTTTTTGTACTTTTGACATAACTTTAAACTGTTCTTGAGAAAAATCACCTATGAGCGTAATATTTTTATACCCTTGTGCATAAGCTCTATAAATTTTTGAATAATAAATATGATTTATAGATTCGTCTTTATTAATTTTAAATTCTATATCCTTTGCAACATTGGAACTAGATATTGGTAAAATCTGAAGAATACCATCTTTTGTTTCTTCCACATCTATTTCTGACATATTATATACATTATAGCGATCTACCCATTTTTTTGGAAGCGATATCGCATAAGATGGACCTAAATGAATTATCTTTCTTTTCATACAGAACACTTTATTTATATTTGATTAAAATATATATATAATTTATACAGTATATATATCTTTCGCCAAGAACTAATCAACTTATGGGTTATTATTGCCCGTAAGTGATTAATATGAGCGAAACTACAACTGAATTGGTTGGGACTTATTTGTCCCAGAAAGAGGCATTAAATCTATTTTTACCTCTGATTGACGCAGATGGCGTCCAATATGAAAAATATATACCAGTCATTGCAATTGTTGCAAAGGGCGGTGAAAAGATTATAACAACAACATCAGATGGAATCGAAACACAAAATGTTGCTAAAGACGGAGATTATATTGTTCAAAATCAGACTGAAGCTAAAGAAGAATATATTGTCAGTGCTGATAAGTTTGAAGCAAGATATGAACAAATTACAGGAGAAATCGCTTTCGAAAATATGACTAAATCAGTATTACAAAATAAATATACAATAGATGATATAAAACAGACAATTGACAAGTTTATAAATTATAAAGATAATATATATCAACCAATAGGCGAAGTCAATGCTGTACAGATTGATGAGAATCTTATGGAACTTATAGGATATAAAGACAGAGAATCATTCCATTTCGAAGCACCATGGGGTGAAGAGATGATTGCAAAAATGGGCGATTTTATTGTTACACCGCCAACAAAGGATGAAGTGTATAGAATCGCATTAAAAGAGTTCAATGAGACATACAAGCCTTCAGTTTAAGCCTTTTTAGGTTTAAACTATTTTTCTTTTTTAAAAAAAATAAAATTTATATCAAACATCAAAAAATCTATTACCAACAGAAGTATGCAGCTGAAAATCATGGCCTTTACGCAGAAGTATGTATTCAACACCCTTTGACGTCACAAACGGACAAATCTTCTTTTTAATCTCATCTTTATTTAAGAGATATTCAAAAGAAAAATTGAATTTTACACCTTTGGTTGTATCATTAAGGTCTTCAATATGATTAATCGTGTCAAGCATATTCCTAATAAAATTAGATATTTTTGATAGATAATCTGAATAATTAGTCTTACCACGCTTAAATACAAAATAGGTTTCAACATTCCCTGTCGGAGGTCTTATTATATCAACTAATTCGAGATTATCTTTTATTGAATTAAATATTATGTCATAATTACCCATATTGATTTTATCACGCTTAAGAACATGGATTACAAGACCATCTGTTTTCAGATTTGATGCCAACCTTGAAGTAATTTCAATACTATCTCGGGGTGGGAGATAAAGATCATTTATAAGAATATCGAAAGTTCCTACTTTTTTTGTGTCGATTGAACGCGCATCGCCAAAAACAAGAGAAAAATCCTTGTTATCAATAGTATCTAAACCACTTTTAAATTCTTTTTCAGATATTTCAATACCTTTGACTTTAGCACCATTTTCAAGCAAAAAACGTGTAAAACCGCCACTTCCAGCACCAAGTTCAAACACAGTTTTGCCTTTAATATTATCAAGATACCCTGTCTGCTTTGAAAAAAGCTTTATCTTGTAATAACCTAATGAATATTTCATAAAAACACACTATATTTTAATTATTACTTTGTTCTGTATAATATCTAAAACAGATATTGATCTAAAAATTTCCGATATATCATTTAGATATTATCTGGATTTTATCTATATATTATCTGGATTTTATCTATATATTATCTGGATTTTATCTATATATTATCTGGATTTTATCTATATATTATCTGGATTTTATCTATATACTCTATATATCATCTAAATCTTATAATATATATCATTAAATTAGGTAAATTATATAAAATTATAAAAATATAATATATTACTTATCTTTCAGGTAAGTTATCCTACACGCGACATAAATGTTGCAGATTTGTCTATCAAGTCTAATAGGATATAGAAGGGGCAGTGTGGCTTCGGGTATTTATATCTGAGGAAAGTCCTCCCTTCAACTGTTAAATCAGAAGTGGAACCCATTATGGGCTGGTGAGAACCTGAGCAATGCAACAGAAACGAAAGACCTTTGCAGTATTATGACGCTTTACAGCAGAAGTTTGCAAAGAATTCTGTGAAACGGGCATCTTTCCTGAAGCAAGTGTTAAACACGCATAGTCAAATGCCACAAAAACAGAAGGAGGCTTACTCGCCCCATCACACATTTATAAAAACTTAAACAAAAATACAAAATAAGGAATGATATATATGGCAAAAAAGAAACAAGTTAACCTACCAAGCAGCACAGCAGGTCTTGTACGATATTTTGATGATTATAAAGAAACTATACAAATTAAACCAGAACATGTTATAATTGGTATCTCTATAGTTATAGTTCTTGAAATATTGATGAAAAAGATGCTTATAATTTAAAAACTATTATAGGTTCTGATATGACGATAAGAATCGGTATTGCAGATATTCCGTTATCTTCAAAAAATAATAATATTACTTCTGGCATCGAAAGAATGAAAGAATTAGATCTTAATCACATTGAAATTTCATTTGTTAAAAAAATATATATCAATAAAACAAAAGCTGAAAATATTAGTCAAATCGCAAAAAAGTTTGGAATTACGTTAACATGCCATGCACCCTACTACATTGACTTAGCATCAGAAGATACATCAATTCTTGAAAATAGCAAAAATACACTAATACTAAATATTGAAATCGCTAATGTTTTAGGAGCAAATATTGTAGTTATACATCCTGGTTTGTATTCTGAAAGAAACCCTAGTGATGTATATAGATTAATAGAAAAAAATTTGCGTGACATAACAGACAATTATGCAAATGATGTAAAAATAGGTGTTGAAACAACAGGAAGACAAAAATCTTTTGGGACAGTTGATGAGATTTTAAAACTATGTCAAAATAATGAAAAATTATGCCCTGTTATTGATTTTGGACATATACATGCATTCACAGACGGAGGATTGAAAACAAAAGAGGATTTTAAAAACGTTCTTGATCAGTTCTCAAAATTCAAAACATTACATATACACATGAGTTGTGTTACATATACTGAAGGAAATGAAAAACAACATACACCAATAGCTTCAAAAGAACCAAATTTTAAATATCTTGCAGAACTGTTAAAAAATGATACTAGAGAGATTATAATTATCTGTGAAAGTCCAAATCGAGAATATGATGCAACCGATTTCAAAAAATGGCTTTAGATATCGGAAAACTTAAAAAGATATTAATATAATGAAAATAGAATAAGGGCTTGTAGCTCAGTTGGATAGAGCACTGGACTTCTAATGATAATATATTATCCAGAAGATATCCAGGGGTCGAGGGTTCGAATCCCTTCAGGCTCGCTTTTCTCTAAAGGTGATGATTTTAATCTAAATGTCTGAGAGTTAATCTCTGTGACGATGTGAACACCCAATGAACCAGAGATAAAAAAGTTCAAACATATAGTTGCTCATCTATTGGAATAGTAATAGATGTTTTAACATTTAAGGATTTACAATATATTTCAACATCATCAATATGTGCTAAACCAAAAGCTAAATCAATGGGTGCATTAAATATTTCAGAATAACCAGACTCTGAATTAATTATATTTAAATAAGCATCAATTGGTTTCCATAAATGGGCTTTAGAATTATTATCACAAATACCTTGAAAAAACATAGACTTTATAGAATAAGAACTATTTTTCAAAATATCGTTTAATAGATATAATTCAGTATGACTGTCTAAATCTATATCGTTTAATGCGTTTTTGAGTACATTAGGAGAAACACCCGTAACTTGAAGTGAGTTTATAGACCTCAGACCTAATACATAAGGATCTTTAGGTATTATTGGAACTAAATGTATGTTATCAGTAGCATCTTTAAAAAGTGCAAGAAAATCATCAGCATTACGAGTTAAAGCAGTAAAATCCAAAAAGATATATTCTTCTTTATTTAATTTTGTAGATTTTAACTTATTTGTCTTAATTTTTGAAATATCTATAAAATCTGTACTATTTACACTTTTTTCAAATAATCTATTTGTAGCCTTTGCGTATTCTCTATAAAATGTATAATCTGGTTTTTTTATGATAACATCATCATCAATAGATATTTTCGCATTACCAACTAATGCTGTAATTATTGAATGTGCTAGAGGTACATCATCAACAACAATATGCTTTTTATCAAAAGTATCATATTCAAAACAAGTTGAAAATTTATTATCAAAATCAGCATAAAAAGGATTATTATTATCCTTTATAAACACTTTGAAATCTGAAATATCGCATAAATCTAACAAAAAATGTATAAACTCCGATCGCATATTTGAATTATTCAAAAGTATTGATTTTATATGTTTAGAATTAAAATTGAGTACACAATATACCATAGATTTATCTTTAACTTTTAAAATTACATCACCATATTTGTCAATACCAATTTGATCAAATATTTCTTTTTCTTTTTTTCTAAAAAATGCCATAAAACCCAAATATGTTATATATTTTGAATTTTATAAGTATATAATTATAAAAATAACAATTTAAATTGACATATAATTAAAATCAAATTGCATGATGTTCTTAACATTTGTTTCTTCTTTTTGGGTTTCTTTTATAGTAATATAATTATGAACAACAGTTATAATATAAATTAATATAAAAATAAAAAGCAATACGTCTGCCATAAAGATATTAGAGGCACGTATGTAGTATATAATCAATATTAAAAAAATCAGATCCCCTATTTTAAAAATAATAAAATCCATATCACTGTGCTTTAAAAAAAACTTTGCAACAGGATTCTGCTCAACATCCAAACCTTCACGATCAACAAAACTCACAGTTTCTGCCATATCAATAGTCCAAAGTATAACCAGAACTACAAAAAGGGTGAAAGTAATTACAATTTCAAGCATGGTAATAATATATATTAGATAAGTATATATGATTACCCCTATTATCAGCAATTTATATAATCCATGACCTATTAAATATTTTTATCAAAAAGCACTATAAATTTACAATGTTCAAAACCAGTTCCAAAACATTCTACTTCTTTAACTGTTGATGATAATCCAAGCCGGTTATCAAATATAGAGATTAACATACCTTCATCAAAAACACAAAGAGTCTTACCAACATTATCCATACCTGAACACTCATAACAGTCCTCAATAATCAAAGTAAGAGGATTCTGTGAAATTACTTTCATATAACCTAATTGATGTTTATCCCAAAAATCAACAATTTCTAAAAGCAAACTCTCTAAAGATGAAGATTTTAACTGTCGTGATATTTCAATACCCACATTAAGCCCCATCAATTTCAATGCTGAAGAAACATCAACACCAAAAGAAGAATAAACATAACGCATTGATTTGAAAATAGAATTCATAAAAGTAAAAGATGTGTCAATAGATTTACCGACACCTTTAATTGCAGTATGATACAATTCTGGAGTTGGTTTTGATGAAATCCCTATAGATACAGCACAACTCTGATATGTTTTTTTGCGTTTATCCAAAGGATCACGTTTAGAAATAATAAGTCCTGATTGTTCCATAGAAGTTAAAATATCTGAAACGGTTGATTTTGATCTTTTAACAAAGATTACAATTTCATCAAAAGTTCGCTCAGACTTTGAAATAAAATGCATAATTTTAGTTTTAACATTGTTATCAAATAAAACAATAGTTCGGTCAGCACCGTACAATTCGAATGAAGATATGTTCTCAACCATATAGATATTATTGTATAAAAAGATTTAAATAGTCTATAAAACAAATATATTTGTTCGGTTAAAAACGAATAAAATTATAAAGGTGGATTTATGGAATTATCAATTGAAAAAAAAATGGAAGATATTGTGAAAACTAGTGAAACAAATGATATTGAATGGGCTTTAGACGATAAAGAAAACAAAGGTATATACATCCGAAACAATAAATTTGATACAAAAATATTTGTTACATGGGACGCTCTTGAAAAAAATGATGTAAAAACAATCCTCGCACAAACAGTACAAGGTAAAGATATAGATAACATAACACGTGTAACTGGATATTTATCTGTTACAAGCAACTGGAATAAAGGAAAAATTGCAGAATTCAGAGATAGATATAGAGTCGACATAAATGATTGTGCTTTAAATTAAATCAAAATATCATATTATTGGGGTTATATAAACCTCAATAATTACGGATACAAAAATCACAAATATAGATAATGCAAAAAGATAAAGTGAATCTTTTATTATCACATTAATATTTTTATTTCTTATAATGCCTGCAGAGAGAATACCACCAGCAACACCAGCAATACAATATGCAGCAATCTCAGGTATGCCATGAAGTGCAATACTCAGAAGACCTGTCGGTAATGCATAAAGATAAGCATAAAGAGCAGACGTTTTATGTACCATACCTTTTGCAATAGTTCCTATAAAAACAGATATAACAGAAGCATTCCAACTCAAAATGAAAATTGCACCAGTTCCAAAAAAGAATGACATGAAAAAAGATATTGTTGCAACTTTAATATTATTTATAAGAATAGTACTGAAACTAAAACTAGATGCGGTTGCAAAAGCAGTTGATGTTCCAATATTACTTATTGAATGAAAAACAGATATCTGTGTATTAAAAAGAATATTTACAAGAACATCAGGGAGCATAGTATACCAAAATGACAAGGCAACAACAACACCAAGAAAAAAGTTTGCATAAACTTTAAGAACATCTTCATGCGTCTCAAAAAAGTTCATATCTTGATTATCTTCTTCATCAATCAATTCGTCATCTTTCAAAACATTATATACTAAAGGAGCAATTGATAGCGTTATCAAAAACACAAAAACAATAGATGCTGCTGAGGGAAATATGATATAAGATACAAAAAGAGAAAATGAGGCCATTAATATACTATAAATAAACATCTCAAAAGGTTTTCGCTCAAGAGACTTTGAAGATAAAAAAGATTCAAGTACCATACATATATTCATACTTTGTTGGTATTAAAGATATGCAAAATATGTATCTTAAAAAAAATCTTATTTGTTCTGTTTATACGCATAAATAAATGAGGTAAATATAGACATAACAATAGGTCCTATTAAAGCCCCAAGAGTTCCAAAAACAGCAAGACCGCCTAAAATACTTATAATTATTAAAAGAAGATTTGTTTTACGATCTTTAGCCATAATAAATGGTTTTGTTATCCAATCAGGAATTGTACTTATAACAAACATACAAACAAAAAAGAAAATTAATGCCTTCTTTAAATCACCTATTAAAAATAGAATTAATGTTATAGGTGTATAAATAAGGCTTGAACCCACCAAAGGTACTATAGATACGATACCCGTCATTACTGCAAGAATTGTTGAAAAAGGCAAATTAAATAAAAGATATACAGGATACGCTAAAATACTTGTAAAAATAGCAGTAAAAAATACACCCATATATATCTGATTTAATGAAATATCAAATTCATATATGAATTTATTTAATAACTCATGATTTGATTTAGGTATTATCTCTGAGATGAATTTCTTAAGTTTGTCACGATCTTTTACCCAATAAAATGCAATCATAAGTGACATAAATGCTTGTAATAAAAGATACCCTATATTCATAAAACCCGTAATAAAATAACTAGCAATACCTTTAATAGGTAATAAATAATCACCAGATAAGATACTCGCATAAGTAATATTAGACAAATCTAAAGATGCTAATAAATTAACCAATTGAATACTTAATTGGGTCATATCAACACCATAATTTAAGAATATTGAATTTAAAGAATCAGATGTTACTAAAGGTATAGCTTCAAGAATAATTGAAGATGTGAAATAAACTACAAATATCAATAAGATTGTTATAGTCAAAGCCATCGCAAATAAAATAGAAATTGCTTTACTTTTTGTTATTTTCTCAACTCTTGTATAAATAGGCCGAGTTATATAAATTATGAGAAGTGCTATGGTTATCGCTGGTGTAAAATAGAGTACCATTTTAAGTACATAATAGAGTAATACAAGTATTCCAGATGTAAGCAGTATACTATATATGATTGTACTATCAATCTGTTTGTTTTTAGATGCTTGCTCTTTCATATATTATATTGAATATCAATTCTATTTAAACTTATGTAGAACGTTTATTTAAACAAAAATTAGAAAAGAATAATCGTCAATATATATAGCAAGGTATTTATAATTACTGAGAAAAATATGATATTATAGATTATATTATACGTTTATATATTAATCCTATTATTTTTAGATTTGTGTGATAAATATGGCAAAAATAGATATTGAGAAACTGATTGAAGAAAAAGGACCCTTGATAGAGTCTGAAATTGAAAAAATAATACCAAAACAAACATCTATACCAAATCTTTATGATGGTATGTGGTATGCCCTTGGAAGCAAAGGTAAACGCCTAAGACCAATACTTTGTCTTGTTGCAGCTAAATCCCTTGGAGCTGAAGAAAAACAAACTTTGCCATTTGCAGCAGCATTAGAAGTAATACATAATATGACATTAGTCCATGATGATATTGAAGATGGCGATACAATAAGACGTGATAATCCTGCAGTTTGGATTAAATACGGTATGGATCACGGTATAAATATAGGAGATGGTCTTTTTGCATGTGCATATCAATTAATTTTACAATCAAATAAAAATGGTTTAGATGCAGATAAAAGTATTAAATTATTTAAAATATTTACTGATACGATACTTACAATTGTTGAAGGTCAAACAATGGATATGAACTTCAGGAATAAAAAAAATGTTAAAGTCGCTGAGTATATGGACATGATATGGCGAAAAACAGGTATTCTTTTTGGTGCGTCAGTTGCAGGAAGTGCATTGATTGCAGGAGCTTCTGAAGAGGTTACAAGTAGTCTGATTGCGTATGGACAAAAAATTGGACCTGCATTTCAAATAAGAGATGATATTTTAGATTTATCTAAAGGAAAAGGCAGAGGCGGTATGATTGGAAATGACATAAAAGAAGGTAAACGAAGTCTAATGGTCATATACGCACTTGAAAATATGTCAGAAACACAAAAAGATAAATTGATTGAAATCCTCGATAAACCACGAGATAGTACTACAGATGAAGAAGTTGAATGGGTTATTGAAAAATTTAATCATATAGGAGCAATCAAATATGCTGAAGAACTTGCAAATAAGATGCTTGATGAAGCTATGGACATTCTAGAAAATCTCAACATACCATCAAAAGAGGATCTTATTGAAATAACAAATTTTATTGTTAAAAGACAGAAATAAATTTAATTCTAAACCAGTATCTTGGGAATAAAAATCCCAGATACTAACTATTTTTTAAAAAAAGATATATAGGCTAAAGCCTAATTATAATCATGACTTCACAAGAAACTAAAAGAATCAAAACAGGTATTATTGGTCTTGATGAGATGTTAGATGGGGGGATTCCAGAGGGTAGTGTTGTACTTGTAACAGGTGGTGCTGGTTGTGGAAAAACTACATTTTCTTGTCAATTTGTTAACCACGGACTTAAAGAAGGCAGCAACTCATTATATATCACTTTAGAAGAAAAACCTGAAGAAATTAAAGAAAATGCAAAACAATTTGGTTGGGATTTGAATAAATATGAAAAAGATGGAACATTTAGAATTGTTTATTATGACCCATTTGAACTTGGTGAAATCATTCAACGAATGACAGACCTTATTGTAGTTAATAAAATACAGAGACTTGTTATTGATTCAATAAGCCTTTTCGGACTTTATCTTGATAATAGTTATAAAATACGAAAAGAATTGTATAAACTTGTTGAAGCATTAAAACAAACAGGTTGTACATCAATATTACTTTCTGAAATACCTGAGAATACTAAACAACTTAGTAGATATGGTGTTGAAGAATTTGTAGCAGATGGAGTTATTGTGTTATATTATATGAGTCTTGGTAATGGTGCTTTCAGAAACATTGAAGTTCGTAAGATGCGACGTACAAACCATAAGAATGGAACATACCCTTTAACTATAACTAAAACAGGAATTAAGGTGGATATGAACGAAGATATGTTTTAAAATTAAATAAACATTAGATTTAGATAAATATCCAAAGCATATGGATTATAAAAAATTTAAAAAAATAAACCAATTTAATATTTGAATTTTGAAAACAAAAACTCACATAAACAAATAGTAAAATATAAACATCGATGCAATAAAGCCCACAATTTGTACAACTTTACTTATTAAGGTAGTATCATAAGTCCATATTGAAAACTCTTCTTTTGCTTGTTCAATACAATATTTAACAAAATTGATAAGATTCATAAAATATACCGTAAAATTTAGATAACACACATAATATAAATAACTATCGAAAACAGAATCATTCGCCTATAAGATAACCATTTTGTACTTCAGTAACTTTAACATCAATAAAACTACCTAAAACACCCTTTTGTATTAAAATTGGTTTATAGGACGCATTTCTTGTAATAAACCCGCCTTTTGGACCTATTTCTGAAATAAGAACAGAACCAGTCCAATTAATCATTTTTTCTGAATTTTTAAGAGTTACTTTTGAACAAAGATCGGATATTGTTTTAGATCTTTGCTTTACAACATCAAAGGATAATAAGGGCAACTTTGCAGCACGAGTCATTGGTCTTGGACCATATTTAGAAATATTTACAATGTTGGGATTAAGTTCTTCCAATAATGCTACAGTCGCATTAAAATCAGATACATCTTCTGTAGGATACCCTACAATAATATCGGTTGATACAGTCAAATCTTTTATTCTAGACCTAAAACTATTTACAATATCTAAAAATTCTTCAGAAGTATAACGGCGACCCATATCATTCAAAACTTTATCTGACCCAGATTGAACTGGTATGTGTAAAAAATTATAAATTTTTGAATTTGAATATGAATCAATAAGATCTTCCATAATAGGCTTTATTGATTGCGGATTCATCATACCTAAACGAATTTTAAAAGTACCGTTTATTGCACAAATTTTTCTTAAAAGAGCAGGAAGTCTTATGCCAGTATCAGTACCATACGCAGCAGTATCTTGAGACGTAAGCCAAATTTCTTTACAACCAGCATCTAAGCCCTCTTTGATATCATTTATAATTGAATTTGGTGAAAATGATTTCAAAGAACCTTTTGCCGAACGTACAACGCAATATGAACAATCAAAATTACAACCAGATGATATTTGAACAATATTTATGTTTTTATTTGTCCGTAATTTAGGTTTTCCAACAAGTTCGGTTTTTATATCTGTAAACAGTTCTGAACTCATATCAGACGATATTGAATTGACAAGATCAACAACCTGATCAATCGCATTTATACCAAGAAAAGAGACATTTGAATTTAATTTTAAAATTTCATCTTTCTGCACTTCAGGCATACAACCAGATATAATAACAAGTTTATCACTAAATTTTAGTTTTTCAATACGCTTGTAAATCTTACGTTCAGTTGGTAATTTAACAGTACAAGAATTAATTATAATAATATCAGCAGCATCTTCAGAAACTATATTATGTCCAGCATTTAATAATAGCCCTCCCATAATCTCGGAATTTGACTGATTTGCCGAACAACCATAAGTCTCAATATAAATATTCATAATATAACAAGAGGAGCAAATTATTTAAAATGTTTTGTCATTTCAATCAAACATCAGCTCCATAACGTAATGTGGTGCACTCACAAGTGCGTTTAAGATATACATTACTAATCACGTCTGAAAGAACATCTTTTGTTTTATGAAGATTTAGTTCCATACAGATAACACAGGCCTTACAAATAAACGATGACCTATCAAAACTTGCAGAAATGCTCCAGACATATGAATGTGCAAATGGTAAATTTGAATGTATCAAAGTTATAGGTGAATGTATAGAAGATTATTTCTCGGATGAAACTAGAACAGAAGATTATGCTAGCAGATAATATTACCACTGGAAACAAGATATAAGAAAGACAAAAATGTTTAAAAAGGATTATCAATCTTATATGAAATCCATGAAAACTAACATAAATCTAAATATAAAAACACAATCATATATACACGAAAAAGCATTTAATTCTTTATTTAAAAGGTATGTTAAAGGCATAACTTCAAGTATAAATAATCTTAAAGGCGACAAGATATTTGCAAAAGAAGCATTAGGATTACTTATCACAAAATATGATAAAAATATACAAGATTGCTATTATAACCTTATTAATAATGCAGATAAGATGGATACAAATTTATTTACAAAAAAAATGTCATTAGACTTTCAATTAAATATAAATTATATCAAAAGTCGTGCACCTCGGGGATTTTTAGAACCCTATTTGTATAAATACAGTAAATATGTATTTGAAGAGATGAAAAGAGATCTTATTAGTTATACTAGAACTTGATTTTAAAAGGTTTGAATTAATAAAATTGTTTCTGAAAAGTATTTTTAAAACTCTAAAAAAAGAACAAATTAAAAAATAACAAAAACCAAATATTATTATGAATAACATTGAAGTTGAAATACGTAGTTTCATATCAAAAGAACAATTTGAAGAACTTAAAACTTTTATGAACACAAATGCCGAATTTATAGAAAAAGATGTTCAGAAGACGACTTATTTTACGGGTGACAATGATTTAAGATTACAACAAAATTGTAAGAATGCAAAAATAATACTCAAAAATGGACAAATACACGATGACTATCGAAAAGAAATTGAAGTCATAATTGAAAAAACGCAATATCAAAACATGATGGATATATTTGAAACACTTGGATATTCAATAGAGATACAATGGTTTAGAAAACGTCTTATATACTTATGGAAAAATGTAACAGTTACACTTGATAACACAAAAGGTTATGGGTATATAATAGAATTAGAATATATGTGTTCTGAGGAAAATAAAGAGACTAAATTGCAAGAACTTAAAAAACTATTTTTCGAATTAGATATAACTGAAACTAAAAAAGAAATATTTAATCAAAAATTCAATAATTATAGACAAAATTGGAAAGAACTTATAAAAAAAGGTTAAATAAGAATAAACTATAAAAACAAAGAAATTTAATAAAATGTATTCACCTTCGAGTGCACACATATATAACGGACATAATTTAAAGATTAGTAAATATATGTAAAATAGATACTCTAATTTAGATATTCTAAAATACAAATTAAGCTGATATTATGGATGAGGAAATAAAGATACATAATGTTGTTGCATCATGCACAACAAACACAAAAATACCACTATCACAATTATCCCTTGAACTTGAAGGTACTGAATATGAACCAGAACAATTCCCCGGTCTTGTATATAGAATCAAAGAACCTAAATCTGCTGCATTAGTATTTAATTCGGGTAAAATTGTATGTACAGGCACAAAATCATCTGAACAAGCAACAAGTGCTATAAATATACTTCTTGAAGACATAAGATCCATCGGTATTGAAATACCTCATGATTCAGACATAACAGTCCATAATATGGTCGCATCAACAAAAGTCGCAGAAGAACTTAATCTAAATAAAATAGCATTCACGCTCGAAGGTACTGAATACGAACCAGAGCAATTCCCCGGTCTTGTATTAAGATTTTTAGATCCAAAAGTTGTATTTTTACTGTTCAGATCTGGAAAAGTTATATGTACTGGTGGAAAAAGCAGTGAAATGGTACATGAAGCGATTGGAAAATTAAAAATTGTGCTTGAAAAACTGAATAAAGATACCAATTCGTTAACGTCATCTTGATAAACACATATTTCTAAGTTAATATCAATTTGATGAACTTAACACCTTCAGTAGTCAGTTAAAAAAATAAACTAGAACAGACAACATCTAATATATCAACATAAAACGATAAGGTAGATTTAAAATAATTAAATAGGAATGTATTTTTAATGGACTACTCAGATATATTACGAAAATTTGAAGTTTTTTTTAGCGATATCTATTATAAACAACTAATCCTAGCTGTACAATCAGTAAACCCTATTGTTGTTGATTTTGAAGATTTTGAGAGTTTTGACCCTGAACTTGCAGATTATTTTCTTGAAAAACCTGAAGAATGTCTGCTAGCAGCTGATGAAGCCATAGCGAACATTGATATTGGCGATGAAGAACTTTCAGAAAAAATTGCAGTACGGTTTACAAACATACCAAATTCAGAAATGGTACCAATCAAGAATATCAGAAGTAAACACATAAACAAATTTATTGCAATTAAAGGTCTAATCAAACAAGCAAGTGAAGTACGTCCAGAAATCACTGTTGCAATATTTGAATGTCCTGCATGTAGCCAAACTATAACATTGATCCAATCAAAACCAAACCTAATACAGCCTTACATGTGCGAATGTGGAAACAGGCGAGGATTTGAATTGACAGACAGACGACTTGTAGATTTACAAAGAATTGTTGTTGAAGAAAACCCGGGTATGCTTGAAGGCGGACAACAAGCTAGAAAAATTGGAGTATACCTTAGAAATGATCTTGTTGACCCAACATTCCAAAAAAAGGTTGTGCCTGGAAATGAAGTTAGTATAACAGGTATAATCAAAGATGTTCCAATAAGGATTGAACAGGGTAAAGAAACAAAAAAAAGAGATATATATCTTGAAGCTAATTACCTAGAAACAATTGTTACAGAATTTGAAGATATAATAATCACTAAAGAAGAGGAGAAACTAATTAAGAAAATGGCAGCAGATAAGGATATCTATGATAAATTAAAATATTCTATAGCACCATCCATAGAAGGGCATCTTCAAATTAAAGAAGCAATATCATTACAACTTTTCAGCGGCGTTACAAAAGTCAGATCAGATGGTGTTAGAACCCGTGGAGATATCCATATGTTACTTATAGGAGACCCTGGTGCAGGTAAAAGTCAAATGCTTAAATATGTGTCTGATTTGGCACCTAAAGGAAAATATATTGTGGGTAAATCTGCAAGTGGTGCGGGTATTACAGCAGCTGTTGTAAAAGATGAATTTACAGGTGGTTGGTCTCTTGAAGCTGGTGCATTGGTTCTTGCAAACAACGGTCTTGCAGCAATAGATGAAATGGATAAGATGAGTGATAATGATAGAAGTGCTATGCATGAAGCTATGGAACAACAGACAGTTACAGTATCAAAAGCAACAATCCAGGCAACATTAAGTTGTAAAACAATCATTCTTGCAGCTGCAAATCCTAAATTTGGGCGTTTTGATACAATGATGCCAATACCAGACCAGATAAATCTTCCAGATACATTGATAAGTCGTTTTGATTTGATATTTCCAATTAAAGACATACCAAATAGAGAAGTCGATACGCGAATTGCTAAACACATACTGAAACTACATGAAAATCCTACAAGTGATAAACCGCCAATTGAGACAGATATGTTACGAAAATTTATTGCATATTCACGAAAAAATTGTAGTCCAAAATTAACAAAAGGCGCAACAGATAAGATTCAAAAATTTTATGTTGATATACGTAATCAGAATGGTTCTGATGATGAACGATCTGCAGTACCTTTGACGGCAAGACAACTTGAAGCACTTGTAAGACTTTCTGAAGCAAATGCACGTGTTAGACTTTCAGAAAAAGTGCTTGCAAAAGATGCAGATAAAGCGATAAGACTATTAACATATTGTCTTAACCAAGTTGGTATTGATCCTGAGACAGGTAAGTTTGATATAGATAGAATGTCTTCAGGTACAACAACAAGCCAGAGAGGTAAGATTATTGATATATTGAGAATAATTGATGAACTTACTGAAGAAAGTCTAGATAAAATGGTAGATAAAGAAGATATCATTGCAAGAGCTCAAGAAGAAGGTATTGCAGATAGTGATGCTAAAATTGAAGAAATAATAACCAAATTAAAAAATGATGGTGAACTTTTTGAACCTAGAAATGGTAAGATCAAAAAAGTTTAAAAAAATAATGTGATTTTATGCAACATCCATCAAAAAAAATACGTATCAAGGATATTCTCCAGAACAAATGTGAAAAAGATAATAATAACATAGATTTTATAAAACATATAACAGGTGAATCTGTTTACCGTGTACGAGTTCTTGGTACACTCATAAACAAATATATCTCAAATGATGGGAGATATGCAACAATTACAATTGATGATGGGTCAGAAACAATACAATGTAAACTATTTAGTGATTTAGATAAAATCAAAAATATTAATAAAGGATATATTATAGAAGTTATTGGAAAAATAAAAAAATGGAATGATGAAGTCTATATACAACCTGAAATTATTGTTGAAGTGAAGAATCCAAATCTTGAAACATTACGAAAACTTGAGATTGCAAAAAGCATAAACCCCTATCTAAATAATGTTGAAATTATAGAAAATAAAAGTTCTAAAAATATAATTCACGAGAAAAATGCTAAAGAAAATATTGAAAATACAATTAAAACAGAGTCTAAACCAAAAAGAGAAACAGAAGAAAAACAAATTAAAATCATTAAAACTCAAAAAAAAGATAATAATCAAACAAAAACCTTAATTAATTGTGAAAATGAGAATTTTGAAGCAATAAAAGACGAAATTGAAACAAAAAATATAACACCCCGAATGAAAATAATTGAAATTATTAATACAGAAGATTCTGGAAATGGTGCTGATTATGACACCGTAATTGAAAAATCGCGACTTACTGAAAAAGAAGCTGAAAAAATTATTGAAGCACTTCTTGAAGATGGCACTTGTTATGAACCAAGAGCTGGGAATTTACGGGTTCTTTAAAAAACATAAAAATCTATATAATTTTAAAAGGTCTTAAAGAGTATGAAACCTAAAAAAACAAAAATCAAAGCCGTTATATTTGATCTTGACGGCACACTGTCTGAAACAAATTCAATATACCTTGAAGCATATCAAACCGTGTTTACTGAGATTGGTCTAAACATTACAGATTCGGAAATTTATCATTATTATGGTATTTCTGCCATTGATATTTTAAAACAGGTTGTTAATAAATATCATAAAAACACTAATGAAGACACACCTAATATAGATGAAATGAATCGAAAACTAATACAAAAATTCAATAATCTTATAATTACAAAAGACACAATAAGTAAAAACAATATATATCTAGTCAAATGGTTACGAGAACAAGGATTAAAAACTTCAATTGGGACAGGTACACCTACAATTACTGCAGAAAATATACTTAAACAAAATAAAATACTTTTTGACTATATAATCACACCTGAATATGTAACGTATGGAAAACCTGAACCAGACATATTTCTGTTATGTGCTGAAAAAATGGGTTTCACTCCCAAAGAATGCTTAGTTATAGGAGATACTCAAAATGATATTATTGCGGGGATAAAAGCAGGCATGCTCACAATTGGCATCTTAAGTGGAATTGATGATAAATCAACCCTTATGCACTATGGAGCTTATACCGTAATTAATAATCTCAATGAGGTAAAGGATATCATTATAAGTTTATTAGATATATAAAATTATAGTTACAATACTACATTATATACTTACATTATATACTAAAGGTGCTTTATTATGGATAAGAATCTAAACGAAAAATATGATTACAACAAACTGTTAGAAAAATGTATAAAACAGATTCCAGAAGAATCATATACGAAAGAACGATTCGAAATGCCAATATTAAAAACAATTATTGTTGGTTCTAAAACTGAAGTATCAAATCTTTTAGAAGTTTCAAAAATAATATATAGAGATCCTAAAGACATTATAAAATATCTTGGAAAAGAACTTGCAAGTCCCGGAACTATAGAACGACAAAAAATCATATTTAAAGGTAAATTAACTGGAAATATGGTAAACACAAAATTCAAAAGATATGTTACTGACTTTGTTCTATGTCATGAATGTAAGAAACCCGATACAAAGATAATGAAAGAAGGTAAACAGACTTTTATGAAATGTATGGCCTGTGGTGCTAAAAGACCAATCTCAAAGGTTGGTTAAGTTATGTTTTTCTTAAAGACTTATAATACTGATCAAGGAACAATTATTGCTGTTTGTGATAAAGATCTTATTGGTCTAGTTTTTGAAGAAAATAATATAGTTCTTTCAATAGATGAACATTTTTATTTGGGTGAATCTGCAACAATTGAAGAGATTCTTTTGGCTATTGAAACGTGTTTTAGTGCAAATATTACAGGTAACAAAATAATTAATGCACTTTCTAATATAAAAATAATCAATAAAAATGATGCACACACAACCTGTGGACATAAACATATTATTATTTTTAAAATTTGATAATTTAACCAAAATAGGTTATAATTCTATTGATCAGATAATTAATAGAAATAATTCAAATTACCAACATAATTATTAGATTAAATATTAAATTAAAAATATAATTATTTTATACATATTATTTTTTTTTATAGAAAAAATTAAAAAGAAATAAACAAAATTATTAATTATATGAGAAAATTTTGTCCTAAATGTGGTAAAGATACTGATAAACTAATAGATTCATTATGTTATGAATGTTATAATGAACATAAAAAATTGTTTGTTGTAAATGAACCGCTTAGACTTGAAATCTGTAACTGTGGTAAACTTTTTGAAAAAAACAGATGGGTTATCAAAGATTCATTAAAAAAAGCAATAGATAAATACCTTAATGATAATATTAAAGCTGAAAAAGATACAAAAATTAATATGGATTATGACCTTTCACAAATGCAATATGTTACTGGAAAAGTTAAGATCTACATAACAATAACTGGTGAAAAATCCGGATTTTTTGATGAGAAAAAAAAAATATTGACAATAATAACAACATTCTGTCCAGAATGCACAAGACTTAAAAGTGGATATTTTGAAGCAACAATACAACTTAGAGGAAAGATTAATAAAAACAAAGAAATTAAAGAATATATAGAACAAAGAACACTTGAATATAGTAAAAAAATACGCAATTCATTTATTTTAAGTTGTGAAAAAATCCCTAATGGCTATGATTTCAAGATGGGATCAAAAAAAGTTACAAATAAGATTGCACGAGAACTTCATGAAAAATATGATATGGTACTTAAAGATTCATATAAAATATATGGTCAAATAGACGGAAAAGAAGTACATCGGACAACAATAGCGATTACAGATAAAAAAAAATAATTGGTGATTTTAATATATAAAAAAACATTCAAACCTGCAATTAATAAGAATAAAAAAAAGATTACAACTGTAGATCCTACTTTACCGCAAAGAGTCAGAACACCGAGAAATAATGAATTACTAGGAATCATAGAACAAAGGTTAGGTTTTGGTAAATTAAGAGTTGTTTGTAGTGATAAAAAAATTCGAATTTGTAGAGTCCCTGGAAAATACCGAAAAAGAATGTGGCTTAGAGAAGAAACCTATGTTATTGTAGTCCCTTGGGATGTACAAAGTGATGAACGTGGAGATATAATATATAAATATACAAAATATCAAGTACCGCAACTCCAAGAAAAAGGATATCTTAAAAATCTCGAAGGGCATTAAATAATGCCTATATTTTTTCTAAAAATGCCAAGATGAGACATATGGCTGAACAAAAACGTGCAGATAAAGATCGAAAAATTAGATCATATATCTATGATAAACTGACGATAGATACCTTAGGTAAAATGATAGATAAAAAATGTATAAATGAAGTTATGGGCATAATTAAATCGGGAAAAGAAAGTAAAATCGTTCTTGGAAAAGATTTGAATGGAAATACAGTTATAATTAAAATTTATATGATAGCTACATCAAGTTTTACAAATATGATGCAATATATACAAGGCGATAACAGATTTGTAAAAATTGGTAAAACCAAACGAAAAATTGTAGAAACTTGGTGTCAAAAAGAAATGCGAAATCTTGAAAAAGCACATTCTGTGGGTCTAAGTGTTCCAAAAACACGCTGTGTACGTAATAATGTTCTTATAATGGATATGATTGAAGATGGAGGACAGATTGCAAACCAATTATCAAAAACAATTCTTGAAGATCCTACTGTATTTTTTAATGAAGTAAAAGAAATGATGAGAATACTCTTTAAAGATGCTGATCTAGTTCATGCAGATTTAAGTCAATACAATATACTTGTAAGAGATGAAAAACCAGTCTTTATAGACATGGGACAATCAGTACTCAAAAACCATCCACAAGTAAAAACATTTCTTAAACGAGATGTAAAAAATATTGTCAAATATTTTAATTCGTTAGGTGTTGAAACAAATGAAACTGATTTGTATGAATTTATCATAGCTGATTAATTAATAAATTTTAACCGTTTATTAAATTCAACAGATTTTCTAAAAAAGTACCATAATCTTTCTTTGAAACAACAGCCCCAGATGCTTTTGGATGCCCACCACCATGTGCATCAATATCTTTTGACGCAAGCTGTATTATGTTATTAAGATTATAATCACCAGATTGATTTCTTAAAGACATAGACATTTCGTTACCTTTTTCCTGTATAACTATAAAGACATAAGCAGTTTCTTTAGGAGAAACAATTGTTGAAATTATCGATTTTATTTGATATCCTGATTCAATAACCATGTATTTGACTTTACCTTGAGTCTTATGTTGTTTCCGAAACAAATCAACATTCTTTAGAATCTCGGACTCAACATCAGTATAATTCTCAAATAATTTTTTAAGATCATCATTTTTTTTTGAAATAAATTCATAAGGCGTATTACATGAAAGCATGCATTTAAGAGCAAATTCGGCACCCTTATATCCACCCCACACAGTTGCATAACTCACACTATTTGGAATTAAACCAAAAGAGGTATCAAATAACTTTGAATTATCAAGACCATCGTATTCAAAAAGATCAGGGTAACGTTTTATACAAGCCTTTACAAGATCAGGTCTTTCCGATGCACCGAAATCAGCTATAGTTCCAGCTGCAGCAATCCAAAGATACTCATCCATATTAATTATATTAGATAAAATCTCGTAAATGTATGAAGATGCTGGCATTGATAAATTTTCAAGGCGAGGATTTGAATAAATAACATCTTCGTGAAATAAATAAATTCCTGGAACATGATGATCTAACACAAGAGTAAATATTCCATTTTCACTAAATGTTTTTGCTGAAATATCAATACCTCCAGCAAAATCTGCAATAATAACAACATCGGGTTTTTTACTTAATATAATTGACATAAGATCTTCAGTTATAGATGGAGCATTTCGTACAGAAACTGTTTCAATATCATTATCTTTTGAGAGATACTTAACGAGAAGAGCTGCTGAAGATACACCATCACAATCATCATGATAAACAATACAAATCTTTTTTGATGATAATTTTTCTATAAAAACACATGCATCAGTAATACAATTTAATAAATTTCCAGTAACCATAATAAATCTTATATAGATAGGCTTTTATTTTTTTAGTAACCAAAAATTTAAAGTAAGATACAAAGATTTTTATATTGAACAAATAAAAGGTTATAAATAAATATGGAGAAGTATAAAATGATTATAGATACAGTCCGAATATCACCATCAAGAATTGGTATACTTATAGGTGATAAAGGCCATACAAAAATTGAGATTGAAAAAGAATTCATGTGTAAAATACATATTGAAGAAACAGGTATAGTTACAATTAGTAGTGAAGACGGTTTTAATGTATGGAAAGCAAAAAAAGGCGTTTTAGCAATCACACGGGGCTTTAATTTGAGTGAAATAAAAAGACTTTCAAAAGATGATACAGATCTCCTCGTTATATCTATTGAATCAATGCTTGGAAAAAACAAAAATACATTATCGCGTGTTAAAGCTAGACTTATCGGAACGGGTGGTAAAGTTAAAAAAAATATTGAACGATTTACAGGTGCAAAAATCGCAGTATATGGAAAAACGATTTCTGTACTTGGACATATAGATGAAGTTGCAAAAGCAAAACATGCTATTGAAATGATATTAAATCATAAAGAGATTAAAAATGTTTATAAATATCTTGAAAATATCAAAAATACTGAAGGTGAATTTTAATGTCTGAAGATGAAAACGAAGAAGAAATGGTAGATAATGAAAGTGAATTGAATACAGAAACAGAAGATGTAACTGATTTAACAAACCAATTTGATGATGATGACGATGATATAGAACCAACAATTGGAACAACCATAGCAGATAAACTTGCAAAACAACATAGAGAAATATCAATTGCAGAATTCTTTGAGAGAAATAAACATCTTCTTGGTTTTGAAAACCTTCAAAAATCACTTTTAACCTGTGTTAGAGAAGCAGTTGATAATTCACTTGATGCATGTGAAGATGCGAGAATATTACCTAACATATATGTTGAATTAAAGGATCTTGGCGCAAATAAGTTTAAGATTATTATTGAAGACAATGGTCCAGGTATTGTAAAAGCTAATGTTGGTAAGGTTTTTGGAAAACTTCTGTATGGAGGTAAATTTAACCTTAAACAATCAAGAGGGCAACAGGGTATTGGTATATCTGCATCTGTTTTATATGCACAGCTTACAACAGGAAAACCAACAAAAGTCTATTCACGGATAAATGATGGAAAAATAAACGTGTATGAAATTCATATAGATACCACACGAAATGAACCTGATATTTTATCTGAAAATGTACTTATGGGTGACGGTCATGGAGTAAGAATTGAATTAGATGTTAAAGGAAAATACACAAAAGGAAAACAAGGTATTGAAGAATACATAAAACAGAGCGCAATAATAAATCCCTATGCAAAAATCGTATTTATTGATCCAACAGGTAAACAACATGAATATCAAAGAGTTGTTGAAACGCTTCCACCACTTGCAAAAGACATTAAACCACATCCAAAAGGTATTGAACTTGGTCTTTTCATAAGAATGCTTAAAATGACAAAATCGCGAAATCTTACAGGATTCCTTACAACAGATTTTTCAAGAATTGGTCGTGGAACTGCAGTACAGATATGTACGGATGCAGGAGTTGACCCGAAAGTCAGTCCAAGAACAGTAACTCGTGATGAAGCTGAAAGTATACTTGATCAAATTGCACTCTCAAAATTACAAAAACCGCCAACAGATTGCTTATCACCTATTGGTGAAAGTTCAATGAAAGAAGGGCTTAAAAAAGAATTACATCCTGAATTTCTTGCAGTTGTTAGCAGACCACCTATGGTTTATAAAGGCCATCCGTTCCTTGTTGAAGTTGCAATGGGTTTCGGTGGTGATATAGAAAAAGAAGGTAATGCAAAAATCATAAGATATGCAAATAAAATGCCCCTACTTTATGAACAATCTGCTTGTGCTATAACAAAATCAATAATACAGATGGAATGGAAAAGATATAGTTTATCACAAAGCTCTGGTTCTATACCAACAGGACCTTTGATAATCTCAGTTCATCTTGCATCAGTATGGGTACCTTATACATCCGAAGGTAAAGAAGCTATCGCATCATACCCTCCTATATTAAAAGAACTTAAACTAGCTTTACAAGAGGCTGCAAGAAAACTATCTCAATATGTATCAAAAAAGAAGAAAGTCGGACTTGCCGAATCACGAAAGAAAACTTTCGAAACCTATGCTGCAGAACTTGCTGAAGTACTTAGTGGTATTACAGGGCATGACGCTGAAACAATAAATAAAAATCTTCAAAAACTTATAGTTGAAAAAATTGGAGATACAACAGTGAGTATGAAAGGTAAAGGAATAGAACTGTTTAATGATGAAGATGAAGAAACTAGTCCAAAAGATACATTTGGAGACAAACCAGAAGATGATGATGATGAAATATAAAAGGGTGATATGATATGGAACTTGATACTGATAAAGAAATAATTGCAAAAATAAAACAGAATGCTGAAAGGCTAGTAAAAGATATAGAAGCAACAATAGACCCTTCAATTACACTCCCTTTAAGATCATTTTCAAATGTACATTTTGATAGTAAATTGGGTTACTTATTCCTTGGAGATAAAAGAACATCACGTAATTTTCTAAATATTGCACATACAAGAAAATTTATGCAAAGCATGATGATTGCTGAAAAATGTAAAGAACTTCTTGAAATGGGTAAATCAGCAAGTATCAGAGAACTTTATTATGAATTAAAACATACTATTCCAGGTACAAAAGAAAATACTTTTGAAGGTCAGACTGAATCAGATCCTTTGATAGAAGATCTTGAGACTATGCTTGATTCATTAAGAGAACACCTACATCTTAAAGCAGACAGTAAAGGAAACCTTTTTGGTGAGATTGTCATAAAAGATATGGGTGACTTAATTGATTGTTCAAAACTTGGTAAATCGGGTCTTTCAATACCATCTATTGTAGATGATTATGAATTTGTAAGTTGTAATGCAAAATACATACTTGTAGTTGAAACAAAAGCTATGGTAGATAGACTTGTTGAAGAAAAATTCCATATTAAAAATCATGCAATTTTAATAGGTCTTGGAGGTCAGGCTGCAAGAGGTGCAAGACGACTTATACATATAATGCATGAGAGACTTAAACTGCCAGTATATACATATACAGATGGTGATCCTTGGGGATATTATATCCATTCTGTTGTAAAGACAGGCTCTGTTAATCTTGCATACGAATCAAGAAGACTTGCAACACCATCTGCAAAATTCATTGGTATGACTATGGCAGATATTGAAACATACGGTTTACAAAAAGTTACAGAAAAACTCAAAGATGTAGATAAAACACGTGCAAAACAACTTTTGAAGTATGAATGGTTCAAAACAAAAGAATGGACAAAAGAAATTACAACTATGATTGAAAAAGGTGTCAGAATAGAACAGCAAGCTCTTGCAAGCAAAAGTCTTGATTTTGTAGCAAACGAATACCTTCCAAAAAAAATAGCAGCACAAGATTTTATAGAGTAAAATTAAATGCATTATCTAGATAGGTTTATAAAAATATGCCTAGAAATAATGCTTTATGCCTCGGTAGCTTAGTAGGTAGAGCGCGTGACTGTTAATCACGAGGTCGTAGGTTCGAGTCCTGCCCGGGGCGCCATATTCATATGGGGTCATAGCTCAGCCTGGGAGAGCACTAGACTGAAGATCTAGGTGTCGCGTGTTCAAATCACGCTGGCCCCATATCTAAAAATATAAAACGCAAGTGGTTTAAATGGTTGAAAACACAATAGTCACTGCAGAACTTCTTGAAAACAAAGTAGTTATATGGAATGAAAAAGAATGGAATCCTATATTCCAGGAAAAATATTTCGGTAAAATTATTGAAGAAGAAAAAATAAAATACCTCCTTCTTAGTCTCGAAGAGACCATGATTCTTCTTGAAAGAGAACATATGGTCTTAATGAAAGCTAAAAAAGAAATTGATATAAAGACATTTTATTCGATTGCATGTAAAATAGACAAAGAGTTTGCACATAAATATATTGTCTATAGAGACCTTAGAAATCGTGGTTATATAGTTAAATCGGGATTTAAATTTGGAACACATTTTAGAGTTTATGATAGAGGTGTTAATCCGTATAAAGGCGGTTCAAAAGACCTTAAAGAACATACAAAATTTAATGTCCATGCAGTACCTGAGAACTATACAAGTTCATATCAAGAATGGTCTCGATATGTTAGACTTAGCCAAAACATACGTGCAAGAGCACTTCTTGCTGTTGTTGATGAAGAAGGCGATGCAACATATTATAGGATTGAAAGGATCAAACCTTGATTTTTGTTTGAAGCCTTAACGGTTTTTTAGAATTTAAGAATAAAGCGATACCGATTAATACAAAGATTGATGCTATAAACAAAGAAACAGAACTATTTAGGTTTTTTAGTAGATCATAACCAATAATCAACGCACCGATACCTATTAAAAATAGACTTAAACCGATTTGAGATTGTTTTTTGAGCATAATATTATTTAGTGCTAAATAGAGAGAGATAGACTATTTGGATAGAGTCTAAAAAAGACCTATATTTTATTGGGTTAAGTTCTTTGAATTTAAAGCAAAAATGAGACCTACCAATGTAAAAAAGATTATCATAAACAAGGAAACAGAATAATTTAGGTTTTTTATTATAACATACCTATGATAAAAGCAACAATCAAAAATAAACTTAAACTATTTTGGTATTATTTTTTAAACATAATAACCGTTTATGGTTACATAAATATATAGATTGTCTAGATAGGGACACTCACAGTTATAATATAAAAATTATTTAAAAAATAACAGGGTATGGCTATAAAATTTAGTTAGTTAATCCTATTCGCATAAATCACAAGGATAATGATAATTATCAATAATCTCTTGAGGCGATAAATTATCATATAATGATACGATTGAACTGTTTATTGAAGATGAATTGAAACAATCCAAAGCATGTAATATTTCTTCCACATCATAACTATCTGAAAGTTTAAAACAAGGATTTGAAGTAAGAGCAGTCCTTAAGCAATAATATACACCATCATCAGTGATAACAAACCCTTTCTTATCACCTTTAGGACAAGATAATTTATTATTATCTAAAATATTCTGATTTACTAAATTTGTTGCCCGCCCCATACTCTGCATAGGAATCAACATATAATCAAATGTAGTTTCGTCTAAATAAGACTGTATTTTCTTTATACCGTTAACGCCATTATATGCACCATCAATAGTAATTTTATTGCGATTATGTGTTAAATCATGTAAAACAGATAATCTTTGGAGAAGCATTGGATCTTCCTTGAAATGCTCCAGATCAAAAGATGATGTTATCTTTAAATCTTCAGGAAAAGTGTCATAAAAAAATCTTTCAGTCTTACCCATATCATCAAGATCAATCCAAGACGCATTAGTCACAACTGATGTCTTATAACCCAAATCGTTTGAAGCAGATAATACATAATGTAAATCTGGATGTAATGTTGGTTCCCCTCCACTAACAAGATGCTGTTTTTTCTTGGCATATGGCGCAAAAGCTTCCAATATGTTTAAAATATCATCAGTATTAACAAAACCTTCACGTTTAAACGAAGAATTAGAAGAACAATGATCACAATATAAATTACATTTTCTTAATAAAATTGTCATTATACTGAGATGATTATTAATGTTTTGTTTCATACAATCAACTAAAGATATTTTACATTTTTTTATAACGATTAAATAATAATAATAATAATAATAATAATAATAATAATAATAATAATAATAATAATAATAATAATAATAATAATAATAATAAAAATAATAAAAATAATAATAATAAAAATAATAAAAATAATAAAAATAATAAAAATAATAATAATAAAAATAATAAAAAAAATAAAAATAATAATAAAAATAATAATAATAAAAATAATAATAATAAAAATAATAATAATAAAAATAATAAAAATAATAATAATAAAAATAATAAAAATAATAATAAAAATAATAATAAAAATAATAATAAAAATAATAATAAAAATAATAAAAATAATAATAAAAATAAAAATAATCATATATATTTTTCGTAAAATAGTCACTTAAGATTTTAAAAAAATAGGTGTATGAAACAATCAAGTATAACAAAAACAGAGAAACGGAATAAAAACATCTTCAAAAATTAGATATAATCACACCTTAACCTTAGCATAAAGATAAGCATCAACAAACTCATTTCCAAGTTTTATTGCTTTTTTCATCACACATTATTGCGTATAACCACACTTTATTGCAACTTTCTCACTTACTTTATTTTCAACATACATCCTTATTTCAATTCGTTTAATGCCCAACTCTTCAAAACAAATATGCTCAAGTAGAGGTACAACATATGTTGCAATACCTTTACCCCAATAGTTTTCGTCAACAAAAAAACCTAAACTACAAATATGAGTATTATGTTGATCAATCTTAATACCGCAACTACCTACAAGAATATCGTCATACATTATTGAATAATTATATTCAAAATTATTTTTTCGCTTTTCATCATTAAGCTTTAAAAAATCAATCTCATCTTCAACAGTCTTTACAGGTATAATTTGATATTTGAAATCTTATTTAGTTATAATCTCAAAAAACGTTCTGCATCTTCAACTTCTTGATATCTTAAACGTATTGATTGCATAAATTCACTCTATAATTTTACCTAAATCTTCAAATTGTTTCTTACTAGAAAACAAATTATCAAGAACATCAGGCACATCTTCAAGCTGGATTCTTATTTGCTTTGTTGAATTACGATCACGAATTGTGACACTATTATCTGTAAGTGTATCAGTATCTGTTGTAATTATATAAGGAGTACCTTTCTCATCCATCCTTGCATAACGCCGACCAACAGAACCACCCTCATCATAATATGCAATGAATTTACCGTTCAATTTATTGAACAACTCTTTTGCAATTGTGTCAAGACCATCTCTCTTTACAAGTGGTAATACTGCAACTTGTATTGGTGCAAGATTATAAGGTACAAATAATACAGTCCGATCCTCTGCTTGATTATATGTTATATCAAGAAGAGCAAATACAGGTCGGTCTGTTCCAAAAGCAATCTCAAGAATATTTGGAACTGTCTTTTCATTATTCTCATCTAAAGCTTCTAACTTTTTACCTGATGCTTTTGCATGTTGAGTTAAATCATAATCAGTTCTATCATGAATACCACAACATTCAACCCAACCAAAACTGTTTGTCTTAATCTCAAGATCCCATGCATCATCTGCATAAAATGCTAACTCTCCAGGCGTATGCTGACGAAGCCTTATATATTCTTCAGGAATTCCGATTTCTCTAAAAAGTGTATATGCTAAATTAACAGACCATGCATATGCCTGATTCTTTAGATAACCTTTTTTCATTGCATCTGAAACTGATATCATTTTAGGTTCTTTCGAAGTGTCTTGTAATTGGTGTGACCAAAGAGGTAATTTTGACTCTTTAATTAAATCATACCTTTCAAAATTATTTTTCTGCTCTTTAAAGATAAACATCTGACCTTCAGCTTGCGTAAATTCGCGCATCCGAAGCACATGCTGTCTTGGTGAAATCTCGTTTCGATAAGCTTTTCCGATCTGGAAAACACCAAAGGGTATTTTTTTCCTAAAATAATCTACATAACGAATAAATGGAAGATATGTTGTTGTAGCAGTTTCTGGTCGGTTATATGCTTCAATTTTTGTGCCGATTGTGGTTTTCATCATCAGATTATGTTGCTTAATCTCTTGAATAAATTGAGAACCACAAACAGGACATTTTATTTTTTTATCATTTATAAAATCAAGAAGTTCTTTTTCGCTAAATGCATCTGCAACAACGTCATCGTATTTCTCTTCTATAAGTTTATCAGCACGAAATGAAGCATTACATTTTGAACAAGCAACCAAAGGATCTGTAAAATTATCTAAATGTCCTGATGCTTGCCAAACCTCTTTCTGCATAATTGTCGGACATTCAACTTCCCACATATCATTTTTTTGGAAGACTGAACGAATACGATTTTCAACATTATTTTTCAGACGTTTTCCAAGTGGTGCATATGTATAGAAACCTGCAAGACCCCCATATAATTCAGGTTCAGGACCCCAGATAAAACCTTTCTGTTGTAAGAATGATATAAACTGTTCTTGAAATTTATTGTCTTTTTTCTTTACTGACATTTGGAAAACCTTGTATAACTAAATATTATTAATAATCACAATAATAATAATAATAATAATAATAATAATAATAAGCTTTAATAGATTTATAAAAATAATGATTTAAATAATTTTAAATAAACTTATTTGTACCGGTGATAAAAATTACAAATTCTAAAAAAAAAACTTTAAGAAATCGAATAATGACACCATTTATAATTGATGTACACCCTGATAGAATTACGATTGCATCATTACTTGCTGGAATCTTTTCAGGATACTTATTTTTTAAAGGTAATTTCATACCCGCTGCAATATTTCTTGGACTTAACGGTTTTCTTGATGTTTTAGATGGTGAAGTTGCGAAAAATGGCATACCATCAAAAAAAGGGGATTTTTTAGACCATACATTTGACAGAGTTGCAGACATAATCATATTTATGGGTATAGCATATAACCCAATGATTAATTCAGATATCGCATATATAGCACTTGTAACATTACTTCTTGTATCTTACATGGGAACACAAGCTCAAGCATTAACTGAAAAAAGAATGTATGGGGGTGTCCTTGGACGTGCAGGACGTCATGTGATATTATTTGTTGGAGCTATAAGTACATATGTGTTCAGTGCATCACTTACATATGCATTATACATGATAGCAATACTTTCTGTAATAACAGTTATACAGCGTTTCAAAGCAACTTATGAAGTTCTTGAATAATGAGAATTAAATAACATATCAATGTGATACAATGTCAAAAGAATTCAAAGTAACACCCTGGGAAGTCACTGGAGATATAGATTATGATAAAGTTGTAAAAGATTTCGGTGTACAAATTATAGATAAAAAGTTATTAGAAAGAATTAAAAAACATACTGGAGAACTTCATCCAACCTTAAGACGAAATTTATTTTTTGCACACCGTGACCTTAACTGGATACTTGATGAATATGAAAAAGGCAACAAATTCTTTTTGTATACAGGACGTGGTCCATCTGGAAATACACATTTAGGTCATTTATTTCCATGGTTTTTAACAAAATGGTTACAAGATAAATTTGATGTTAAATTGTTTTTTCAAATGACCGATGATGAAAAATTCTTAACAAACAGCAAATTAGATATTGAAACCACAAAACATTTTGCATATGAGAATGCACTTGATGTCATTGCGCTTGGATTCAATCCAAAGAAGACTAAGATATATTCTGATTACGATAATGCAAAAACATTTTATTATCATGCAACCCGAGTTGCCAAAAAGATAACATTCTCAACAGCAAAAGCAACATTTGGTTTTGGAAACGATACGAATGTGGGGCAGATTTTTTACACAAGCATGCAAGCAGTACCTGCATTTCTTGAATCGGTAGAACAAGGTAAAAACATACCTTGCCTAATACCACATGCTATAGACCAGGATCCGCATTTCAGAGTTGCAAGAGATGTTATGCCTAAATTAGGATATTATAAACCAGCATCAGTTCAAGGAATGTTTATGCCTGGACTTGTTGAAGGTGGCAAGATGTCTGCATCAAAACCAGATTCAGCCATATTTACAACAGATGATTTGAAAACTGCAAAAAAGAAAGTAATGTCAGCATTTACAGGCGGTCAAGCAAGTATTGAAGAACAAAGAAAAAAGGGTGGAAATTCAGAAATCTGTTCTGTATTCAGTTATTTCAAATTTATTTTTGAAGAAAATGATGCAAAACTTGAAAAGCGACAAAAAGCTTGTAAAGAGGGTAAAATACTTTGTGGTGAATGTAAAAAAGACCTTTCTGAACGCGTTGTTAAATTTCTTGAAAAGCACCAAGAAAAACGTGAAAAAGCAAAAGATGTTCTTGATAAATTTTTGGTTAAAGATTGAAATCTCAAAATCAAATAATCTTCTTAAAAATAAATCGATTGGATATCATGGTTAAAGACATATACAGGTTCAGCATTATATATATCAATTAATAGACCGCGAGAATCTGCGTCAATCAAAAGACCCTCATACTCACTTGAACTGATTGTTTTAAAATGAATATTTTCATTTATAAGAGGTTTTATAAATTCTGATTTGGTTAAATCCTTAAACATCTCATAATTAGCTTCAAAAGCCAAGATTAATTCATCTCGAGAATAAATATCTGTATTAAATATAATTTTAAGCATATTTTCAATTGGCATAATTTGCTTTAAATCGGAATCATGTTCTACTACTAAATAAGTATCATCAAAATTTTTGAGAGTATAGCGTTTACCCCTACTATTTAGTGTCTGTAATCCTACAGAATAACCTTGTTCTTTGATAAAAGTTAATATGTGGAAATCTGCTTTTAAATCACTCATAAATATACCTAAATATAATTACTACAAATATTTTATAAAACTTAGTCTTTTCAAACAAAACAACATTTAAAAAGTTTAAACCAAAATAATTTAATACGTGATGTGATGTACCACCAATTTATACAAGCATAAAAGCACCTGTATACGTTTTCTTAGATTTAGCTATAAAGACATTACTAATAGACATTTTTATAAGAACTTTTAATTATAGCCATAGCTTTAAAATTAATAAATTTAAATTGTGATTTATATGACAGAGATTAAAAACCAACAAAAAAAATATGTGAGCCTTGAAGAGGTGCGAGTATATATTGATACAATCAATAATAAGATTCTTGAATTGATAGCTTAAAGGATGAAACTAGTAGAATATGTGCTTAAAACAAAAATTGAATCAGGACAAACACAAAAAGATATAAATGATGCATTAGAAATGTTAAAAAGGAAGGTGTCAGTACTTTATACTTTTGGAAGCTACAAAATGATAAATTAAGAAAAGGATGATTATATGAAATACAATCTTCAGTACCATGAAATACTTTTATTAAAGAAACTTCTTGAAAAAAATGATATCTGTCTTAATGATATAACAGATATTGACCAAGCTGCAGTAATACGTGCTAGTATGACACTTTCAAAATTAAAACTTACAAATGTTAAAGAAGAAGATAAATTAGTTTTAGACCTTTCGGATAAAGGCGTAAATATAATTAAAAATGGACTTCCAGAACGTCAAATTCTTATAGCTATAGGTAATGGCCTAGAACTTGAAAAGATTAAAATTAAAGATAAAAATGTTGGTGTCGGTTTTGCAAAAAAACAAGGTCTTATCGACATACAAAAAGATAAAAATAATCTTGTAGTTGCAACAGATACTGGTAAAAAATACCTTAAAACTAAAGATATTATTCAAGACGCACTTGAAAATATTAAAAAAGGCATCAAAATAGATTCAAAAATGATTGATACACTTACAAAAAGATCTCTCATTAAATCCACATTTAGGACAATAAGAACAATTAAAGCTACTGCTATTGGATTAAAAGTTGCAGATGAAACTAAACTTGTAAAGGAAATTAGCAGACTCACACCAAAGCACCTTACAACAGGTGAATGGAAAAATGTGACTTTTAGAAAATATAATGTAGTTGCACCTGTTGCAAAAATGTATAATGGACGAAAACATCCACTTAGAGTTATAATGAACCGTATACGAGATGTGTTTGTTGAGATGGGTTTTAAAGAGATGAATGGACCACTTGTTGAGACTGCGTTTTGGTGCATGGATTCAATGTTTATACCTCAAGATCATCCTGCAAGAGAAGCACAAGACACTTTTCATTTACCATTAATCGGAGACCTTCCAGATAAAAAAATTGTAGATAAGGTTAAGAATGTACATACAACCGGAGGTAAATGTGGTTCAAAGGGTTATGGCTATGCATGGGATGATAATGAAGCAAAAAAAGTCTTGCTTAGAACACATACAACTGCAACAACATTCAGATATTTTGGAATTGAAAAAATAAAACCACCTGCAAAATATTTTTGTATAGATAGAGTTTTTAGAAATGAGGCACTTGATGCAACACATGGTGCTGAATTTTTCCAAGTAGAAGGATTAATTATGGATAAAGACTTGACACTTGGAAACCTTAAAAGCAGTATAAAAGAATTCTATTCCAAATTTGGAATAGACAAAATCAAATTTAAACCTACATACAACCCATATACTGAACCAAGTATGGAAGCATTCGCATACCATGAAGGTCTTGGTAAATGGATAGAACTTATAAATTCAGGTATATTCAGACCTGAAGCACTTGAACCATTCAATATAGATGTTCCAGTTATTGCATGGGGTTTGTCACCAGAAAGACTTGCTATGCTTGTATATAATAAAAACAGTATACATGATTTACTTGGACCAACATGTGATTTAGAATGGTTGAGAACTTACAAAGTTCCAAAAAGAGAGATATAGGTGAATACAATGGTTACACTTGACACACAATTATCAAAAATACAGAAACTACTTGGAAAAAATATAACAACCAAAGAACTTGAAGAGAATTTATTTAATTTAGGTATGGAACTAGATGATATTGATGGTGATGAACTTAAAATTGATATCACAGCAGAACGTCCTGATATGGTATCAACTTATGGTCTTGCAAGAGCACTTAAAAGTTATATGAGTATAGAAACGGGACTTAAAGAATACAAAATAACTAAATCCGGAGAAAAAGTTATAGTTGATAAATCAACTAAAAATGTAAGACCTTATACAGTTGCAGCAATTGTCAAAGGTCTTGAATTTGATGATAAAAAAATAAAAGAACTTATATGGGTACAAGAAAAACTTCATGCAACATTTGCAAGAGGTAGAAAAAAAGCAGCAATAGGAATATATCCATTTGAAAAAATAAAACTACCAATCCATTATATTGCAAAAGATCCAAAAGATATCAGATTTGTACCACTTGAATCTGATAAAGAACTTAATGGATATGAGATACTTGATAAACATCCAACAGGCCAGAAATATGCACATCTTTTGAGAGAACATAAACAATACCCTATATTTATTGATTCAAACAATGAGATCCTTTCAATGCCACCAATAATCAATTCACAAAAACGTGGAAGAGTTACAGAAGATACCAAAGAAATATTTATAGAATGCAGTGGTAGTGATTTAAACGCACTAAAAGTAATACTCAATATACTTGTAACAATATTTTCAGATATGGGTGGAAAAATATATTCAATGGATATAGAATACGCAGACAAAACTATTACTACACCAGATCTTACTCCTGAAACAAGAAAAATTAGTGTAGATTATGTAAATAAACTTATAGGTATCAATATTGATGCAAAAAAAATGAAAAAATACCTTGAGCAAATGGGCTATGATGTCATAAATATAGATAAAACCATACTAACGATACTTATTCCACCATATAGGACCGATATATTACATGATGTTGATATAGCTGATGATGTCGCGAGAGCATATGGCTTTGAAAATATTGAAATGGTTATACCCCTAGTTGTGACAACAGGTGGGACAACTGAAGAATCCAAACTTAAAGAAACAGTACAAGAACAAATGATTGGTTTTGGATATCAAGAAAGTCTTACACTTGTAATAACAAATAAAGAAGAACAATATAACAAAATGAATATTTCCGAACAACCACATGTAAACCTTGGAGAATCAACTGAAAAAAGTTTCAATATGATACGTTCTTGGTTAATACCAAGTGTACTCAAATCATTGTCAAACAATAAGCATAAAGAATACCCACAAAAATTGTTTGATATTGATTATGTGATCAAACCAGATGTAAAAACAGATACAAGAACAAAACAGCGATTACATCTTGCAGCTGTAACCGCACATAGTGATTCAGATTATACTGAGATTAAAGCAGTTACAGAAAGACTTCTTGAAAACATTGGAATCAAATATAGATTTGAAGAGTGTGATAAACCATACTTTATGGAAGGTAGGGGTGCTAAGATAATTGTTGATAATAAAAAAATTGGAATTATAGGTGCATTACATCCCAAAGTTATATCAAACTGGGATATTGACGTGCCTGTTGTTGTTCTAGAACTAGAATTTAAATCTGAAAAATAAAATAACCACAAAATATATAAACGTATTAATCGTGTGGTTATATATACTTTTTTGTATACTATATACTAACGTTATCTAACTTTTTCTTTAAATCCACGAAAAGGTTTAAAAAAATGTATAAATTAGAGGGTGATATCTATTTCAAGAGACCAATTAGAAATGATGAAAAAACAAATGCTTGCACTTGGAAATTTTAATGAAGTTAAAAGAATTAATAAAATTATTGAATTTCAAAGCGACAGATTATAAAAACGGATTAAAAAGAAACTATTTTTTTAAAAAAAATAAAAAACTGGTATAAGTTATTTTTAGGATTTAGAAACATCAGAATTTTCTGATGTAGATTTTTCTTTTTTGTTAAAACCAAAAAGAGTTTTCTGTTTTTTTAGTTCAAGTGCATGCCAAGAATCCATAAATAATAACCTAATCATACTTGGTTAACAGAACTTAATAAAGATATATATGTAACAAAACATAGTTCTTAATAGTAGTTTAAAATATAAATGTGACTTTATATGGAAAATAAAATTATTATTGTTACAGGAATTCCAGGTGTGGGTAAAAGCAGAGTTATAAATGATGCTATGAACCTTACAAAAAATAAATATATAATCAAAACGTTCGGAACTGAAATGTTTAACATAGCTAAAAAAGAGAGTCTTGTAAAAACAAGAGATGATATGAGAAAATTAAATAATGAGACACAAAAAACAATTCAAGTACTTGCAGCAAAAAATATATCTAAAGCATCAGAAATATCAAATATAATACTAGACACACACAGTACAATTGAAACACCAAACGGTTATCTTCCAGGATTACCAATAGATATCCTTACACACCTAATACCTAAAACTATAGTCATTATCGAATCAGATGAAAAAGATATAATTAAACGTAGACAAAACGATAGTAATCGTAAACGAGATAATGATAGTATTATAGCAATTAAAAGACATCAAGAATTAAATAGATCTTTTTGTGCTGCATATTCTATGTTCACAGATGCAATACTTACAATTATTACAAATAAAGAAGATAAATCAATTGAAACAGCAAAAAAGCTTGCAAAAATCTTAGATTAAAGATAAATCAAATTGAAAATAACAATTCTAAAATTGATAAAAAATAGAATAGATTAATTCTAATAGGTGTAAGATTAGTTACAGTACAAACATATATTCTTGTGTCAAATGACACAAAACTTAAATTTTATTGATACATTAGTATAAACAATAAAAACAAGGTTTAAAAAATACCTGAAAAGTTCTATAAGAATACCATAAAATTCTAATAAGTCTAATACGATGAATATAAAAAAATATAGGCTTAAAATAATAATTACAATAAAGAATAATACATTTTATAAATTGTTCAACATGCGGAAGTGACAGAGTGGTCTAATGTGACCGACTGCAGATCGGTTTTCCGGGAGTTCGAATCTCTCCTTCCGCTTTTTATTTTTAAAAAATATAGGGTTGATATGTATGGCAATTAAGTTCTATAACACCATGACTAGAAAAAAAGAAGACTTTAAAACGCAAAAAGAAGGTATTGCGACAATGTATAATTGTGGTCTTACAGTATATGATTATGCGCATGTAGGTAATTTAAGAGCATACACTTTTGCAGACCTTATAAGACGATATCTTGAATACAGAGGCTATACAGTCAAACAAGTCATGAATTTTACTGATGTCGGGCATATGACAGAAGATGAAGTCATAAGTTCGGACCTTGGAGAAGATAAAATGGAAAAAGCAGCAAAAAGAGAAAACAAAACAGTTTGGGATATTGCAGATTATTATACAAAAGAATTTTTAGCAGATTCAAAAAAGATTGGTTTAAAAGAACCGGATGTAAGACCAAAACCAAGTGAACACATTAAAGAAATCATTGAAATGATAAAGATACTAATTGATAAAGGTTATGCCTATAACGCTAATGGATCCGTATATTATGATGTTTCAAAATTCAAAGATTATGGAAAACTTTCTGGAAATACCATAGATAAACTTAAAGCAGGGTCTGGCGGACGGGTTGAATTCAATAAAGATAAAAAGAACCAATTTGATTTTGCACTTTGGATAAATAGCCCTAAACATATTATGACATGGGAAAGTCCGTGGAGTGTTGGATACCCAGGATGGCATATAGAATGTTCCGTTATGGCGACTAAATATTTAGGTGATACTATAGATATACACACAGGTGCTGAAGACAATATATTCCCACACCATGAATGTGAGATAGCACAAACTGAAGGTGCTACAGGTAAACGTTTTGTAAATTATTGGATGCATTTAAGACATCTTCTTGTAAATGGAACAAAGATGAGCAAATCACTTGGAAATTTCTATACATTAAAAGATATAGAGAAAAAAGGATACAGTCCATTAACATTAAGATACATGCTGATATCAGTACCATATAGAACCGCACTTAACCTTACAGATAAATCGCTAGAACAAGCTAAAAATACGGTTGAGAATCTGAATAATTTTATGATAAATCTAAAAGACTATAAAACAGATATCAAAGACAATACAGAATTAAAAGATACTCTTGAGATATTTAAAAACACGTTTGAAGATGCGATGGATGATGATCTTGATACAGCTAAAGCTTTTGCTGAACTTTTTAATTTTGTCACATATGTAAAAAAAGCCATGCATACAAAGAGCATAAGTGAAAAGGATGCACACCTAGTGTTTGAACTTTTCAAAAAAATAGATACAATCTTTGGCATAATTACATTACAGGCAGAGGATATTCTTGAAGATAACATAAAAATACTTGTTGATGCACGAGAACTTGCAAGAGCTGAAAAAGATTTTGAAAAGGCTGATAAAATACGAAATCAATTAACTGCGGTCGGGATTATTCTTGAAGATTCAGATTCAGGCGTCAAATGGAGAAAAAAATAATATTTTTTCTTCAATAATTTTTTCAATCCTCTTTAAAATTATTGTATAAATATATCTATAACAAAAACTAACATTTTCTTTTTAAAAAATATAGAACATAAGATAAAACAGATTAATATATATACAAACTGAAGATAATCTATTAAATAACAGGTAATAAAGGCGTCCTTTTATGATAGAATATATTATATTAATTATATTAATAATATTATCAAGTTTATTCTCAGCCATAGAAGCATCTATTATGTCAATAAACATGATTAAAGCAAAAACATTGCTCCATGAAGAAAAAAAAGGCGCAGACACACTATACGAAATCAAAAAAAATCCACATAAGATTCTAATCACAATACTCTTTGGAAATAATATTGTAAACATAAGTGCAACAGCCCTTGCAACAATTATTTTTACAGAATTGTTCGGTTCAATTGGAGTCGGAATCTCAACAGGTGTTATGACATTCTTATTGCTTGTTTTTGGTGCGATTATCCCAAAAACAATTGCAACGCAAAATAGTGAATTTATTGCATTAAATATAGCAAAACCGATTGAATTACTTTCAAACGTATTATATCCCATTACTAAATTTTTTGAAAATATATCAAATTTTGTCCTTAAAATACTAGGATCAAAAGATGAAATAGAACTGTCTGAAGATGAACTAAAAACAATTGTAACAATTGGTAAAAATGAAGGTATTTTAAATAGAGAAACTGCTGAAATGATGCATAATATACTTGAATTTAAAGGCACTAAAGTTGTAGATATTATGACACCAAAAGTAGATATAACCTTCATTGATGGCGAAACAAAAATAAAAGATAATATTCATATAATTGTAAAATCAAAACATTCAAAATATCCAGTATATTCAGGAAATACAAATGTAATTCTCGGTATATTAGATATTGATGACACTTTAAAATATATTGAAAAAAAAGATATAGATATATTAATCAAAAAAATAATAAGACCAGCATATTTTGTACCAGAATCTAAAAAGATTGATACATTATTAACAGAATTTGAAGATAAAAAACAACCATTAGTTATTATTGTAGATGAACACAGTTATGTCTCGGGTCTTGTAACAGTTGAGAATATATTAAATGAAATTGTAGGAGATGTATTTGATAAAAGTAAGGGTGAAAGCATATTTATCAAAAAAATAAATAATAAAATTAGTGAAGTTGACGCAAAAGCACCAATTTCAAAAGTAAATCGATACCTAAATCTTAAATTAAAAGATGATCATTTTGATACAATTGCAGGATACATAATACATAAACTTCAAAAGATTCCTAAAAAAGGCGAAAAAATTAAATTAAGAAACGCTACCATTGAAATCGATAGCGTAACAGAACAAGGAATAAAAAGTGTTAGGATAATTAAAAATTAAATTATCCTACGCCTTAGGTGTAATATTTGTTATACAATTTTTAGTTACAAGGTCATAAGTTTTTGTAATTTCAATACGACCCTCTTCAGTATATATTAAAAATAGAATCAATCTTTTCTTTATGTTTAATACAAAAATATCCAATCAGATAACCAAAAATCATGCCGGCGATAATATCTGTAGGATAATGAAGACCAAAATAAACTCTGGTTAAAGCAACAAATAAAGCATACAAACCATATACTATAAAATAAAATACATTTCCTACAAAAAAGGGTAAAACACTAAAGACTATTGCTGTATGTCTGCTAGGGAATGAATATCCCGTATCTGTACAACCATCAGGATATAATTCCAATAACACATCACAAGGTCTTGGTTCTGCAACTACAGTCTTAATAATTGTTACAACAGATACAGTCAAAAGAATTGCAACTATAAGCGGTATGACGCTCTTATCTTTTTTGTATGCAAAATATAAAATTAATAGAGGTATCAATATAAGATAACTTTCAGTTAAAAGATGCATAAAACTGTCCATAAACGCTGTTCTTAACGGTAAGATACTATAAAAGATTTCAGATTGCATACACTCACAAAGAGTATTAGGACGCGAATCAATAAAAAATTATTTAAAGTAACGTATAAAATATAACAGTGTTATAACTTGTGATTGCTATGAACATTAATCAAATTCGTAAAGATTTCCCAGTACTTGAAAGAAAAATTAATAATAAACCAATAGTATATCTCGATAATGCATGCATGACACTTAAACCAAAACAAGTCATTGATGCTATGAATCAATATTATAATGAATATCCTGCATGTTCTGGAAGGTCAACACATAAATTCGCAAGAATCGTGACAGAACAAGTTGATTCTGCACGAGATAAGACCAAAACTTTTTTAGGAGCAAAAAATAATTCTGAAATAATCTTTACAAAAAACACAACTGAAAGCATAAACCTTGTGGCAAATTCATTAGGTCTTAAAAGGAATGATATTGTAATAACAACAGATAAAGAACATAATTCAAACCTTATGCCTTGGCTTAAATTAAAAGAAAACGCTAACATAAATTATAAAATTATAGAATCAAATAAAGATAATACGTTTAACTTAAGCACATTTGAATCCATAATGTCAAAAGAGGTCAAACTTGTAAGCATGGTACATACATCAAATATTGATGGATACACTATACCTGCAAAAGAAATCATAAAGATTGCACATGACTATGGTGCTCTTGTGATGCTTGACGGTGCACAAAGCACACCACACCAAAGAATTGATGTCACTAAACTTAATGTTGATTTCTTTGCTATGTCATCACATAAGATGAGCGGACCAAATGGAGTTGGTGTATTATATGGGAAACAGGAATTGCTTGAAAAGATGGATCCATTTATTGTCGGTGGTGACACTGTAATTGATACCACATATGATTCATATAAATTAAGTCCACTTCCAGAGAAATTTGAGGCAGGATTACAAAATTATCCTGGAATAATAGGTTTAGGTGCTGCAATAGATTACCTTACCAAAATTGGTATTGAAAACATACAAAATCATGAAATCATGCTTAACAATATTGCAACAAGACTGCTTAGAGATAAAGTCAATATAATAGGACCATCTGATTCAACACAAAGAGGTGGAATATTCAGTTTCTATGTAGAAGGAATAAGTCCGCACGATATTGCAATGATACTTGATGAATCTGCAAATATAATGATACGTTCAGGTGCACATTGCGTACATTCATGGTTTAATAAAAATAAGATTGCGGGATCTGCAAGAGCATCTGCATATTATTATAATACTAAAAATGAGATTACATTATTTGCAGAAAAGGTTCTTGAAGCTATTGAATTTTTCAAATAGGTTTAAATTAAATCCTTTATTTTTGTACCTTCCCGTTTGAGGTTTAAAAGATACCAGACTGAATTTTCAAATAAATCAGAATCAAAACTTTTGTGTTCTAAAAGGAGTTCATCATCATCAAGTATCAGAGAACCAATTATTTTTTCCAGTATAAATCCAGATGCATTTAATATATCTTCTTGACTTTTTGCTTGTTTTACCCTAACAAGACCGCTTGAAAATACAAACACTTTCTTTTCAAAATATGAAAATGTTATTACACCAAGATTTATAGATTTTTTTATATCTGTAAAATCCTTACAACTAGAGATACAAGTATTAAGTGCTTCAAGATCAAATACACCAAATAGATCATTATATGGTTTAATCTGGAATTCAGCCATACGCTTACCTTTAGAATGACAAGGTTGCAATACAAGCATACCTTTACCAGTCATTGATACTTTTGTAAGAATTATTTTTTTACATTTAAGAATTTCGTTAATCTGCTTAGATGCACCAATATTAAGATGTTTACAACCCTCTATTTTTGAAGTTTTCCGTATTAGTTTTCGTGCAAAGGTCCTACAACTAGAAAATCCACACTCACCACAATCCTTATGTGACATTAACGCATAAAATTCTTCAAGTATCATGGTAATACACCAATTGACCTTAGATACAAATGTTCATATTTATCGAGCCGATTCAAACAAACACCTGTGCCAAATATTATATATTTGTCAGCTTCGCGTATTATAGGTAACTGTTTTGTATAATTTGAATCTAACATATATTCCGGTTCACCAATTGATTTAAAATATAGGAACATGTAACCGTTATCAATATTTTCTAAAAGTTTTGTCGGGTTTGGAGCAGGTTCTGACACAAAATCACGATAATTTAAAGGAGCCCATGCATTTGATATTAGACGACAATCCTTAATATCTAAATAATCGTCTGATAAAAATTGAGTTGTGTAAGGTATTGTAACAAACAGAATTAATAATGCTACAATTAAATTTAATGTAACAATAGGGTATAAAAATAATTTTATTTTATTTGAATCAAATGAAGATAAATACCTAACTGAAAAATAAGTCACAGGTATTATCAGATTAAAAAGATATCTTTCGACTTTAAATGGTGTGCCAAGATAGTAATATACTGTCATAATAAAGAAGATAAACATAACCGCATCCCTATAATAAACATTTTTCAATCCAGAGACAATAATATCTTTAAAAGATGATGCTTTTGAGATTAAAGATCTAAATGATTTATAAAGACCCATAATAAAAAGGGGCGCCAATAAACCTACAACTTGCACAAAATGATTGATGTTTTGAGGATGCATCATGTATTCAAGACGATACTTAACATTCAGAGAATAAGAATCAATAACGCTCATTAAAGGATTTCCAGTCATATAAAAATTATACAAAAACCATGGCGATAAAATCAATAAAAATAACAGAGATGATAAGAATATCTTTTTGATATTTCGTTGCAACAACAAAAATGGTACTAAAGTTATCACAGTGTATCTGGATAAAAATGCTAATGCTATAAAACCTCCTGCTAAAATTGTTTCAATGTATGCAAAAAAGAGTAATAGAAAAGATACAGATAATATTTCGGTACCGTTTGAAGCACCAAAAAATAAGACAAAAAATGACATTGATAAAGGATAAAATAGGTTTTTATCTAGATTCCATTTTTCTGCAAATTTTCCAGTCGCAACAAAAAATAAAATAGATACAAATATAAGATAAAAATATTCTGATAAAGTCCAACCGACGAAACTTAAAAGATACATAATCACAGAGATCATTGGCGAACGACACCATTCAAAATAAGTTCCTCCATCAAAAAGGTATTTTGCATTTGAAACATATACAAGAAAATCCCATTGAGGACCCATATACCGTTGGATAATAAAAAATAGTGTTGATATGATAAAAATAAGATAACTCAGATGATTCCAGTTTAGATTTAAGGATGTGTTTGATTTTGGTTTAAGGTATTTTTGATTTTTTGTTTTAGAACCCATATAACCCAACACACATTCATCAAATAATAATTATAACAATCACTTAAACTTGATTGTAATAATCTTTGCGTTACTAACAGATTCATCAAGTAAAGATGTTATATCAATATTAGATTCCTCAGATTCTACATATTTCAAATTTGCATGAGTTTCAGGATAAAGCGGTGTAAGACTACAACATTCTCCAGGAAGTATAGATATTTCATATGTGCCAATCTCTTTTGCGATTTTTATTGTCTCTTCCTTATCAAAACCAATTAATGGACTTAAAACCCTTGTAGCGATACTTTGTTTCTCAACAAATAGATTATCAAGCGTTTGACTTGCAACTTGACCTAAACTTTCACCTGTTAAAATCGCATCAGCATTCTCTAATTTAGCAACATTTTCTCCAACACGATACATCATACGCCTGCAAAGAACACAGGTAAGTTTTCGATCACATGAAGATGCAAACAAAGACTGATTTGGACCATGAGGTACAACATATAACTTCAAATCTTTTTTATGTAATTTTGCAAGATGCTCAAGTAAAGACATTACTTTATTCAAAGGCCTATCATCTATAAACGGTCTGTTATCCATATGTACAAAAACTAAGTCAACACCTTTTTTAAGCATAAGGTGGGTTGCAACCGGCGAATCAATACCGCCCGATATTAATGACACTAACTTAACGGATTTATTTTTAGATACTTTTGATAATTCTTTTGCCATGGAAGTGAATTAAGATTATAATTTTATAAATTATAGCTATATTGATTTTAATTGCCAACAAACCTAGAATAAAGACTTCGAGCATCTGAAATACTTTTTGCACCTTTTATTATTGCACGACCATCTGAAAAAATAGAGAGGGCTTTATCTTCTAATTTAAAATGTATCAGATGTGGTTTAAATGATTTTACAGAACCTAATCTTGAAAGCTTATCAGCCAATAGTTCTATATTTAATTTTATAGCATCCTTAGGTATAATCTGGTAAGCACCACGACCACATAACGTTATTGTCTTTGAATGTTCTTTTTTATCAAGATACTCATAAATATTATTACAAGCTGGACAGGATTTGTTTTTCAATAGTTTAGAATGTTCAAATGTTTGATTCCATACATCGTAATATATCATATCTTTTGAAAATTGTTTTTGTGTGAGGATTTTTAGTGCTTCTGTGACTTGTAATGCTGAGATTGATACAGATACAGTTGAAAGGATGCCTGCCGTGTCACATGTATCAAGACCTTGTGGTACTTTGCTGAAAACACATCTTAGACAAGCTGTTTTTCCTGGTATAATATTAAATGTTGTTCCTTGAAAACCCACAGCTGCAGCATAAATCCATGGAATGTTATGTTTTAGGCTAACATCATTTATCAAAAAACGAGTTTCCATATTATCTGTACAATCAAGTATGAGATCACATTTATTCACGATGGATTCTATGTTTGAGGAATTAATATCTGTAACGAATATGGAGATATTAGCAGATGTATCAATTTGATTTAAGACTTCTTTTGCAGCATTTGGCTTTGGCATACCAACATGCTTTTCTGCGTATAATAGTTGTCTTTGCAGATTACTACGCTCGACAAAATCCCTATCCACAAGAACTAGATTCTTCACACCTGCGCGCAGTATAAGTTCTGACGCGACAGACCCTAAGGCACCGAGACCAATGATTACAACCTTTGATCCTTGAAGCTTTAGCTGATCTTTCTTAAAAAAGCCTTTAAGTATCATCTGTCTTGTGTAACGTTCAAGGTCTTTATTTGTGTCTTGCATAGGATAAATTGGTTGTTTAGGTTTAAATTTGTGGGGTGTAATTTTGATAAACAAATATTTATACAAAAAAAAACCATTATAACTTATGTCTAAAGAGTCTATATCTCAAAATTGGTCTTTAACAACTTTGTCAAGCATAATGTTAGTGCTTAGTTATTTTTTCGCTCAAACTGATATCTTTAGCAATGTTTCTTTACCTCTTAATCGGCATTATTATAATACTTGTGATAACAAACTGATATAGTTAGCAATGTTTCTTTACTATTATTGTTTTCGGGATTAATTATTGCAGCATTTTTAGCACTGAATGCATTAACTAACATAGGAAAATAAGGTTTTAGTATAATACAAAAACTAAAATGTTTTAAAAAAAAGTTAAACTAAAAACTTAACCTTTAAGAAAACCAAAAATTCTAGAAAACAATCCATATTCTTTCTGAACAGGGATGTCATAATCAATACCGATTAAACATGCAGCGAGTTTCTTTATCTCTTGAGCTGAACGTGTGTTTGGTTTGAATGCCACAATAGGCGTCTTTGCTGCAAGACTGTCTATAATATGATTCTCATCAGGTATAATTGAAATAACCGGATAACCTAAAAGTGCTTCAACTTCATTTTGTGATAATTCGGAAGGATGATTTTTTGAACGATTTAAAGCCACACCAAGTATTTTTGTACCAAGCTCTTCTGCGATTTTTATTGTCTTAAGAGCATCTGTAACTGATGGAAGCTGTGGATTTGTTACAATAAGAGCTTCATCTGCTGCACTTAAACTCGCCTTACCTTCTTTTCCAAGACCTGCAGCACCGTCAAGAATTACAATGTCATGGTTATCTGCAATATCGAGAACAACGTTATCCATCTGTGATAAATTTGTATTTTTAAGATCTCTTAAAGATATTCCAGCAGGCATAACTCTAAGACCTGAAGGATGTGTATAAGTTGCTTCTTCATAAGTAGCTGTACCATTCAAAACATCATGAAAGGTTTTAGGATAAAGTGGTACACCAAGATGAAAACCTAAATTTGGTGTTGTAAGGTTTGTATCAATGACAACTGTATTTTTTCCAAAATTATTTAATGCCATAGCTATATTGGACGCAAGTGTAGTTTTTCCAACACCACCTTTACCCGATACAAGACAGATTACACGACCCATAAAATAAAACACCGATTTATTAATATAAAATTAATGTACGCTTATGATTTAAATATTTAACTAATACTGATGTAAATTATTTAACATTAAAAGTATATAAGATTAAACCGCACCTGATGAATTCTTTTAGATAAACTATAATAAAATATATATACTAAACAATACAATATTTTTCTATGACATCACTTGAATTGGTATTTGTTGAAATTATGCAAATTGTTTCTGTAACCTTAACCATTATTGTTTCGGTAGGCTTTTTGGGAATTAATAATGAAAAAAAACGTGCTGAAGAGTTATCTATAGAAAATAATACAGCAAATAGAACTTTTAATGGTGCACTTATTGAATTACAAAAAGCTGAAAGTTCATACAATCAAACAGTTCAAAAAGCTGAAAAATATGCGGGAAAACAAGAACTGCCAACATCAGGTTATGAAAAATTGAAGCGTCAAGATAATATAGAACTAAATCAACAGGGTATACAATATAAAAACAAAACGGTAGATTGTTACGCTAAAAAGGCAGTTCAGGCCGGACTAGATTCTCTACAGAGTAAGCAAGCGATTTATCAATCCGAACTTGAACAAAAAGAAAAAGCAGCAGAAAATTATCTTGGTGATTTAGATACAATCATAAATAACCCAAAACTAAAAGAAGAACAATTAAAAAGCACACACTATGGAGTAGAAAGAGAAATAAAAATTACATTAAATACACTTGAAAAACAAAAAAATGACATAAATGCTATTAAATATAAACTTGAACAAGTTGAAAAAGTACCAAGTTTAAATAACTATATAGGCGACACCACACCAACCTCACAAGAACTAAAACAATCTGTAGATAAAAGTAGATTTGAAATGGAATTAGGCTATATGCAAAAAAAACAGGAACAAGATTTAAAATTATATGAAACTGCAAAAGATAGGCTTGAAACCATACATACAATGTTAAATGATAAAGAAACAGAACGATTTAATCAAAAAATTACGAGATTCAATAAAAAATACGGATTATAAATCTAAAATCTCGCCTAGCCCTAAATAATACATATTCAACAATTTCTAAGCATCAACAACAATAATTTTAAAAATATCCATAGATAAACCAAACATAAGGTGTCTTAAATGAGTATGGATTTTAAAAAAATTGAAAAAAAATGGCAAGATAAATGGGCAAAAGAAAAAGTTTTTGAAGCAAACCCTATCTTCAACCAGAAAAAATATTTCATAACCGTGCCATATCCATACACAAATGGACCACAACACATAGGTCATGGAAGAACCTTTACATGTGGTGACGCCTTTGCAAGATACAAAAGACTTAAAGGTTATAATGTTTTATTCCCGATGGCATTCCATATAACAGGAACACCCGTTCTTGCAATATCAAGAGGAATACAAAATAATGATAAAATAATAAAAACGCGTTTTACAGAATATGTTGCATTAGATACAAAAAATAAAGATGACGTCAAAAAAATTGTTGAAAGCTTTAAAGAACCATGGAATATTGTAAATTATTTTGCAAAAACATTTAAAACGGGTTTTGATGAACTTGGAACAAGTATTGACTGGAGACGGAGTTTCACAACAGGAGATACAGAATACAATGCTTTTGTAACGTGGCAATTCAATAAACTTAAAGATAAAAATTATTTAGAAAAAGGAAAATATCCAATATTATTCTGTTTAAATGATCAAAATGCTGTTGGTGAAGATGATATCTTAAGTGGTGATGAGATTGATTTGGCGATTCAGGAATATACTTGCATAAAGTACCCTTACAAAGACGGATATCTTGTTGCATCAACATTAAGACCAGAAACTGTTTATGGTGTTACAAATATCTGGATTAATCCGCAAGCTACTTATGTAAAAGTCAAAATAAATGATGACATTTGGTACATAAGCAAAAAAGCAGCATCTAAACTAGAATATCAAGATAAAACCGTTAAAATTCTTGAAGAATTCAAAGGTAAAGAACTTATTGGAGATAAATGCAAAACGCCAATAAATAATCGAGATATCATAATACTTCCAGCAACATTTGTTGATGATGACAATGCAACGGGAGTTGTCTATTCAGTACCAGCTCATGCACCATTTGATTATATTGCATTAATGGATTTTAAGAAAGATGTTAAAACACAAAAACAATATGGATTTAAAAAAGAAGATATTGATAACATAAAAATTATACAAATTATAAATCTTGAAGGATATACAGATTTTCCTGCAAAAGAAGCGATTGAACAATTTGAGATAAAAAATCAAAATTCTGATAAATTAAAACTTGCAACTGAAAAAATATACAAAGACGAATTCTATAAAGGAATATTAAATGATAAATGTGAAGATTTCAAAGGTCTAAAAGTCGCAGATGCAAAAGAGAAAGTTATAGAAAAACTCAATAAAACTAATAAAATTGATAAATTTTACAGACCTATCACACCCACTATTAAATGCAGATGCGGTGGTGATGTCATAGTACATATTCTTGATGATCAATGGTTCTTAAATTTCAATCAAGGTACTTGGAAAAAAGATGCGTTTGACTGCTTGAATAATATGAATATTACGCCTTCAAAATATCGGACATTTTTTGAAAATGTATTTAATTGGCTTGATAAAAGACCTACTGCTAGAAAAAGAGGTCTTGGAACAAAATTACCGTTTGATACAAACTGGATAATTGAAGCTTTAAGTGATTCTACAATATATATGGCATTTTATACAATAATAAATAAAATTAAAGAGAACAAGATACCTTCAGATAAATTAAATATTGAATTATTCGATTATGTGTTTCTTAACAAAGGTGCAATAAAAGAGGTTTCTAAAAAAACAGGTATTAATGAAACAATATTAAAAGAGATGCAAGATGAATTCAATTATTGGTATCCTCTAGACCATAGACATACTGCAATTATGCACATATCAAACCATCTTAGTTTTTTTATATTCCATCATACTGCAATTTTCCCAAAAAACAAATGGCCAAAAACAATAACATTACTGGAACCTGTAACTGTTGAAGGTTCAAAAATGGGTAAATCAAAAGGTAATGTACTTCCATTGATAAAAACAATAAGGAAATATAGTGCTGATGTCTTCAGATTATATATTTTAACATCAGCAGGATTTGCATCTTCTGTTGATTGGAGAGAAATTGAAGTTGAAAAAACACAAAAACATATTGATAAAATTACAAGTCTGATACAAAAATATTATAATAATAATAATAATAATGTGAAAATTAAGCAAACTACAAATGTGAAAGCGTTAGTATCACGGTTTACACAAAAAATAATTGATGCAGAATCAAATATTGAATCTTTTGATTTACAAAAATATGCACAAATAATTATTTTTGATATATATAATCTAATTTCGGCATTTGAAAAACGTGCAAATGATGATGAAAAACAAATACTAAATGAAATCATTAACACATGGATTATAACATTATCTCCTATAATACCACATATTTGTGAAGAACTTTTTGAAATCTATCAAAATAAGGGTTTTGTAGCAAAAGCAGAATGGCCTAAAACAAAAAACAAAAAGATAGATACAAAATCAATAGATATGATGGATTTTGTTGATACTGTTATAGAAGATATTCATAATATAAAAAAACAAGTTAGAATTGAAACTAAACAAATAAACATATACATCAGCCCGTTATGGAAATTTACGGTTAGAGATTTAGTCTTTGACAATAAAAATAATGCAAAGGGATTAATACCAATTGTAATGAAAAATGTTGAAGCTAGAAAACAAGGAGATTTAACAGTCAAATATATCTCAAACCTTACAAAAGAGATACATTCATTACAAAAATATGAATTGACTCAAGAAAATGAAATAAACATACTTAATGAAGCGAAAAAGGTTTTAGAAGCTGAATTGAAATGCAATATACAAATAGAAAATTCAGATAAATCCAAATCAGACAAAGCAAAACGAGCTGAACCTGGAAAACCAGGGATTGAGATTTTATAATCTCTTTTTTTCAATCCCTATCAGTTTTATTAAGGCTACAGCAAACCAGATAACGTTAAGCACAATAAAAGGTATACTGTTTATACTATATGCGTAATATGTCAAAAACGCAGCACCGACACAGTTTATAACATTATATAAGACCGAATCCCTGTCTATTTTTGTGTTAAGCTCATCTAATAAAAATGCGCTAAGTATAAGAAACATGCCCAAGATACCGATAATTTCAATCATTTTTAATCACAAAGTTTAATTGATAAGTTAATTTTGATTTAAGATATTATATATTATAAGGGAAAACAGAATTAATATTATTATTAAAAAATAGGATTTAATTAATATCCAAACATCAAAAACCAGCATCAACAATAGGTCCTAATTCACTAAATCTAGAAATTATCCTATAGGGATTGCCTTTCTCTAACCGTTCACGACTATGAAACCCGAAATCAACTGCAACCGTCTCAACACCAACCTTGTTAGCTTCAAGTATATCGCCTAAAGTATCTGTTATGAATATACAGTTATCATGACACAACCCATGCGTATCAAATAACATTTTAAATTTGTTGATTTTGGATCTATGATTTTCAAAACCTAGAACCTCTGTAAATATATTTGAGATACCGTTGTTACCTAGATAATCTGAAATATTTTTAGCAGAACCAGATGAGATTATAAACAATTCATATTTTTGGTTTAATTCGATTAAGACTTGACGAATCTCATCTGTTATCTTCATTGTTGACTGTTCAGGATGTATGAACGTTATATAACCAGCCCAATCTGTATCTAAAAGCACATCACATTTAGAATCATAAAAATTACCATCATGAATATCCTTATAATTCTTTTCAGAGATATCATTGCCCGTAAATGCTTTTAGCTTAGACCTATGAAACTCAAAAGTGTCATGGATAACACCATCAAAATCAAATATGATTGCTTTAATCATAAGTTATATTCGTATTTCAATTTTATAAATAATAAGATTTTACAATAAAGAAAAAAAGGGTTTTAAAAACCCTAAACAAGACTTAAACATGCATTCTAGCATCAATTGCTTTTGTTATACGCTCAAGAGCAAGTACATACGCCGCAGTCCTTAAACTGATATCATGTTTATTACAATTAGAATAAATATCATTGAATGATGCAACCATTATTTTTTCAAGCCTCTTATGCACAGTATCAATATCCCAATAATAACCTGTTCGATTCTGAACCCATTCAAAATAACTTACAGTCACACCACCAGCATTTGCTAAAATATCAGGTATAACAAAAATGCCTTTCTTATCAAGAATCTTATCAGCCTCATGCGTTATTGGACCATTTGCAAGCTCAAGTATAATCTTTGCCTTGATATTATTTGCATTATCTTTTGTTATTTGTGCCTCTAAGGCAGAAGGAATAAGTATATCAACATCAAGTTCAAGAAGTTCTTCATTCGTTATCTTTTTAATATCGCCAATTGCAGCAGCAGTAACACTTCCAGATAAATTTTTTATATCCATTATCTGTTCTGGATTAAACCATTTATCTGAATAAATACCACCATTTGAATCACTCACAGCAACAACATTATATCCTGAATTATACATCAGTTTTGCAATATTATAACCTGCATTACCAAAACCTTGGACCGCAACAGTAAGCTTATTCTTATCCAAACCTAGAACTTTAACAGCACTATCTATAACATAAAGGCCACCTTGACTTGTTGCGTCAGAGCGACCAATGGAACCTCCAAATTCAATAGGTTTACCTGTTATTATTGCAGGCGTAGGTACACCTTTAAGTATACCATATTGATCTGCCATCCATGCCATTATTTGCGGATTTGTATAGACATCAGGTGCAGGTATATCTTTATCGGGACCAATAAAATCTGAAACTGCAGTAATATAGCCACGACTTAATCGTTCAATTTCGCCTTTTGAAAGCGATTTAGTATCAACAATAACGCCACCTTTACCGCCACCAAAGGGTATATTTACAACAGCACATTTGAATGTCATCCAAAAAGAAAGTGCAGTGACTTCATCTAAAGACACACCAGGATGAAACCTAATTCCACCTTTATAAGGTCCACGTGAATTATCATAATGAACACGATAACCTTTAAAGATTTTAACATCACCAGAATCCATCTTTACAGGTATTGATACCTCAAGACTTTCTTTTGGTACTGACAAAATGTTTTTTATATTAGCTTTTACATTAATGTAAGTATATGCAGCTTCAAGCTGCGATTTAGCATCATTGCAAAGGGAATTATTTGTATTGTTTAACATACATATCACTAAATAGATATTCAATCTATAACTATAAAAACTTATACTAACTACACTTAATAATTATCCAAAGTATCAAGTAAACTCAGATCGTAAGGTCTGCTTTTCAAATTTTCAAGAGATTCTATACGTTTTTCTAAGATTTCGATACGTGAAAACAATTCGATTGCAACAAACCATAACTGAGAAACTGCTGGATCTTTTGAATTCTCATAATGGGGTCTATGCTGTATAATAAGTGTCAACAAATTCTTTATATTCTGTTGTGATACAACATCTATTCCAGATATCCAGTCATCAGCTTTTGATCCCATTAAAACAATTATAATATAATTAAACTTTTTAAATATTGCTGAAATTAAATGAATATAAGAAGATATATAAAATTTTTAGATACTTTTAATAATATTATATCATTAAATAACTACAAATTCTAAATGATTAAGTGATTTTACATGAAAGATAACGATTTTATAAGCATCGAATATGTTGGAACTGTCAAAGAAACAGGTAAAATTTTTGATCTTACAGACGAAAAAATCGCAAAAGAAAATGAAATTTATAATCCAACTATGAAATATGGCCCAATAACAATAATAATTGGCGGTGGATTCATACTCAAAGGTCTTGAAGCAGAAATGAAAAATATGAAAATTGGAGATAAAAAGACAATTGAACTTAAGCCTGAAAATGCGTTTGGTCAAAGAAATCCAGAATTAACAAAAGTATTTAATATGAAAGACTTCAAAAAACAGGGCGTAAACCCCATTCCAGGAAAATACTTAGATTTAGGTAATGGTCAACGTGGTCACATTTTGAGTGTAAATAGCGGACGAGTTAAAATTGATTTCAATCACCCGCTTGCTGAAAAAACATTAATCTACGACATCAAAATAAACGAACAAATTAAAGATACAAAAGAACAAATTAAAGCAATAGTATCATATTATATTTCGGCAGAAGTTGATGTTGAAATCGTAGATAAAAGTGCAAAAATCATAATACCAAATACAATCAAAACAACTCCTGAACTAAAAAATATGACTGCAAATAAGATTATACAATATATATCAGATATCAAAAAGATTGAGTTTGTTGAAATTTATAAAAAAACAGTATAGGATATATAAAAAATAAACAATAATAGTACCACAAGATAAACAATTTAGATATAAAACAAGAAATGTTTAAATAGTTTTAAAAACCATTAAGTGGTATATAATTATCATAATTTACGAATAGGAACAAATGGTGGATTTAATGGAAAAAATTATTAATGAAAATGATGATATCTTAAATAAAGATAGGAAGAAAGATACGAAAAAACTTCATGCAATTGATTCTGAATTAAAAAAGCTCCTAGACAATAGGCTTGCTGAAATAAAAGTTTTGGGTGTCGGTGGTGCTGGAAATAACACAATTGAGAGATTGTCACAAATTGGTATAAAGGGTGCTGAGATTATAGCACTTAATACAGACGCACAAGATTTATTATATACTGATGCAGATCAAAAAATACTTTTAGGTAAAGAAATCGCAGAAGGTCTTGGTGCTGGTGCTGATCCAAAAAAAGGTGAAGCTTCTGCAAAAGAAAGTAGAGATGAAATTAAAGCACTTCTTGAACACTCTGATATGGTCTTTATAACTTGTGGTCTTGGAGGCGGTACAGGTACTGGTGCTGCACCAGTTATAGCAGAAATATCCAAGAAAGTTGGTGCACTTACAATCGCAATCGTAACATTACCATTTTCAATGGAAGGTAAACAAAGACAAATAAATGCTAAAGATGGTTTAAGAAAACTTGAACCTGTTGCAGACACACTTATTGTTATACCAAATGATAAATTATTAAGTATTGTTCCTGATGTATCAATTGATACAGCATTCAAGGTCGCAGATGAGATTCTTGTAAATGCAGTAAAAGGAATAACTGAACTTGTTACACAACCCGGTTTGATTAACCTTGATTTTGCAGATATTAAAGCTGTTATGAGTGAAGGTGGTCTTGCTATGATTGGTATGGGTCAAAGTGATACCGAAAACAGAGCAGAAGAAGCAGTACAAAAAGCTCTTGCAAACCCACTACTTGATGTTGATATAGATGGTGCAGATGGTGCACTTATTAATATTACAGGAGGTCCTGATTTAACACTTAAAGAAAGTCAATCTGTAGTAAATGCAGTCTCTACAAGATTATCACCAGATGCAAAAATTATATGGGGTGCTCAAATACAAAGAGATCTCGGAGATACTTTAAGAGCTATGATAATCGTAACAGGTGTTAAAAGTCCGCAGATTTTTGGTTCAGAACATTCATTTAGAAAAGAAGAACAAAAAGAAATTGAAAAAGAATTAGGTATAGATTTTATATAAAATCCATATATTTTTCAAAAATATCAAAATATTAGTAAAATATATAAAGATATATTGTCTATAAAAATATACAAGTCAGCTCGTATCACTACTTAGGTAGAAGAGAGCTTATTCTGTGATAACAATGTCCATAAAAAACAAACTCAAGGATTTTAAAAGAGTATTAAATATTACAAAAAAACCTTCAAAAGCAGAATTGTCTATGTCTATAAAAATCACAGGCATTGGTATTTTGTTAATAGGTCTTGTTGGTTTTGTTATATATATTTTTGCAATGATAACAGGCATCTTTTAAAAAATAAAAATGTGATCTCTCATGATATTAACAGTACGAACTACAGTAGGGCGTGAAAAGACTGCAATAGATTCAATAGACCTTAAAAAAACTGATGAGGGTATAATACAAGCTATAATTAGTCCCGCAGAAATTAAAGGATATTTTTTTGTTGAAGGCGAAAACCAAGAAGAGATGGAAGCATTTATAAAAACAATACCACACATAAGGGGTGTTATCAGTAAAGAAGTGTCAGTTGAGACATTAAACACATATTTCGAAGAGAGAACTGTTGAAATCACTATAAAAGAAGGAGACTTTGTTGAAGTTATGGGTGGTCCATTTAAAAGAGAAAAAGCGAAAATCACAAGAATAAATGAACAAAAAAGAGAAGCAAAAATTGAACTGATTGAAGCTGTCGTTCCAATACCAATTACAATTAAAATTGATCTTCTAAAGAAGATTAGCAATTAAAACATATTTCATGGTGTAACATAATGAGTGAAGAAATAATCGAAACAATAGTTGATGGCGGAAAAGCATCTGCAGGACCACCATTAGGCCCTGCATTAGGACCAATGGGTGTAAATATAAAAGCTGTTATTGATACAATAAATGAAAAAACAGAAGCTTTTAAGGGTATGAAAGTACCTGTCCTTGTCAAAATTGATACAGAAACAAAAGAGTTTAAAATCGAAGTTGGTGCACCATCAGTATCTGAATTAATCAAAAAAGAACTTAACCTTGAAAAAGCATCAGGTATGGCTGGAACTGAAAATGTAGCAGATATGAAGATTGAACAAGCAATAAAAATCGCAAAGATGAAACAAGAATCAATGGGTGCAAAAACACTCAAATCTGCAGTAAAAACAGTTATTGGAACTTGTGTTACAATGGGTATTTTAATTGAAGATAAAACACCACAAGTAATCACAAAAGAAATCAATGAAGGTTTATATGATCAAAAGATTGAATCTGGAAAGACTGAACTTTCTGAAGATGAACTTAAAATAATAGAAGGAGAACGAAAAACATTTGCTGAAACGATTAAAAAACAACATGCTGATGAAGAAATTAAAGTTGTTGAAATCCTTGAAAAAATGAAAAATAAATCCGCATCAGATATAAAACATAAACTTAAAGAAGCAGGGATATCTAAAACTGTAATAGATAGAATGGTTCCAAAAGAAGGTTCAAGGAAAGAAGCAAAAAAATAATTGATAGGTCATAAATATGAGTGAAATAAACAAGATTATTGAAAACTTGAAAAAGAATAAAAAAGAAAGAAATTTCATACAATCTGTAGACCTTGCAATAAATCTTAAAGGCATGGACTTTAAAAAAGTTGAAAACAGATTTAGAGAAGATGTCTTACTTCCAAAAGGAAGAAGTAAACCTGCAAAAATCTGTGTTATAGGAACTGAACTAATTTCAAAAGCAAAAGGTATCGCTGATATAACAATTGATGAAAAAAGTCTTGATAAATATAAAAAAGATAAAACAGCAATTAAGAAACTTGTAAGAGAAATTGATTTCTTTATCGCAGAACCACAGCTTATGGCAAATATAGGTAAAAGCTTTGGTAAATACATGAGTCCAATGGGTAAAATGCCTAGACCAATGCCACCACAAGCAGATCCAGCAGCTATGATTAATAAATTAAAAAATACAATAGTCGTAAATGTAACAGATAAAGCACCTGTAATACACTGCCAAATTGGAAGTGAAAGCATGGACAACAAAGATCTTGAAGAAAATGCAAAAGCTGTTATAAATGTAGTTAAAAATAAATTACCGTCGCAAGAACATAACATAAAATCAATTTATTTAAAATTAACTATGAGCAATGCGGCAAAAATAGACGTATCTAAATATTAAAGGGATTGAGCTAAATGGTACAAGAATGGAAAATCAAAGAAACTGAAAAGATTAAGAAAGCTATATCTAATCATAAGATTATTGGTATGGTTGATCTGCATAAATTACCAGCTGCACAGTTACACATGATACGACAAGAACTTCGAGGTACAGCAGATATAAAAATCGCAAAAAAATGTATACTTACAAGATCTATTGGGGGTGTTAAAAAAGATAATATAGCTGAATTAAACAAACTAAACATAGAAAATCCAGGTATAATATTAAGTAATGAAAACCCTTTCAAATTATTTCAAAAAATAAATAAAAGTAAAGTCGCAACATACTTAAAAGCTGGAGAAAAAGCACCTAAAGAATTAGTGATTCCAAAAGGAGATACAAAACTGACACCAGGTCCTATAATAGGTGAACTTCAAAAGGCAAAAATTAAAGCAAGAATACAAGGGCCTATAATAACAATAACTGAAGATTCAAAAGTCGCAAGCGAAGGAGACGAGATTTCATCATCACTTGCTAGCATATTAATGCAACTTGGAATCAAACCAGTTATGATTAGCCTTAACCTTGTTGCAGCTTATGAAGATGGAATCATATTCATGAAAGATACGCTCGATATTAATCAAGCTGAATATAGAACAAACATACAAAATGCTTACAAATGGTCATTTAATCTTGCATTTAATGCAGCATACCCAACTAAAGATGTAATAGCACTTCTGATTGGAAAAGCACACACAGATACATTAAATCTTGCTATAAATTCAGGTGTTTTAAATAAAGAAACAATCAAATCAATTATACCGAAAGCATATGCACAGATGATGTCTGTATCGTCAAGATTGCCTGATGATGCAAGGGGTGGTATACAAATTGCAACGGCAGCACCAATTGAAGAAGCAAAAATTGAAGAGAAAAAAGAAGAAAAACACGAAGAAGATAAACCTGAAGATGTAACAGTAGGTCTTGGAGCACTTTTCGGTTAAAAACATATTCAACCAAAGAATAATTATAAGATAATTTAAAAAAGGAGGAGAAATAAATGGAATATATATACGCAGCAATGTTATTACATGCATCTGGAAATAAAGTTGATGAAGCAGCAGTTAAGAAAGTTCTTGACGCAGCTGGTGTAAAAGCAGACGATTCTAGAATTAAAGCTCTTGTAGCAGCACTTGAAAGTGTTGATATAGAAGATGCTATTAAAACTTCAGCAGTCGCTACAGCAGCACCTACAGCAGCAGCACCTGTGGCTGAAGCTAAAGTAGAAGCTAAAGTAGAAGAAAAGAAACCTGAAGAAGCAGCAGCTGGACTTGGAGCACTTTTCGGTTAAATACATCACTTTAGATGACAACTTTGTTTGTCATCTTTATTTTATTTTTTTTTAACAATTTTTTTCTAAGAGTTCATTTCTAAACCAAACTGAGCAACATTAACAAAAAAGATTAAATGATTGCCTATCAATTATTATCTTATGAAACTCGGTGTTCTGTTTTCAGGTGGCAAGGATTCAACATATGCGTTAGATATAGCTATGAAAAAAGAAACAGTAGTATGTCTTATAGCAATTGTCTCAAAAAATAAGGAAAGCTATATGTTTCATACGCCAAACATCCATATTACAGACCTTCAAGCTGAAGCAATAGGTATCCCACTTTTAAAAGTCGAAACTGAAGGTATAAAAGAAAAAGAACTAGAAGATCTTGAGAATGCGATAAAAAAAGCAAAAAAAATATACAAGTTAAATGGAATCGTAACTGGCACAATACAATCTGTTTATCAATCAAAAAGGATAGAGATTATATGTGATAAGTTAAACTTGAAATGCATAAATCCGCTCTGGATGAAAGATCAGGTAGAACTTCTAAATGAACTTGTTGAAAATAAATACAATATAATTATTTCTGGTATCTTTGCATATCCTCTAGACGAAAGTTGGCTAGGGCAAAAAATAGATAAAAATATTATAGCAAAGCTTGTTGTATTACAAGCCAAATATGAAATAAATCCTGCAGGTGAAGGTGGTGAACTTGAGACCACCGTTCTTGATGCACCGTTCTTCAAGAAACGAATAGTACTTACAGACTTTGAAAAAAACGCAAAAGACAATTCGGGCATATTCATAATCAAATCTGTGGAGCTGGTTGATAAATGATATTGATTGTTGATATGAACCATAAAAAAGATTCTTTAGAAGCTTATGAATTTATTCAGCCTATTGTGTCTGTAATAAAAGATAAAACGGATTTTAGGGTCCTACAGTATTCTGAAATAAAGGACAAAGATATAGATAAAACAGATAAAATAATTCTATCTGGAGCAAATCTTAAAGATAACAGATTTATTGATGATATTGATAAATTCAGTTGGATAACCAATTACGATAAACCTATGCTTGGAATCTGTGCAGGTATGGAAATTATCGCGCTCGTATTTGGCTCAACCCTTAAGCCTTGCACAGAAATTGGTCTTGTTGAAGTTAATACAAAAAAGAAAAATTCTTTGTTTTCTGGAAAATTTAATGCATACAGCCTTCATAGTTATTCAGTAATACCCTCAACAAACTTTGATATTTTAGCGGAATCAAAGAATTGTGTCCATGCTATAAAACATAAAACAAAAGATATCTATGGCCTTATGTTCCATCCTGAAGTTAAAAATAAAGATATCTTTGAAAAATTTGTTAAAAATTAGTTTGATAAACCTTAAAAATTTATTAGTGCCTAACTTAGATAAAGTTAAATAACTTAATACCGAAATCTAAATATTGAATTGGTGTTATCTTATGCTTACCAAAAAAGACCTTAAAAATGAATTTTCAAAAGACTGGAAAAAACATTACCAGATTGAACTATTCAAAGAGAGAGGTTTTGTGCGAAAAACATGCTCAAAATGTAGTAAAGTATTTTGGACACTTGATACTGAAAGAAAATATTGTGCAGATACACCATGTCAAGATTATGATTTTATTGGAGACACCATAACAAAACAAAAATGGGATTATATTGAAACATGGAAACTTTTTGAGAAATTCTTCAAAAAAAATGGACATACATCAATACCACGGTATCCTGTTGTAGACAGATGGAGACCTGACTTATATTTTACAATTGCATCAATACAAGATTTTCAAAGACTTGATAATGGAAAGATGAGCTTTGAATACCCTGCAAATCCACTAGTTGTACCGCAAGTATGCTTAAGATTCCCAGACATACCCAATGTTGGTGTAACAGGACGACATTTAACTTCTTTTGTTATGGCAGGACAACATGCTTTTGGATATCCTGAAACTGGATATTTTAAAGACAGATGCATAGACCTTAATTTTAATTTCTTAACAAAGGCAATGGGTATACCTGAAAAAGAACTTGTATACATTGAAGATATCTGGGCAATGCCTGATTTTTCTGCATTCGGACCTTGTATTGAAACATTCTCAAGAGGCCTTGAACTTGTCAATTCGGTATTTATGCAGTTCCAAAAAAATAATAATGGTGCTGGTTATGAACAACTTGATACAAAGGTTGTAGATGTCGGATGGGGGCTTGAAAGATTAGTATGGTTCTCAAATGGAACTTCAGCATCATATGATTCTCTTTTTGGTCCCGTTACAAACAAAATGAAAAAATCGACAGGGATTAAAGTCAATGAAGAAAAATTTGCTAAATATTCAAAAATTGCAGGATCCCTTAACCTAGACGAGGTTCAAGACATAAACAAAGCAATGGCAAATGCTGCAAAACATGTTGGTGTGACTGTCAAAGAAATGAAAGATGATTTTGAGCCATTACAAAACCTTTATGCGGTAGCAGACCATGCAAGAACACTTCTTTTTGCAACAACGGATGGTGGCATACCATCTAATGTTGGTGGTGGTTATAATTTACGGGTATTATTGCGAAGATCTCTTGATTTCATAAACAGGAATGCATGGGATTTTGAACTTATGGATATTGCACAAGGTCATGCTAAATACTTAAAACCTATGTTCCCTGAGCTTGAAGATAATATTGAAAACATGAAAAAGATTGTTGAAAGTGAAAAAAGCAAGTATACAAAAACATTGACAAACGCAAAAAGAATCATCAATACGATGATTGACAAAAAAAATAAATTTGATAAAAATACACTTATGACACTTTACGAATCTCAAGGAATTACACCAGAACTTATTGAAAATGTTGCAAGAACTAAACATCTTGAAATCAAAATCCCTGGAGAATTCTATTCAAAATTGTCTGAAAAACATCAGAAAGCACCACTTAGAACTAAAAAAGTTACAGTTGATGTCAAAGGTATTGATAAAACAGATATGCTTTATTACGAATCACCTGAAAAAATGGAATTTAGTGGAAAAATCATAGATATAATAGATAACAAGTGGCTTGTTTTAGATAAAACATTGTTTTATCCGACAGGTGGTGGTCAGCCATACGATAGCGGAACATTAAATGATAAAAAAGTCATAAATGTTGAAAAAGTACAAGATGTTGTTTTGCATGAAGTTGAGGACATTAAAAGCTTTAGCTTAAACGCACAAGTTGTAGGTGTTATTAATGCTGTGCGACGTAAGACTTTAGCACAGATGCACTCAGCAACACATATTCTAGGTGCAAGTGCAAAACTAGTTCTTGGTGACCACGTCTGGCAGGGTGGTGCGAATAAAGGTATTAAAAAATCACGTCTAGATATTACGCATTATAAAAAAATCAGTGCTGAAGAGCTAAAACAGATTGAAGATACAGCAAATAAAATAATTTATGAGGCAATACCAATTAAAACACAGTTTATGTCACGACAGGATGCTGAAGAAAAACATGGTTTTAGAATATATCAAGGCGGTGCACCACCTGGAAAAATCATTCGAATTGTTGAAGTCGGAAAATATGATGCTGAAGCTTGTGGCGGTATACACTGCACAAATACAAAGGATATTGGAAAGATCAAGATTTTAGGCACAAAAAAGATACAAGATGGTATCGTAAGAATTGAATTTGTGGCGGGAAATAGTGTTGAAGATAACATAACAGACACAAGTAATATGCTTGAAGAATATGTAAAAGAGATTGGTGTTAAAGACAAAATGGAAACATTAGATGCAACAAAACACCTTTTTAATTACTGGAAATCTGTAAATAAAGTAAAGAACATTCTTGGCTATGCCAGTCACATTGAAACAACTGATAAAGATAAAGCAGTACAGCTTAGAGCGACAATAAAAATCCAAATAGATAAAGCAAAAAGAGAATATGAATCAACAGAAAATCAAAAAACAGATTTATCTGATGATGAAATGATATCTACAATATGCACCCTTATAAAAGTTCAAAAAGACGTTCTGATAAATACTATAAAACGATTCAAAAAAGAAATTAAAGATACTGAAAACCTATTGCTTAAATGCTAAAGGAAGACAATATTTTGATTTTTCTGCAGGGTCAATATATAGCGATTGACATATTACTTCATCAATAACAGTTTGATTAAAAGTCTCAAATTCTTCTATAGCAGAATAACTTATAAGCGTTATTGGTGCAGATGCATTATAGGTTCTTGACATAAACACATATGGAGAATATTTCTGTACAGTACGCTCAAGGTCCATAAGCATAAGATCACAGTTTTCAATACAAATATCTGATGAAAAAATGATTGCTACAAGACCACTTTGTCTTATTGCTGTAAATTCGCCTTGTGTAAACTGCCTGTCGATAACAGCAGATTCGGGATACGCGATTTCAGTCCCTGTATTTGCTGGTGAGGATAGCATAATTGAGCCAACAGTAGATAATATGAATATAGCAATAACAATCAATGTAAATTTACCATTTGAACTTTCAGATTTTTTCTTATGTTTAGCCATATATATAATTCACAAGGGGATTTTTTAAAGTTTTGGGATTCTGCAGCTAAACATCAGTATTTATTTAAACGGTGTTATCAATAGGTTATATACGGTAGATATTTTTGATTAAAGAGTTTTAGATATAGATACACAAAAACACAAGATTATAAAGAACATCATGGATTTTGTACAGGACTTGCCTGAGAATGTTACAAGTTCTAAAGGTACGGTATACACGAGACCTGAGCTGTTTGCAGAAACCTATCTAGCATTAAATTCCCTAGACCTAACAAAAATAACTAGAACAGATGATCTTCGTGATAAACTTACAGAAATATCAGAAGCCATGGCAGATACAAACATAACCATTGAAGACATTAATAAATACATTGGAAAAACAGCAAAAACACAAGAATTACTTTTAAAAAAGCCAAATAAAACTGTTATATCACAACTAATGGAGTATATGGAAAATCATTCCACTCGGCATAAATATAAATAATTTTAATTGAGTATGTGCAAGGGTCTAAAATTAAAAACCAGACCCTTTTACATCACTCTGTCAATTTATATATAAAACGACGTACTTTCTCTGATTTCGCGTTTGATATACCCGATTTTAATAATTTATCAGGGTCGGCTGCAACAAAATCCTTAATATCTATTATGTTTTCAGCAGCAAGTTTCACACGATCATAATCATTCAAAGGTACTATGGTTAACGGATAGGCCTTCACTTTTTCAATGTAATCATTCAAACCATTACCTTTAGGTTGATTCCAGGCCAGATATTCTATTTTCTTACAAGTTGCATACCTTATTGCATACCCTGATAATTTTGTGTTTGTGATGACCCATGCGCCTTTAAAATTAAATGAATTTTTACGACCGCTTTTAAAACCATCTTGAAGATCTTGAAGTCTAGCCCAGACACGCATTGGCACATCAAGACCGGTATCACGATAATAATGAAAATGATGCTTACATTCTATGAATTTTATACCTTCAGAATTTTTCATAAATACATCAATTTCGTGATCTGTGCAATGACCCATAGGTTTGGGTACGGGACTATGCTTTGTCTCATAACCGAAATAAGAAAAAAGTCTAGTTATGTATTTCTCAAATTGACTTGTTGTAGGGTCAAGCCTAGAAAGTGCATATTTAAGATCATACCTATGCGCTAAAGTATCTTCACGCTTATGTAATTCATCATATATTATAGTCCTTATTTTTTTTGTACTATCACCATCATTTATTTTTGATAAAACAACCTTCATAATCTCATCAGCCATCTGTTCTGTTGCACCTGCGCGAATACAACTATGTCTTGTTTTTTTAATATCAAGAGCTTCAACAACGCCATCAGATTTTTGAATCATAACCATACTTATTTAATACTTTTTATAGTAAATAAAACTACCGTACTAAAGTCCCGTAATGTAGAGGCCAAGCATAAGAGACTCTGGATCTCTAGACCCAGGTTCGAATCCTGGCGGGACTATTCCTTTTTCTAAAAGATTTAAAGATAAATATATGATATTTCAAGTTCAAATCACCTATAAAATATATAAACTACTAAATACTAATTTTATACTGTGGATTAAATGGAAATTATTACATTAACTATCTCTATATTGACAGTTGTTTCAGCAGTATTAATGTCAGTTGGTTACATTGAAGGGCATAAAGAGCGAGCCATCAAAAAAATTACTGATAAAAGTGTTGAAACATATCTTGATAATAGACCACAAGAAAGTTCTACATATAGTAATAATGTCGCAAAAGCATATCAAAAGGAAGGTCTTGATGCGAGTGATAGTGTAATTGATTATAGTTGTTTAAATGCGACAGGAAAACAAGAATCTAACAAATATAAAACATTATGGACTTTAGATCAAATATATGATTCAGTAAATAACATAAAAACACACGTTGTAGAAACTCTAAACGAGCATTATGAAGATAAAGATGTTGTTATAAAAAATATTGATGAATACGTTGATAAAACCGTATACCTTTTAGAATCACGTAAATTCATTGCAAAAAATATGCTTATGGGTATACTCGCAAACACAACAGAATTTCAAAAAAATATAAATAACAAACATAATGGGAGAACGTTAAAGACTTATGTTGAAACACTTACCACAATTATAGACATTTGTGATGAAAAATATAAAGAACTTGACAAAATATATGGTTCTGTACTTGGTAAACCTCAAAAACTAGATAAAACATTAATTAGTATGATAAAAGAATCACTTAAAAAATAAAGGAACTATTTTTAGTTTAATAGTTCCATAATCCTTTTTTTCTAAAAAACAATAATAGAGATAAACTTAAATACAGATAAAATCTAAATAGAATTGGTGTTTACATGGCTGTTAAAAAAACTGCAAAAACTACAAAAAATAACGTTGTAAAAACAACTAAGCCAAAGGCTGTAGAAATAATCAAAAGTGTTAAAAAAGTTGAAAAAACGCAAAATAAGATTCAAAAAAGTCTAAATGAACTTAATATTTCAGAAATTATTGAACTTGTGTTTATGTTCACATTGATAATATATATCGCATTTGTCATACTGAAATACCACGCAATTATCTAAAATAGGCAATAATCTAAAATATAAAGTATATTGGAGATATAGACCCCCAATGTTTATTAGAAAAAAAATTATAAAAGGTCATGAGTATTGGTATCTTGTAGAGAACACGTGGGAAAACAAAACATCCAAACAGAAAGTCATTAGATACCTTGGAAAACGTGGCAGCTTTGATATGGCAAAGGTTGTTCAAGAGATTGAAAAAAATAAAAAATCAAAGGTAGATACACAATGATCCTAAAAACATTCATAGATAGCATAAATTGTGGGAAAAAAAGAGATATCAAAGGCAACATAAAAATTAATAGTCATGCTAATATTGTTGATGTCAAACCAATTATAAAGAAAGATACTAATTCTAAAAGCACAATAAATGAATATAATGCTATTGTCTTTTTTGAACATATAACAACATATATATTAGATGATAGCGAAATTGCAGGTATTAAAATAAGAGGACGTGTTATATATGAAAAAGGAACAGAAGATATTATTAAAACCTGGACAACAGATAAAAAAATCGATAAAAAAATAATAATCCCTATACTTAATAACATTCTTGCAAAAGCATCTGTAACAGCACTTATAAATGCAACACAGATTAATCTTCCACCACCATTCCAACTACCAAATGTTAAAACAAAGGAATTGGATTCGCATTATATTGATTAAAAGTCAATTGCCGAACAACTGTACAACAATATATATTTAACAGCAGGTATATATACATCAAATCAAAAAGATATTTATAGTAAGAATACTAACAATTATCTAATGGTGGTTTGAATATGGTTAAAGAAAATGAAGAATTATGTGATCTCTTTTTACACGCAAAACCCGTTCAAATACTATTAGCATTACGTATTAAGAATGAAAGTGTATATGCATCAACACTTGCAAAAATAACAGATTGCACATATTCACATACAGTAAAGATACTTGAGCTTTTCATGAAAAAAGGTATTGTTTCTTTTGAAAAAGTAGGTCGTATAAAATACATAAAACTGACTGAAAAAGGTTCTGAATATGCTAAAGATTTTGAAAAAGTGATGAAAAAGCTTAAGTGATATCGTTTTTTTGTTTATTTTTAGCCTAAAAAGTCTGTTTTTTCTTAAATTTTGATTAAAAGGGCTAAATAAGAACCTGTCTAGTGCCTAACTACATATTATTCAAACATACATAAACAATACACATTAAATTACAGATAGCATACAAAAATACGTATTATCTAAATGAATTTTATAACCTAAAAAAACAAAAATAGTGCCTAACAACCCTACTTTTTAGTGCCTAACAAAAACAATATTGGTGCCTAACTTATACATTGTACAGTATATACATTGTAATATAGATATATATGTATTTAGATAGTCTAATATATAAGATATAAAATATCTTACTATATCATTATACTTTTATTTGTATATACCTTAGTAACACTACATTATTCTAATATAACTAAACTAAACATACTAGCTTCGCTATTTTTGCCATGTTTAGGCTAGTAATCAAGGGGGTTTTGTACGAGTGTTGTGTATTCAGATACATATCAGAATGGTGTATTTTTTCTAGACAAAAATAAAACCAATCCATTCTACATAATATAGGAATACATAAAAACAAGAAAAAACAAAAAATCAATGTGATTGATTATGGATACAAAAAAACCTAGAAGATACCACACGACAATATCTGTAAAACCGCTTGAAACCCCTGATTTTGAAAGCCTTATGAGCCTGTTATATAGAGGTTCAAAAAATGTAATGCTGCCAGATCATGCCTATACATTCCTAAAAGAACTAAGACAAAAAGGTAATAATGGTGTTTTTGATAGGTCCAATTGGGATATATATTGTAAGGAACACAATATATCCAAAACAACATATTACAGCATGATAAACAAACTTATTGGCATAGGTCTAATAGAAACAAAAGAACGTGATTATTATAAACTATCAAACAGATGTGAACGTTTCTTTGAAAGCATAGTGCTTGCAGTAAAAGCGTTTAGCGCAAAGAAATATAACTATAATACAGAATCTGATACACCCTAGTGCCTAAGTTCTGAATTTTAAAAAATAAAAAAAGAGAGAGTTAAAAGAAACCTAATATGAAAAAATTGTGAATTTTTGTGCCGTGAAAAGGCCAAAATAACTAAGTTCTTGCCTAAGATTGCATATTTTGGGCTATTGTCTCCAAATAAGCTGTATTATTAAGCACAATAGACAATAAAACAACCATTTATTTAGTGATATAGCAATATAAAGATATGCTTGTCTATTGGTATAAATTGAGTTTTATAATATGTAGTATTTAAAAGATATATCAAAACTATGAAACTATAAGACAATCTAAATATAATAGGACAAGATCTAATTTAACAGAAATAGAGCTTAACAGTAGGCATATACACATTTGAAAGGAAAAAACCTAAAAACGGGTGTGTTATAAAGATATAAAGCATTTTAAAAAACCAGCAGAATACAATAAAATCTAAATAGTATAAAGTGCGTTAAAACAGCACAATAAACACTTAAAAACCCCAAATTCAAAAAGAAAGACAAATAAAATGAGCCACTAAATGTGAGAGTTAAGGTCTAATTTGAAAGAGATTCAGAAGCTATTTAAATAAAATGTGAAATGTGTGAATAAAGTCTGCAAAATAAAAAAATAGTAAAATAAAAAATCTGTGTTAAACAAATATACCCCCAAAGAGTGTGCTAGCAAGATTAAATAAGGATACAAAAATAAACAATAAAAAGAGCATAAAAACCACTAGCAATATAGAGTAAATACAGTAAATATAGCAATATAATACGATTAAAAAATACGTACTATATAGAGCAGAATTCAAGAGATATAATAGAAACGCAGAACAATAAGAGACAGATACCAGGAATACAAAAACAAAGTACTAAACGCTAAGATATACATGATAAACGTTAAGATGTGTCAGACTAAAGGATAACTAAGGAACAAAAGTAACTATTTTTTTCTAAAAAGACTTAAACACAACGAAAATACAACAATAGAGATAGATTTAGATTACAGATAAAGGCTTAAATTAGATAAAAACAGGAAATAAACCCAAATTAGGATAAAATAAGATATAAATGTGAGAGTTATAACAAAAAAAAGCCAAAAATAGAGATAAAAACAAATATTCTGAAAATTGATAGTAATTGAAAAAAATAGACAAAAAAAAATGAAAACAAAAGATCCTGAAATCTAAATGAAAAATAAACGAAATCAAATGAGAATACTAAAGGGGGGGGGCAAAAGACAAAGAAATACTAAATAATATAGAGTTAAACAAAATAAATGCCACAATCGAGACAAACGGAGACCTAAAAGAGCCAATAAAGACCATAAGAAAGCTAAATTCAAACAACATAAATAAACAAAAGTTTAACCCTCACAAAAAGTGGTTATTTTTGTAGAAAATTATAACAGAACATAGACTAATAGACACCACCCAAAATAACACAAATAACAAAATCCAAACACATACACACACACACATACACAAACCCAAAGATTCTAACAGATCAAAAAAACAGAAAAAAACAATAGAAATAGAGGGAAACGCAAAACAAAAAGATTATAAAACGATAAAAACACCCACACACAAAAAACATATTTTAGTTTTATAGTGCAGTGAAGTTTCAGTGAATTCAAAAAAAAGTTCAATGAAGCTTCAGTGACTAATAAACCCCTAACTAATGAAAAACACGTTGAAAGATATATAAAACAGTAGTCTCTATAGCTGTTATAACAATGTTATTCTGTGTTATAACAGTATAGATAATTAAATAAGACTATAGATATTGATTAAATAGTGTTATAACAATGTTATAACAATGTTATTGAATAACAACCTGCTGTTATAACAGCAGGAACTATAAAGAATTACATCTTAAGGAATAAGATATTTACGCACAACATCCTTTGCAAGCCTTACAAGCTTACGCCCGTTAGAAACAGTCTGTTCATCAATAGAAACACCATAAGTTTTCAAAGCATTAACATAAGCTCTTGCCGTTGCTTCTTTTTTATTTAGACGTTTAGACAATTCAGAGTAAGATAAAAATTTCTCAGCATTTAAAAGCTCATTAAAAACAGGTATTAAGGATGAAACAAGTACTTTATTCATATTACGCGAAGTGACAACCGTACGAGTAGGTTTAAAACCAAAAGCTTTTGGCCCAGACACGTTTTGTACACCCTGACCAAAGTCAACGGAACCCCCATAAACATCGTCTTGTGCAGTCAAATCATCATCAAACGACATATTTGCTGTTGTAACGTTCTTATTAGGTGTTGTAACATTGTTATTAGGTGTTGTAACGTTGTTATTAGGTGTTGTAACGTTGTTGTTAGGTGTTGTAACATTGTTATTTGCTGTTGTAACGTTGTTGTTAGGTGTTGTAACGTTGTTAGATTCAACAGTTGAACGTGTAACTAACTCAGATTTAATATGATTTACAGAAGATTCTAGAGCACGCAAAGATTCAAGTATTTGAGGTGTTGTTAAAGAACCGGAAATGGTACTAGAGCCCATAGATTCTAGTTTTTGAGACACAATAGAATCAATACGAGACGAGAGCGTCGATTCTAAAATAAATAATTTATTACTAATAACATCTTTATTAGACTCAACAACATGAACACGTTCTGAAATCGTAGAATAACCCATAATAAGGCTATCTAATTGAGGAAGATTCACACTAATTGGTATTTGTTGTGTCTGAAGCACAGATTGTCTCAAAAGACTAAGTTCATTATCACTTTGAGAAATACGTAAATTAATCTTTGAAAACCCACCCACAACAGTTTCAACAATAGCATCAAGCTCATCCTTGTATACCACAGGCCTTGAAGTTCCAAAAATTCCTGAAATCCAAAAGACAAGATGCTTAAATACCATACATAATCTTAGAACGCAGTTTAAATAAAGGTTTGGTCTCACACAAATAAAAAAACAGACAAAAAAATAATAAAAATACAGTATTAGATATAAAACGTTAGCAAGCGTGCTAATCTGTTAAAAAATACCCTAAAAACTAGCATATTTTTGTGAGAGTTAGCACAAATATTTAACAAATATTTATAAAATTAAATAAATATGAAATATATATAACTAATTTTAACTTTAACAAAAATCAGGTGTTATTTATGTATTTAAGTGATTTGAAATCAGCATATATAGTAGCTCCCCAAATACAATACAAAACAGATACACACACAATAGATTTAGGTATATCAAACAAACAAGCACCATATTTAATAGACACAAAACCAAAATACATCACAGACATACAACCTAAATATATTACAGACACACAACCCGAATACAATACAGAGATATTAAAACAATATACAACAACAAACAAACCAGATTATAATATATTTGACTTAGCTGAAAGATACCTAAAAACATTAAAACACACACCAAAAGAACATAAATATGACGTTACAGAATTAGATTACACAATTGCAAGATTGCCATCAAATACAGTAGGTCTTACAGAGATTAAATATAAACTAAATGGTACTGAAATAAAACCAGATCATATCTCAATATACTTAGACCCCTCAATAACAGATACAAAATATAAAGACTCTGTAAAAACACACGAATTAGTACATGCTCAACAAGCAGACATACTCCCATACATAGATAAAAAATTCAATAAACTTATTGCAGAAGGTGATGCAACAATAGTGCAAAAAGCAAACAATAAACACAACATAACAAATACACTTTATGAAAAATATGAAACGGTTGTAAAAAGCCTATATGATATAATCGGAGAGGGTAATATAAACCTTGGACGAAAACGTTTTAATGACACAATCAGATCTGTAAAAGATTTTAAAACTACAATTACAAAATATAAAAATAAATTTACAAACACTTATGCTGAAGACCTATATAATGCGATTAAAAATCCAGAAACAAATATAAATACAGAATATATAACAGACATAAATACTACAACAACAGACACACATCCAAAAATACACTATAAGGACCCAAAAACATCAAATACACAAAATGCACATAGAATAGGTACTAACCGAATCGATGACGAAGAACTATATACAATCAAAAATACAAACGAAGATGAAGAAGAACAAGAAACACAAAAACCCACATATTTAGAACCAAAAACAACCAAAACAGAAACATATGCAGAACATCCAATAACCCAGATTATTAAAGAATTCAATAAAAAGATTACGGAAATAATCAAGTACAGTCAAGACATAACAGACACAGTATTAAATCAAAAAATAAAAGATTTGAAAACAGAATTTAACTGTTTAAATTTCTAAGTTAAATTATCCTTTTTATAGTATAGTTCTTATTTTAAAAAATATCAATATAAAATTAAATTAGTTTTGAAATTGTTTCAAAACCAAATCAGAAACAACTTTTCCATCAACTTTGCCACGAAGCTTAGCCATAACCATACCCATTATCGCATTTTTTGATACATCTTTGTTTTCTGAAATCAACTTTTTGATTACAGATAGTACTTCCACATCAGAGACTGTTTCGACACCACTTAATATATCTAAAATGGTTTTATTAGGTGTTTTTATCTTTTCAGACAAGATATAAGGAATTATTGCTTTTTTAATTTTTTGTTTTATCAAAAGACTAAAAAGCTCATCAAAAAAGATATCATCCAATAAAGCAATATCAAGATTTTCACGAGATTTTAAATCAAAAAGAGTATTCACAAAACAGTTTGCAATTTCTTTTGCAACAGGTGCATATTTTGAAGATAAAATGTCAAAAAGATACAAATATTTAGAAGATATTAACGCATTCACTAATTCTACATTAATACCTAAATTAGCCTCAAAACGCTGCCGTTTAGCATCAAGAGTTTCGGGAAGCATTTTTGAAATTTTGTTAAGTGTAATTGAATCAATAACAATAGATGCGACATCAGTTTCAGGATACATACGATCTGAACCAGGTAAGGGTCTTGCATAACTAGTCGTTGCAAGCACATGATTTGGTACCCTAGTCTCTTTAGGAACACCAACAAGACAATAATTAATACGATCTATTACAGAATTTATCGCTTTTTTTGCAACAGATTCAGATTCAATTATAATTAAAACAAGATCATTCTTTTTCGCGTCAAGATATTTTGAAAGTGTTTTGAATTCAGTTTCAAGACCATATTTTGAAAGATCTTCATCACTGTGGATCATACCCTTAACACCATAAGCCATAGCATACTCAGCTAATTCCTTACCAAAAGTCTTACCAACACAGACATCACGTTTTAATTGTTCACTGAAGTTTTCAAGTTTAAGAGAGAGAACAACAGAATCACCAGATAACATCCGAGATACTAATTTAGATTTTGAAGTCTTGAATATATCAGTCACATCACACACTGAATTCGTTTTTAGTTCAGTGAAGTTTTTCTCGACCAAATAATTCTTAAATTCAATTAAAAAAATTTGTCTTGAAACTTCATTCTCAATCAAACGCGGTAATTTATTTAAATCTTGCCAACCTTTAACTTCAATCCGTTCACCACCAGCGATTGAGATATTCACATCTTGACGTATAGTCCCAATACCACGTTTAATTTCATTAAAAGATCTCAAAAAAGTACCTATAATTTTTGCAATATCTAAAGCATGTTCAGGTGTTTTTATCTCAGGTGCAGTACCTATTTCAACAAGAGGTATACCCAAACGACTTAAAGAATAATAAACCTTAGCACCTTCACGTTTTTCTATTTTTGAAGCATCCTCTTCAAGACTCATATTTTCTATATGCACATCACCAAATGAACTTTTTATTATTGAATTCATATTACCAGTACCTATTAAAGCAGTTCTTTGAAATCCAGATGTTGCTGAACCATCATTAACAGTCTTACGCATAAAAAATATTTCATGAGGTATATCAAGATTAAGCATCAAAGCAATCTTAAGTGAAACATCGAAAGCCAATGCGTTTACGGGGTGCGGAGGTTCACAATCCAACTCAACAAGACAAGATTCACCTGCATATATATTATAAACAAAAGATCGGTCCCTAAAGGATTCAAAAAGAACTGCAGGATCCACATTTCCTGTTTCACCAGCAACAGGCCTAAGACGACGCTCAACTGAAGTAACAAACAATTCTTCAGAAAGTTTACTTGAACAAGAACAAAATAATTTTCCAGTATCAAGAGCTTGATGAAATTCCAAACCACATTTGAAATTTAGTTTTTTATAATCGTGAGATACCATATATACACCAATAACTTAAAATTCACATTCAGTCTTAATATTCTTAAGCATTGTACCAACAAGCCTATAATCCCATTCAAGATGTTTCTTAGTCTCGTCAAAAAATATAGCTGAATAATTATTTTCAATAAAATCATTAAGCAGATTTATCAATTCCCGACTATTAAAATTAAGAGTACCAGCAGTATGTATAAATTTGACAAAACCAAGTGCAGACACACGTTCCATCACTTCAGCATCAAATACAATTTTTTCTTCAAGAGTTTCAGGTTTAAAATCCTCAGACCACACACGTCGCTCATGTTTTTTTATTATATTCAAGATTGCATTAATTTTAACGGTTGGAAATTTAAGTTCGTGTTCAAGAAATGTCTTAGCGATATTGGCACTTTCAATAGCATGAGTCTCAACATTATTTTTATTAAAAGATATATCATCAAAAAGTGCTGCAATCTGAACAATTTGTTTATTACCACCTAACGTTTCAGCAAGCTTAAGTGCATTCATACGAACCCGCTCAGCATGAAGATACCCAAAAAGTGGGTCTTGACCCATCTTTTTAGACACAAATATTTGCGTATTTTCTATTGCATTATCAATCATATAATCACCTTTGTGTCATATGACACATTGTTATAATATTAACATAAATCTTAATAAAGGAACATATTAAGCGTTAAACACGTTGTAAATTCACCTGCATAATTTTCAAGCATCATCTTTTTAACATCATCAGATTTTGTAACATGTGCAAGAACCCATCCTAATTTTATATAAGCAACTTCTGGAAGCATATCCTTAACAAAAATAACACCAATATTATCCAATTCAATAAGCTGTCTATATACATGAGGATGTGTACTACCATATAAAGTCTGAGACGCAATAACAACAGAAATACCAGCATCAATCATTTTTTTTAATGAAGATAGCCATGATGAAGGCACATGACCTAAAGCAGTTGCACCAATCACAATACCTTTATACCTATTAGCAACATAAAAATCTAAAATGTCCGTTTTCGCACCAGGATAGGTATGCACAATCGCAACTTTATCCTCAAACTTTGCATCAAGCGTAACTTTTGAATCTGACTTTTTCTTATAAGCCTTATCAATTATCTCACATTTACCATCATGCCAAATTTTTGCAATAGGCAATGCATTTATAGGCCTAAATGCATCACGTCTTGAAGTATGCATCTTACGAACTTTAGTACCGGGCGTTACAAGACAATAATCATCATTAAGACTACCATGCATAACAACAGCAACACCAGCCATATCACTTGCAACATACCGTGCAGCACAGATTAGATTAATTGCACCATCAAAACTACTTCGATCTGAGGATTTTTGAGCACCAACAAGAGCGACGGGTTTTGAAAGATCCCTAAGCATAAAAGATAATGCAGCACTCGTATAATGAAGTGTATCAGTACCATGTGTTACAATAACACCATCTGCACCAGAATTTAGCTCTTTTGCTATGGTTTTTGCAAGAACTATATAATCCTTTGGTGACATATCTTCACTACCTACCTTAAAAGGACTTTTTATACTGTCAAGATTAATTATATCTTTAAGTTCGGGTACACCTGAAAGAATTTCTTCAGGGTCCATCAGGAAATAAACACCACCCGTCTTATAATCAACACGCGCAGATATTGTGCCCCCTGTTGATACAAGAGAAATCTTTGGTTTTTTGGGATCGAATTTCTGATTTACTTGTTTCTGTTTACCTAAAGTTCTCACAATAGCTTTGGTTTTAGAGGCTTGTATTGAAACATCTTTAGTATACAGAATCCCTACATTATATCCATTATCAAGTTTCATAACAATTGTGTTTTGATCTGAAAGCTCAGAACGAGGCATAAGAATACCTTCATAAATAGTATCTTTTGTTTTAACAACGATTTTTGAACCGATAACTATTTTCAAATCATCAAGAATTTTTTTTAATTGTTGAGAAGACATAATAATCACACACATCGTATAATACCTATATTCACATTAAAATGTTAAATAGTTACTATTAATTTAACGATAAATTATTAATTTAAGTATTAATCTAACTGTTAATTTTATTTTTAAGAATTAATATAACTTAGAAATAATTGAAATATTCGTTTGTACATAACATACACAGAATTATAAATCCTAAATCAAAATGCAAAATGTAATCTATAACACACAATTACTCAAGATCTATTCGTGCCATAAATGAATCAATCTTAGGTATACCAAAAAGAGTATTATTGTTAGTATCATTATATCTATAATCTATGAATAAATTGTTCGTTATATCTTTTAATAGTTCAGTAGAACCAAGCATAATAGTTGGCGGTGTGAAAAATATATCAAGTTCGTCAAGTGCTTGCAGATAATCTGAATTGTGTAAATAGACTTCAAAAAAAGATACTCCTGATAAATAAATAGTCTTTTGTGCAGGAGATATATGATTTTCTATAATTATAGACATATTATCCCCCATTAAAGCAATTCCGTTTGAATTTGTTGTCGAATACATATCAAGGAACCCTGTATTGAAAGTAAATAATTCATATAATGATTCATTAAATTGATTCACTGAACCATTATAAAACCTGTCGAACACATCCGTTATATTAAAAATAATTGTTTTAGGGATGTTCGTTTCTACAAATATTCTTGACGTGTTAGGATACATACGTACAGTCAAATTTTCAAAAAATACAGAATGTAATACTGAAAGATTTTCCATATAAAATGAAGAAGTATTGTCAAAATAAATGCCAGTTGTTAAAAATTCGCTACCATTAAAAATCATACTAGACATACCACTTTGAGTAAAATTAAGACTGATTTTAGAATTGTTAATCCAACTTTCGGAAAAAGTTATATCTGTCAACATTGATAGTTCAGTGAATCTAAAATCAGTTGAATAACCAATATAAAATAGGTTATTACCACTCGTTAAATTACTTGAAAAAAATAAAGACGTATTATAAATGCTTGGCACTTCAACCCAATTTGAATCAAAAACAGTTATTGAATCTGGATTAAAATCAGTATTATAATTACTAGTAATATTTATGGCGTAATTAGCTATTGTTTTAATTGATGTTACATACACAGGTACAATATACAGATTAAAAGAATCTTGTGGTTCCATATAACGACCCCATAGAGAAACGTAATCATCTGAAAGACCAATATGATTTGAATCGGATAACTCAACTGCATAAAACATTATAATTGTTACAATACCCAAGAAAAGCACAAAACTAATCACATTATCAATTGATGTAGTACCGTATCGTCCCATAAAATCACTAAACCGTTTTTAATAGAATAGTAATATAATTACCCAAACTACCATTATTTTCAATAGATAACATATAATTTCCAGGCCTAAGAAGTAGTGAAGTTCCGCTAAGATTAATATTATCATTAGTATAATCTAAAGAAAATTCAATATGATTTTTATCAGACATCTTAAAAGCAAAACTAGGATCATAATACAAATCAAATTTCCCAGATGCAACTAAATCCAATCTAGACCGCACTATTTGATTGCTACCTTGAGTGAACACAACATAAAACTCATTGCTATCAAATTCCTGTGTCATTGATATTGAGGACGCAGTGCTTGAAGTAACAGCATAAGAATCAGATACAAGTGCGATAACATAATCTGATTTTTCAGAGGTGATAAATATTTTTCCAGAATCTAAAACAGACGAACTTATATGTGTAGAATCAATAACCAATGAAACATTAGTATATTCTGTGCTTGGATTTTTTATAGAGACTGATAAATAATCTGCACTAGATTCAAGAACTATATATACATCAAATAAGAGATTTGACGAATTACAATGCTGGATTACACGAGCACGACCTAAATTTATTCCAGTTACAGCTTCAGACCAACAATACGCATCATTAAGGCCATCAACATTTAATCCAATACCTGTTAGATTTTCTTCAACTTCCTTCATATAGATTGATTCTATAATGTTATTAAAATCTATATATTGAGGTTGTAAAATAGTGCCATTCCCAAAAAGTGTGACCTTAAGATGCTCGTTTTCAAGAACATAGGAATTATTAAAATAACTTAAATTTGTGTTTGCATTTGAACTAATCTTAACATTCCCTTGATATAAAGAGGTTCTAGGTGCAATATCCCTCGTATCTACATCGGCTAAAAATAAAATCCTGTTTTTTTCAGTATCAACATTTAAGGTTCCTATTTCAAAACTAATAGGGATTGTCCTTTTTGAGCCTTTACCTGATGACGCAACCTTATTCACATAAAGATCTATTGAGTACATCATGTCTTTTGAAGTATCAACTTTAAGAGTATCTGCGAGATTATCAATAGCTGGAACTACCATAGATAAAACAAAAGATATTGCCATTATTAATATTCCAGTATACAACACTCCAGAAATTAAAGGTGATATTGCTTTTCGCATATATAACATTATTCAAGGCAATATATTAAAGTTAAGATTTTTAACATAAACTCTCTGATTATAGACGTTTTTCAAGGGAAGTTATCTTTGTTCCAGGACCAATAAGTGTCAAACGGAATACTGAAAACGTTTTTTGTGTTACATTAAAACTTAAACCCTCATCAAGTTCAACAATACGATAAGATACTTCAATTTCTGATGTTGTATTAAATACATCAACAAATGAAACTGTTTTTATAGATTCTGCAGGAATTGTTGTTAAACTAGATATTGAAGAAATATTCAAATTCATATCAGAAAAAGAAGCATTATACAAATTAACAATAGTTACATTTAAACTATTTTCATAAGGAACTCCTACAAACATATAACCTTCAATAAACAGATTCTTATTTTTTACAAAATCTTTTGTGAGATTAAAATAAGACCCAAGAGAGTGTTCCATAGATTCCGTTGTTCTATTTTCAGCGATAATCACATTAGATAGGTGTGCTAGATCTATATATAGGTTGTCAAAAACATATTGATTGGTGTCACTTGCAAGAGACTGTGCGTCATAACCTTTTGAAGCTATTAAAGATGCTAATACAAACACTAGGATTGCTGCTCCAACTATATAATATTGACCCTTTTTACCCATAACATCACCATACATATAGACTAAATACAGTCGGAGAAAATGTTGTATCGGACCCTGAAACAAGATATTGGTACACATAGATATCTGACTTATCTGGTAATTGTGGTACAATATAGGCTGTGCTATTTTTTAGTCCAACATCAAAGTTATATATCGGAGATACAACAGCTCTAAACGAGTCGTTAAAACCTGTAAGATTGCTAGATACTGCGAATTGGCCGAGAGTTCCAGATAAGTATAAGTATTCAAAAGATTCGTACACAGTCATTTCAAGATCAATCAAATCATAGGCCATATCATCCACAACCGAAAAAAGAGCAATAAATATAAATAAGATAAAAGATGCAATTGATACTTCTAATATTTTTACAAAAGCTTTACGACTACGCACCGGATAAGATTGCATAAATATAGTTATACAATATTGCTTAAATAATTACATAAGAAACTAAAAATCATATGACGGAAATATCATATGAACGAGATATCATAAGAATAAATACTTAGAGTTTTACAATCAGATATTATATTTATCATATAGATGTTACTGCTAACGTTATAAATTGATATTGGTGCCATTTCTAAACCTCGTAATTCAATAGAGGATAACGATTTTTGAAGTTGTGTATTATTATCATAGATTATCTGAATATCACTTAAGGTTGTTGAACCAGTTCCAGTATTTTGAACTATAAGTGAAAAGGTACCATTCAGTAAACTAGGATTTATAGGGTTAAGATATACATAATTACATTCCGTATTTGTGTTACTAAGAACGGTTTCTGTTTGTGTTTTTGAAAAGTCTTTAATCCACGTTGCCGTAAACCCACCTATAAATATAGTTGTTGCAATAAGAAATACAGCCGCAATAAATGGAGATATGGCTTTCCTTTTTTGAATTCCAGACATAAACATACTTTAGGTCTTAAGAATATAAATAATTGAGTCATATTAAGTTTTAACTAACAGTGTTCCAACCCAACATGGGTCTTTGAACTTGAGAGAAAACACCATCACAAGTCGTCAGATATTTAATTTTTATTGGTTCTCCTGCTTCACTAATATTTATATAACCAAAATCAGAGACACCCTTTGAAACATTAATGTCTAACATTATAGCCTTATCTTTTTCGATTTTCAGATCAGATGCATCAATATAAACCGGGGTTGAACGGAACTCATACCAGACTAAATATTCATCAATCAAAATAGTATTAACACCTTTATTTCTAATATAAATTGAAAAAGTTGTATTGTCGGCATCCCATTTAGCAAAATCCAGATTTGCTTGGATATTTGATCCCGCACATGCAATCTTTTCTTCAAACCGTGTTGATTCTGCTTTTTGTTGATTTGTAATATCTGTAACCCACACAGTAAGTATTGCTGCACTAGATAACGTAAAAGCTATAAGGAGTGTTGCTGCTACAAGTGGCGAAAGACCTTTTCTTGATGATTTATGAAACTGGGACACGACGATAACCTGAAAAAAATATCTAATAGGTATTAAGTATTTTGTATGAGCTTGATATATATGATTTACTGTTTATTCGGTAATGGTACTTATAATAGTTAGTTAATTTTTATAATCATTAGTTAAGGTCATAATTGAATAAATATTATTTAGCAGTGTTATACAAAGCATTTCAATTTACACAATCAGGTGTTCTTGGTGCTTCGAATACAGCTGTTGCACCGCAATCAGTCATGAGTTTTACAAAATAAAAGTCTGAACAAGATACATTATTATTGTAAATATCACAACCAGTATCATTTATTAAAAACTGTGACATACCCTGATTAATTGTTTTTATTGGATTTGAAAGCACACATCTTGAACCATCTACACTATAAGCATAAGCTGAAACAATATTGACACTAGGACCATTATTCATGATAAGTGCTTTTATAGAATCGTTACCATTGTTACTCACATTAAGATAAATCTTATCTATATTGAGATTCACTTTTATACAATCCATAACACTTTTACTTGAAATCTGCACATCTTGAGTCAATTCCCGATTATAAGTATTCATCCAATCAACAAGCATAGCAGAAAGACCTATAGTAAATACAACTAAAAATACAGATGCAATTAGTGGTGATATCGCTTTTCTTGAACAGACCATAAAAAACCACTACCCTAATACAACACCATTACAAATAACATCATTTAAATTTGTTAATTCGCTTGAAACACCAACACAATTTGTCGTGACTTTAATTTTATAGAAACCAGAACAATTGATAGCATCCAATACAGAACAAGAATTATTTAATAATGAAATGGTGTCACCAGAAGATAAACTCGTTTGAGATGTATCTAGTGTACAATAACTACCAGTCGTATTCCATAAAGTCACTTCTTCAAGTTTAAATGGTGCACGTCCATTATTATCAATTATAACAACAATTGTTGAATTATAAACACCACTATTATTAGAAATATACACAGAATCAATTTTAACATTACCACCAGAACAATCAAGAATGTCTGCACGTTGGTCATCTGCTTGCAACATAGATTCTTTAGTAGATTCCTGTATCCAAGTAAGCACCATTGCAGAAAGACCCATCACAAAAACAACAAGAATAACTGTTGCGACAATTGTTGATGCACCTTTACGTCTGTAAACCATAAAATTAACCTTTTGAGATTTTAGTATTTTACTCTTTTTAATTGATTGAATTATTGATTAGAGATACACTTAATACATATACTTAACAGAGACTTTCTACGTCTGATATTATGCTATCTGTATCACAGATACACTTAATACATATACTTAACAGAGACTTTCTACGTCTGATATTATGCTATCTGTATCACAGATACACTTAATACATATACTTAACAGAGACTTTCTACGTCTGATATTATGCTATCTGTATCACAGATACACTTAATACATATACTTAACAGAGACACTATAAATATATTCATAATCAGATTAATGCGGAGGATATCGTAAGTACAACATAACCAATAAATACCATTATGGCTGAATGTTTTAAACCAGATGCAAGTGTGCCCGATGATAATTTTCCAATTATAAGGCCTGAAAATAATCCCTGCATAACTGCAAGATCTCTAAACCGCACTGAATAAAGCTGTGAAAGTGATATACCATAAGATGCTGATGACACTACACCAAAACCACTTTTCATGAAAATAGGAAGCAATATCTGTTGTATTCCCACAAGGATTACAAGAAATACAAAATAAATCACATAATTCTGAAGCATATTATTTGAAAGTCTTGACAAACGTTCATTACGCACTTTTTCAATTTCAGTAACATAACTTGCAACTGCTGAAAGTGATGATGCAAGATTACCTCCAGAATTATACGTTTCAATTATTGTTGAAACAGAACGTTTAATTACTGGATTGTTGACACGATCTGCAAAATCAATTAAAATCTTATCTAAGGTCACACCCCAAGATATTTGCGAAATTATCTTATTTATATAAGGATCCAATACACCGTAATCGTTTTTAGCTGAGTATTTTAACGCATTTGGAAGAGACATGTTACTTTCAAGACCTTCTGAAACACCTATCAAAAAATATGAAAAATTTGATTCAATCTCTTTTGAAATCCTATAACTCTTATATTGAAAATAAGCAAAGGGCCCTAGAGCAATAATAACTGCAACAAAACCAAAGATAGTATTATAAATCACAAAAGTAGTTTTCCCATAAAAGAGAAATAGATTTAAAATAAAAATAATTAAACCAACACCAAAGGTAAGAATAACTGCTTGTTTTTCTTCTCCTTCATAAAAGCGGAACAAATTGTTAAAATTGCCCATAATCAAATCTCCGGTTGCATCATATCAATTAGTAATATAAATAGTATATTTAAAACAGGCATCACGATATAGACACCTACTGTTAGTGCGAAGGGTATCGAAATACCACCAACAAGTTTTGTGCTTGGTATAATATTCATGACAGCTAGTATAGATACCATAAAAAGCGGTGCTGCAATAAGTATAGCTGTATATATATCAGCATACGTTGACAAGGAATCGGTATATTGATTTTGTGCTAACTTATAATTATGCATAGCTGTTTCTGCAGCCTGCTTAAGATACTCCTCAAGATCCCCCCCAGTTTCTATAACAGTCAGTATCCCTGCAAGAAGGCCTTTAAATTTTTCAGAGGGTGTAATACGCATAACATGTTTTATTGCAGTTGTTATATCTTCACCAAAATGTATTCTATCAATAATTTTTGACGATTCTTTAGAAATTGCACCAAATTCGGTAAATATTGATAAAATTTCAAATGCTTTTTCAGGCGGTGCGCCACTTGATGCAATTGCAGCAAGATGATTTAATGCAAAGGGTAAATTTGAATTTATATTTAGTCTTTTTGCTGCACGTAACCTGAATGGATTATAATATAAAAATGAAAAAGTCGTAATAAAAATTATGGGTAATAATACATAAGATAAAAATCCTAAATAAAACACACCATAAACAATATTAAACAAAATAAAAATTAAAGCTATAAAAGATGAAATAAAAGGTAATATTAACATTTTTCCGACATAACCTTCAAAATAAGTATCTTGGTCTAAGGATTGTAAGGTAATATCAATATTTTTGAACAGGTTTGGATATTTTTTAGTTATATATATTCCAATAATTGAAAACAATTGAGTGACTGACCTTATCTCTAAACAATTTATAAATATATCTTCTTCGGATTTGATAGACACTTGTTTGTTTGAAAGTCCCAGATTTTCATATTCTGAAGTCATCTGTTTTAATTCTTCCTGCATGTCTGTTTTATGTGTTTTTTCAGTTTTTAAAATAGGTGTATTTAAAGAATTTTTATTTTTTAAACGTTTATTATGATTCATATGATTATTCGGCAATCTTGACACCCCAATTTAAAAAAGACATATATTAACTATTGTATGTCGAGGGTTAATATATTTGTTTTTGAGTTGTTAATAAATGATTTAACCTGAAAAATCATGTCTTGAAGGACAATACACGGTCACTTATCTTTTGAGAATCTTTATTTTTAGATACAACTTTTTTTGTTTTGATTTTTGATTTGATTTTAAGTTCATCCCTATTATCAATAGAATCAAGCCATTTTGCATAATTACTGTTTGTTATAGATTGTTTAGAATTGTTTTCGTTAATAATACTATGTGCCTTATTTGTAAATATGCCGTGTTCAGTCATATATACTTTTTTCCCAAGTCGACTTAAAAGATTCTCTTTATCGTTATAATATCTTGCAATATATGATGAAACATCATCAAAAGATGAAATATTATTTTCTAAAAGCCAGTTAAGAAGTTTTTTGCGAAGCTCAATTTCTGAAACTATTGATTTTATAGGTATTCCTAACTCAATACCCATCTGCTCCATAAGAAGACTATTTTTTTCAACATAATAATCAGCAGATGGTATCCATTCAAAACTTCTAATAGTTCGTGCTGCACCAGATTTTGGGTCAACATCACTAATTTCATCAATACATTTTATACGCCGTGCATCACTTTTTACTTCTTTTGCATGTTGAATGGTAATAACAGCATCAAGTGAATTAATAAGAGACGGTTGCAGACTTATAGGTGGTGTCTCAAGACGCTGTATAATCTCATCCACAGTTCCAGCATGGAATGTACTAAAAGATGAATGCCCTGAAGCCATACCTTGAAAAAGAACATTTGCTTCTTCACCCCTAACTTCACCCACGATAACATAATCAGGATTCTGTCTAAAAGACTCTTTAAGCAAATCAAACATTGTAACAGTACCATACTTCTTTGAAGATGGACCAAAACCATGCCGTACAACTGAAGGTATCCAATTGTCATGAGGTATGTTAAGTTCTCTTGTATCTTCAATTGACACGATTTTACTTTCGGGTGGCATGAAAGACACAAGTGAATTTAAAAATGAGGTTTTTCCAGCAGAAGTTGTTCCAATAATAAGAATATTTTTACCATGTTCAACAAGATACCATAAATATGCAAACAAATCAACGGAACCAGTACCCAATTTGATAAGATCAATTATACTAAAAGGTGTTGATTGAAATTTCCTTATAGAAAATGTAGGTCCTCTTGTTGTAATATCTGCAGTATAGGTTGCCTGTATCCTTGAACCATCTGGAAGTGTACCATCTAATAAGGGTTCAGCATAACTCACATACCTATTACAACGTTCTGCAAGTTTTACTATAAAATTTGAAAGTTTTTTTGAATCATTAAAAATTACATCAGTCTTCAAAGCACCATATTTTTTATGTACAATATAAAAAGGTACATTATATCCATCACAACCGACATCTTCAATATTAATATCATTTAATAGGGGTTCAAGTTGATTTAAACCTAGAAAATTTCTATAAATATAATACATAATCTTTGTTATCTCGCCAGACCTAAGAGATATTGATTGTGTATGAATTATTTTTACTGTAGAATCGATAAGATATTGAACAAGATCTTTTTCTGAACTTTCTTTATCAAATTTAATATCAAGTGATGTTTCAAGATGTTTTTCAAGAACCTTATATATTGCAGTTTCGCGGTTTGTAAGTACGGGTTCCTTAACAGAATACAATAAAGAACCTAAAACAGCATCATATGATATATTTGCATAAGCAAACGGAGGAATTAAAGGATATGTTATATCTATATTTTTTGAAACGTCGCTATCTGGAAAAACAGTCATATGACTACCTAATTTTTCAGGTATAATTTTAAATTTAGCTATCTCATCTTCAAAATTATAGACTTTATAATCTTTAGAAAACGTTTTTTTGACGTCAAAATATTTTTTCCGTAACCAACCGCGAATCAAAAAAACACCTTAAAATTTAAATAAGAATATAAGATGATATTCTGTTTTAAATTATAAAAAGACACAGAATATCAACAAAATACTCTTAAAAAACGCTCCTTCTTGGAGGTCGTTTTACATTTTGTTGACCCGTTTTATGTTCTACAATACCACGACTTCGTGCACAACGAGGACAAGCATATTGCTTTTCTGAACGAGTACTGACACTTTGAAGGTCTAATTCACGTTTTAGGCCAGGATCTGTTATTCTAAAACCCCTATGCTGAATAATACATTTATGCCTAGGGGTCATAGCTCCACAAAAAGAACATGAAACACTAGACTGACTACCACGAGCAGCTGTTGATTTATGACCACGTTTGTAAGGAGCTTTACTAACTGGCATTTGTATCACATCTAAATTTTATACACATTTAATATCACCAAGTATTTACAATATTTAAGTACAAAGTTTTTTAATTGTTATGTTTTATGTTATCTGTTTTTATCTAAGTTTTATTAATCTTCCTCAGTTCGCTCTAAAGACAATACAATAAAAGTCAAACCGCCACTTATAAGCAGTGTATAAAGTACATTGCCAATACCAGTGAACGCATTAATTACATATGACGTCAAAGCATAGATTATCCAACTTATTGCAAAAATTAAAACAAAATAAGATAAATATTTTAAATAATTAGTCTTAGCTTTAATATCTCGTAAAAGGACACCAATACCTAATAATATAGCACTAAAAAATAATAAGAATATTGAGGCGTGTAAGAAAAGTGAAATTGCTAAAAGCATATCTTCTGCAATAATGCCTCTTGAAGATGAATACCCTTCTATAACACCCATAATAAGAAATGTTATTGATGCAATATATACAAAAAAACTAGCTTTCCTAAGTTTTGCAGAATTACTAAATTCACTTATAAATCCCATAACATACGGATCTAGATGGAAACCTCGTACAAGTAAATAAATACCAACAACACCAAGTATTAAACGGCCACCTGCAAATCCAAAAATTGCATAAAGTATAAGCATTATTGCAGGTATACCAAAAAATATCTTTGAAAGATCCTTATTTGATGCAACGGCTGAAATAAAATCATAAATTATATAATAAGCACCTTCAAGATACCTATTTTGTTTTATTATAACACGTTCTGTATAAATATTAAATGTGCCTAATTTATGTTTAATAATTGGCATTATATGCTCATCAGCCTGACCATCAGAAACAAAAACAACTTTGTTATATTTTATTTTTTTTGTTAATTCATCAAGCTGTTTTTCAATAATTTTATCAGAAATAATACCAACAGGATATCCACCGGTGACTGTTACAATATCAACATTAACGGTAGAACCAAGATCTTTTTTGAGTTGATCATACGATTTTACTGCATGAAATATGGCATTGACATCAGATTCTGACGGATCTGCTAAAGCAAGCTTTACAGCTGTATCAATATTTTTTGATCTTCCGATTATAGGGCCTTTTATGTTTGCCTTATTACCGATATCATTATCCCTATCAACACAGAGAACAAGGATATTATCTGTTCTTGTCATAGACATATTTTAGAAAGCAATTTTAATAAAGTATTTGATTATATTTTTGTTGTAACAATAGGTTTGTCTTTCACAATAATTGTATGTTCTGCATGTGTTACTGTAACACCTTTAGCTTCTTGAAGTGTAGGATATGATGCCATTGCTTTAATTGCTGTCAATTGTTTTAAAGCAAGATTTATCATTTGTGGGCTAACACCTTTTATCCATCGTGATGCAAAAGGCATTTTATTGAACTTTGTTTTTGAGAGCGTCATTATTTTTCTTGCAGCATCAAGACGTATTGATTTATCAACCTCAAACATAAAAATTTGAGCATGTCCTGATTCTTTAACAAAACCAGATCCATCTGTTGCAAAGGGTTCAATAGCTACAACCATACCATCTTCAAGAGTTTTTGATGATTTCATTTTTATATTTGGAACACCGATTCCGGTATGCAATTCATATTGTTCAAGAACATGACCTGTCAAGTTTGAAACCGGTTTGAAACCCGCATCAAAAATTACAGATTGTATTATTTCACCAAGGTAACCGACGTTCACACCAGGCGTTATTGCTTTTATAGCTTCATCAAGTGCTTTTTTAACGCATTCGTTCATAGGTTCTTTATCTTTATCTAGACATACAGTTGTTGCTGTATCTGCAATGAATCCATCAACATGAACGCCCATATCAAGTTTTACTACATCATTTTCACCAATTATTGTCTTATCACCATATTCGGGTGTATAATGTGCAGCAATATTATTAATTGATAACGTTGTCGGACAGGCAAATAGACCACCTTTATCAATAATCATAGCCTCAACAGCTTCAACAATATCAAAAGCCAATGCACCTGGCACGATTAAGGTTTTGCCTTTATCCCTTGCATAAGCTGCAATCTTTCCAGCTAAAATGTATTTATCCTCAATATCTTTTGAAAGCATAGATTACAATTATTATGATAGATTTAAATGTTTTTGATAGAAAATGTCTCAAAAATATATAAAATTTAATAACGTAAACAATTAATATGAAAAACAAAATTTTTACAATAGCTATGATATTTCTTGTCATTTTTGCATCTGGATGTGTAACTGATTCAGGAAACATAGATACAGATGTATCAGATATTGATACTTCTGATTTAGGTGATACAATGAATACTGAAAAAACAAATAGATTCGCAGTAATAGAAACAGATAAAGGCACAATTAAATTCGAACTTTTCGAAGACGGTGCACCAATCACAACCGCTAATTTCATAAAACTTGCAGAAAGCGGATTTTATGATGGACTTACATTCCATAGAGTTGAAAAAGGTTTTGTAGTTCAAGGCGGTGACCCTAAAGGTAATGGTCAAGGTGGCTCTTCTGAGAATATACAGTTAGAAATAAACCCCGAACTTAGACATGTTAAAGGTGCTCTTGGTATGGCAAGAAGTCAGGATCTAAACAGTGCGAGTTCACAATTCTATTTCACACTTGAAGCTGCACATTTCCTAGATGATAATTATGCAGTCTTTGGTCTAGTCACAGAAGGTATGGATGTTGTTTCATCGCTTGTTGTTGGAGACAAGATGAATAAAGTAACCATAACAAACGAGTAAATCTTAAACACATCACCCCTAAAAGTTGTTGCGATGCTAGAAATATCTGGTGTCGTCAATGGTTAATTTAGGGGTGAACTGATTATGACGCAAAAGATAATATTATGCATTCTAATACCCTTTTTCTTTTCAATTTCGCTCACACCTGCATATGCCATAAACCAAACCTTCTTCTGGGACATAAAACCAGAACTCAACATCAATATACCAAATTCAAATATAACAATCGGTACATTACAAGACATCAACATTCTGATAAGTAATGACAATGATTATTTCGCAGCAGGTAATCTGACCATGAAAATTGGAAAAAAGATTGGTACTCTGTTTGAATATCCCAAAGATTGGCTTATTGTTGATATTATTGGTGTTGTTGTTGAAAACGGAACTGTAAAAATTATAACCGCACAATTTGAAACAATGAACATTACAGCAGGTGAGTATAAGGCATATGCAAAGTTCTATTATAACGAATCATATACAACAGCGTATGCACTGTTCAACATATATGAGCAAGATGTTGAAAATGTGGCAGATGACATAACTGAAAATATAACAGAGGATAATGAAACTATAATTGAAGAAGATTTGGGTGGAAAAGATGCAAGCATATTCGCCAAATTCAATAAAGAAGCATATTTTGGCGAAACAATACTTATTGATACAGATGTTTTTGTAGGTCAATATAAAGGCCTAGATTTACGGATTATTGGTTATATATCGGGTCCAAAAAAAATCAGTAGGGACCTTGATGAGACTACATTATACCAAAAATATTGTGACACCGATACTGCAATTGAAATGTTAAATGCGACTGATACACGATTATTTATCCCACTGATCCTGAAAGACGACTGCAAAAAACAATATACTGACGGTACATATCATCTGACGGTCAGATTATGTAACAAAGAAAATGAGACATTTGCATATACAGATGTCATGTTTAAAGATACAATATTTGTCAAACATACTGACAAAATGTCTGAAATATGCAAGAAAAATACAATATATATCAGATATCCAAGTAAAACTGTATATTTAGAAAAAAACTGCACCCAAGAGATGATAGAACCTAAAACATTTGATATTTCTAAATTGGATAATATTTTGTATGTTAATAAACCGTTTGAGATCGTACTTAAAATCACAAATCAAGGTGATAGCACTTCAAATTATTCTGTATATTCTTATGCCTATTATGATGGCACACTGAAAAGTCTTGGATTTGGTGATAATATCTGGACAAAAACTTGGACCGGAAATGTTATTGATTTTAAACTTGAGGCAAATGAAACGCAACCGATATCATTATGGAATAAGATTACAGAAAACTTGACAGATGCGAAACTAAAAATCAAGATTTATTCGGATGGTGCACTATTGGATGTCATTGAAAAAGAAATAACTGTGATTTATGATACGACACCACAAAACATCATAATTAATTGTTCTTTTGATGATGACGAAATTATGTTAAAAATGTATAATTCAGATATTAATGACAAAAATGTAAGTATAATACTGATACAAGACAATGAGATTGATGAAAAAAAAATTATAATCAAATCTAAAAAAAATAACACAATAACTTGGAAAACTGTATATGGCACTAATATATTAATTGCGTATTCTGATGAGATCTATAGTAGTTGTAAATATGAGAAAGAAAAAAGCGTTAAAACGGATTTGATTACAGAAAATCTTATTACGGGAAACATTAACGCACAAAATATACAAAACAAGAGAAGTCTATTTACAAAAATAATGTCTTGGATAAGATGATTATTGGGCTTTAAGCTTGAGGTAATTCTCAATTGCAGTATGTGTCATATTAGGATTTCGTAATTTGAATATTTTCAAGTTTATATTATACCCTGTAAAGTCTGCATAATTTTCAAACAGAGTTGCATGCTTTGCGATTATTCGACGTACAACTTCCATATGGAGTTTGCCACGTCTTGAGATCTCACGAATCCACAAGCCTCCAGGATGTTGTTTCAAAACATTAAACACAATTAATAGATTTTTAAATTCTTTGCTTGAGACTGTCTTTTTTTTTTCAGATATTTCTTTTTCAGACATTTGAAATTACACCAATAAGATATATAATCAAGCAGATTTAAATATAATTTATGTTGAGCTACTGATTACCAATCTTAATTTACTTAATTGATGCTTCGCCTTTTGAAGAAATGATGTTAATAGGTATACCTGCTGTTGCAATTGTCGAAGGTGCAATAATATATTATTATACGGGAAATAAATGGCTTTCAATAATTGGTGTTGTTGAAAGCAGTATACCTGGTGTTGATGTTGTTCCATTTGCGACAATATCAAAAATTGTGGCAGGGAAAAGGTAAATATAATATATTATTTTTTTGAAAAAGAAAAAAGTCCGCTCTGCTTTGATTTACCTAAAAGCTCATCTTCTGAAACACCAACAGCTTCAAGGATTCTAAGTGTTGTAGGCATAATCTGTTTATTTATGTAATAATCGGGATCATAATTTTTCGCGAAAGGTGCATATACAGCTCTTGAACTTATAGACCCCGAACCTTTTGTGATAATATATGGAATAACCATACCCGGTACAATATCAATTCCGGCGACACGTGCACGGATTGCTGCAGATACATGAGGTCCTTTTTGAGTATATTTCTCAATTGCACGTGTAAGTTGATTGAAAATAATAAGAGATTCTAAATCAACTTTGCCACCCTTTAAATTTAATATTGTCTTTTTTACAAGAGATACAGCCTCATCCTTTTTATCAGATAATACCAGCTGAAGAACAACCTCTTGCGTATTTCTTGCAAGATGTGACCAGTCGCGCCGAACTTTCTCAAAACCGCGTATCTTCATATTTCCCTTATCATCTAAAAGAGCATATTTCTTTTTTGCGCCGCCAGTACCTGTCTTTTTAGACACAAAAAGACCTGACTTAAAATGACCTTCATACTCAAGTTCCATTATGCCCGGAAGAATTTTATTTACATCACGTAAAAAGGTGTTTAAAATGTCATCAATATTTTTATCAGTCCTCAAAAATAAGGAATCTGTATCACCATATAAAACATCAAAACCTAAATTTTCGGCTATAGCTATAGTTTTATGTATATAATCCCTACCAAAAGCTGTGACAGACTCTGCAGATTCGCGCTTGTACCAACGAGATCCAGCAAAACCAAGATAACCGTAAAATGCATTTGATACTGTTTTCATTGCATACTGATCCATATCAAGACGTGAATATTCTTCAGATAGGATATCAAGAGATTTCATACGTTTTTTAATATCGTATCGCCCCATAACAAGTTCTTCAACAATAGTTGGTACAAAACCATGCTTTTTTGTGCAAAAACTATATGAGAAACCATGGACTTTGTTTTTAGGGTTGCCTTTGCAACATGAACAATTGAATGTGAAGGGATCTATGTTATGTGATACGATGATTGAAGGATATAGTGACCGGAAATCAAAGACTGCAATGTTTTTGTGAAGACCGGCCCTAGGTGTTGCGACAAAGGCACCTTCGATTGGTGCTTGTTCCATCCTATTTGAAATTTCGTCTGAAAGAGGTCTGTTAGGTATAACAACGTCAAGTTGTGCTGCCTTTTTCATCGCAAAAGATTCTACAAATTGACCATATGTAGACCTTGAAGAATCAAAGGGTACAAGACCAGTAAGCTTTGACAATGCTGAAATGTTTGTTAATATCTTTTCTGCAAGCTTTAAAGTTATAACAGAGTCATGAAGATTATATCTTGCAGAATCTTTCATATCTCTCTTATTTTTCCAGTCATCATACATCTTGTCAAAATCAACATCAAGCTTTTTTTCTCCAATTAGTTCTGATGCGACATTATCAAGAGTTAAGGTCTCGGATTTTAATGTTGTTCGCATTATCCTAAATACAAACTGATACAAGTCAATATGCACAAAACCTTTTGTTATGGCGGCGGATGTCATGCCACGTTTCTGGATGGTTAAAAGTTGGCCAGCCATACCAATATCTAATCTTATTCTGTATTTGTCAGCACGTTCTTTTATTATTGTGAAATCAAAAGAATCGCTATTATAGCCTACAATGAAATCGGGTTTTTCTGTAATTATACATTCTTTGAAACGTTCTATAATCGCTTTTTCATCTTTTACAGGTTCTGAATGTTCAAAAGTTGATTTTCCGTGAGAAAATACTTTCTTAAGACCTGTATTTGTTGCGACAGAAAGCATAAGGATTTCTTTTATATCCTCTTTAGTTTGCATTGTCTCGATGTCAAATGCCATAATCTTTAATTTTGGAATTGATTTTGATATTTTAGGTTTTATATTAGATGCAATAACCACAAAATCTGCATAAGAATCTTCTCCTAAAATATGACCATCAACTGAAAACCACGTCATGGGTGAAAAACCGTTATCAAAAAGATACTGTTTATGAAACGCTATATCAAACTCACGTATTGACGTTATAAAATCAAGACCTTTTATAATGTCCTTAAGTCTTTGAATGTCATTTGGAGTTTGTGTGAATATTTTTAAAATCTCTTGACTTTTTCCGTCAACCTCTTTTTTCACGATTTCAATAGAATCAATAATGACTTGTACGTTATTCTTATCAAATAATTCAAGGTCGCTTATAGTTTTTTTTGCTTCTTTTACGCTAATTATTGGTATCACATACAAATAGGGTTTAAATAAATCATCCTTAACAATAACAGATTCACCTTTTTCGGTTTTTCCAAACAGCCGTATAACTGGTTTATTATCTATTACGATATAATCTGCATCTGTCAGGAAAAAATCTATATGCATAGTATTAATTTGTATGTAGAGAATTAAAAAGATTGGAATTAGTTATTTTTTAAGTTAACTAAATATCATTCTATAAGGCTTAATTTGTTTTTGTTTGTAAAGTTATGTAATATAATACCTAAGTTTATGGTGTTTGTTATATAGTATACTACATAAGGTCTTGTTGTTGTTTATAATTATGGTTTAATTAAACAAAAAGGTACTATAAGTCTTAAAATGTAATATACTATACGTTTTTCAGACACATAATTAAATTATCTTAGTGATAAATACAGATTACAAAGATAATAACTTATCAAAAGATAACGGTTTTTTGATATCTTCTTGTTCAAAATACATCCTGCGCCAAATTTCAAATGTGAAAAGTGTCCAGAATTTCTTGCTGTAATATCGCTTAGATTTGTTAAAATCTTGAATAACTTTTCGTGCGTATCTCGAATTAATGTATGGATTGCGATGTCTTGATGAGAATAATTGTGATACAATCTCACCCAACTCGCCATCAAGCCATGAGGATGTTGGTACATTAAATCCGTGTTTTTTACGGTTCAGTATTGTTCTTGGTATTCCTTCCTCTTTGAGAACTTTTTTGAATATGTATTTTGTTGAAAAATTGTTTACTTTATATTTTGGATTGAGGGATGCCATAAATTCAACTAATTTTGAGTCAAGAAAAGGTACTCGTGCTTCAAGAGAGTTTGCCATTGTCATCTTATCAACCTTCATAAGATAATCATCTGGAAGCAATGTCTTTAAATCAAAAAACATCATGTTATTTGTAAAAGATATATTTTCGTTGAAATGTTTTTGAATTACCTTTTTAGCTGAATCTAAATTAAATTGATCAGTTATACTTGGTTGTAATGCTTGCAATTTTTCATCATTTGTAAACGCTGAAATATATGAAAGATATTCATCTTCAGTTGAAAGGGATGATATGTTATCAAATAATCTCCTTAGAACAGTTGTCTTTCCACTCATTGCACCAAGAGATATTATCTTTGACTTTAAATTAGTAGGAATCTTGTTTTTCAATGTGTTTAAGTTTGAAAGTATAGCATATTTTTTATAACCACCAAAAACCTCATCACCACCGTCACCGGTTAAAACAACTTTAACATATTTTGATGTCACTTCAGACATAAGGTATGTTGGTATTGCAGCAACATCTGCTGCAGGCGTATCAAGATGCCATGTGACTTCAGGCAATAATTTTGGTTTTGAAGAATCCACTTTAAGTTCTCTATGATTTGTGTCAAATTTGTCTGCTATGATTTTTGCAAATTTAGTCTCGTCGCTAGATTCACCAAAAGACACTGAAAAGGTATTTACAGGATTATCTGAAAATTTGCTCATAAGAGCTACAACATAACTTGAATCAAGACCACCTGAAAGAAATGCACCTATAGGCACATCGGAGAACATACGTTTCTCAACTGCATCATTAAGATATCTTTTGATTTTTTTTATGATTTCGTTTTCGGTTAATATTTCATCTTTCATTGAAAAAGTCCAATATTTTTTAGTTAGGATTTTATTGTTTTCATAAATAAGGATTGTTGCGGGCGGTAACATTTGTATATTCTGAAACATTGTGTTTGGTGCAATAGGATATGTGAATGTGAAAAATTCGTTTACAGCATCCATATTTAACGTTCTTTTGAAACCAGGATATTGTAGAATCGATTTTATCTCTGATGCAAATAACAATTTGTCATCTATATTCGAATAATATATTGGTTTTACACCTAATTTATCTCGTGCAAGAATCAGTCTTTTCTTATTTTTATCATAAAGAGCAAAAGCAAAATCACCGTCAAGATGTTTTACAAAACCAAGGCCGAATTCTTCATATGCATGGATTATTGTTTCAGTATCTGTATTTGTATAAAACTTGTGATTTTTATTTTCTAACCGTTCCCTCAATTCTTTATAATTATAAATTTCACCATTAAAAACAACCCAAACAGTCTCATCCTCGTTATGTATAGGTTGATGACCACCTTTAATATCAATTATGCTAAGACGTCTGTGTGCAAGAGTGATGTTTTTGTCTATAAAATAACCAGAATCGTCGGGACCTCGGTGCGATAAAATATTTGTCATTTTTTTGATTAGTGGTTTATCTTCAAGACCATAAAAACCGCATATACCACACATAACAAATCCCTTTATCTATCATATAATTTATCAAATAATTTCTTATATCTTAAAACTGCGTAATCCCATGAAAAATTGTTTTTTATATGCACTTTTGCATTTTTACCAATAACACTTGCTAATTTAGGATCTTTAATCAATTCATCTATTGCATCTGCTAAAACTTTTGAATCTTTAGATGGCACAACTAAAGCAGTCTTTCTGTTTTCAACAGGAAGTCCAATATCGGTTACAACGGAGGGTATTTCTGACGCCATTGCTTCAAGAAGTGATGCAGGTAAACCTTCTGACAAACTTGGCATTATGAAAATATCTGTTGATGCGAGTAACTCGGGAATATCAGATCTCTGGCCTGTGAAAATTATTTTATCTTTTAAATCTTGCTTTTTAACATAAGATTCTAATTTAATTCTTTCTGGACCGTCTCCCACAAGAAGTATTATAATGTCTTTGTTTTTGATTTCTTTTACAGCATCAATCAAATATTTTAAACCTTTAACTTCAATCAATCGTCCAATAAAAGTTATAACGGTTTTTCCTTTCAGATTAAATTCATCTTTTATCTTAGCAGAAATTATATTCTCATAATCTGTAATGTTTATTCCAGTTGGGATAATCGTATCTTTTTGGGGTTTGATACCTAGCTTTTTTGTGAACTGGATTTTTTCTTCGTTTGATAAAAATACTATACAATCCGTATTTCTGTAAGCTAAGATTTCAATTTGTTTTAAAACAAATCTTAAGATTGAATTGTATTGTGGTTGGCTGCAACTGATTCCTGCAGGTCTTGCGACGAGTTTCTTGTTTTTTAGTAATTTTGTTAATTTAGCAAAAAGAACTGCAAAGGGTCCTGTCGCAAAGAGGATATCAAAGTCTAAAGTTAAATATTTTAAAAATGAGAAAAAATTAAACGAAATATTCCTTAAGAAAAAACCCCTTATCCAACTGACACGATAGATTTCAATGTTGTCTTTTTTTTCATAAGATTTTGTTCCTTTGAATTTTCTTGTGATTATCTTTAGATTTATATTTTTATATTTTGAAAACTCTTTCACAAAACGAGTAGTGTATACTTCAATACCTCCTGAAGGGATTGAATCGTCACCTTGATTTGTGCCAAAAGGATATTCTTTTGAACCTGTTAACAAAATTGTCTTTTTCATCCAAATCTAATAAATATAGTCTATTGCAATCTTTTAATATGTTATAATCTTGTTAAATAAATATTATGAATTTATTATGATTTTGTGATATGTTTATCATAATTTTTTATATATAAACCCGTTTGACTTAACATCATTAAAATTTAAACTGCCTTTGACATCAATTATGACAGGGTTTTCAGACATGCTGTTTTTAAGATCTTTAAGATTTATCGATTTGATTTCTTCATGAGGACTCATAATGATTATTCCATCATACTGACCAAAAGGTGTATTTGCTGACGTGATTCCGAATGAGTTTATTTCTTCATCAGTTAAAAGAGGATCATATCCATAGATATCAATCTCAAATTCATTAAGATATTTTATAATGTCTTTTGCGGGAGATGTTCTTGTATCTTTAACATTTTCCTTGAAAGTCAGTCCTGCGATAAGCACTTTTGAACCTTTGATTATTTTTTCTGCGGAATTAAGGCATTTAATTGCTTGTTCTGCAACATGTTTTGGCATGTAATCATTTATAGTCCTACCTGCAAGTATTACTTTTGGATTATATCCTAACTCTTCTGCCTTATGGACAAGATAATAAGGATCAACAGGTATGCAATGACCACCTACAAGACCGGGTGTATACCTATGAAAATTCCATTTTGTTGCGGCTGCATCAATTACGGATTTTGTGTCAATTCCCATTTTATCAAAAATAATTGATAATTCGTTTGTAAGTGCGATATTCAAATCACGTTGAATGTTTTCTATAACTTTTGCGGCTTCAGCAGTCTTTATGTCTTTTGCTCTGAACACGCCTGCTTTTGCAACAGTCCTATATAACGTTGCAATCTTATCTGTTGAATCTTCGTCCATACCGCTTACGACTTTTATCACTTTATCAATCGTATGCTCTGTATCTCCGGGGTTTATACGTTCTGGAGAGTAACCAATTTTGAAATCTGTGCCGCAAGTCATTCCTGACTCTTTTTCAAGAATTGGTCCTAAGATATCTTCGGTAACACCTGGATATACTGTTGATTCAAGAATTATAATTGCACCCATTTTTAAGTTCTGACCGACCGTTTTTGCTACACCTTCAACATAAGATAAATCGGGTTTTCTGTTTTTTGTGATTGGTGTTGGTACTGCCATTATCACGAAATCGGCTTCTTTTATGTCAGAGGGGTTTTGTGTAAAATTTATTACTTTGTTTTTTACAAGAGCACTTATAATAGTATCTCCAATTTCACCAATTGGATCTTTTCCTGATTTGAGTAAATTTATCTTTTTAGAATCAACATCAAAACCAATTGTATATTGATTATTTTTTGCAAATTCTATTGCAAGAGGAAGACCGACATAACCTAGACCGCAGACACAGACTTTTTGATTCATACTTATCACTTAATTATACCATTTAATAGTCTCTTTAAGACCTTCTTCAAGAAATGTGATTGGACTATATCCAATCAATTGTTTTGCTTTTGAGATATCTGCAAGAGAATGTTTGATATCTCCAGCTTTTTCATCAACATATTCTGGTTCTATATTCGTATTAAGATGTTTATTTAATAGATTGACCAATTCATTTAATGTTATTCTTTCATTACATGCAACATTTATAGTCTCGCCATTCAGGTTTTCTTTTACTTTTGTCGCTAAGATATTCGCATTCACAACATTTTTTATGAATGTGAAATCCCTAGTTTGTGTGCCATCACCATATACTGTTGGTGAAACACCTTTCAGCATGCTTTTTATGAATTTCGGAATTACTGCTGCATATGCTGAATTTGGGTCCTGTCTAGGTCCAAAAACGTTGAAATATCTTATTGAGACTGTATCAAGACCAAAAACATTTGAATATACTTTTGAATAAAGTTCACCTGTAACTTTAGATACTGCGTATGGTGATAATGGACTGATTTTCATATCCTCACGTTTTGGAAGTGTTGGTGTATCGCCATATGCTGAAGATGATGCAGCATAAACTAATCTTTTTACGCCCGCTTGTTTTGATGCTTCAAGAACATTCAAAGTCCCATTAATATTTATATCGTTTGATTTTATGGGGTCTAATAAAGATTTTGGTACAGAAGGTAAAGCTGCCTGATGAAGAACATAATCAACACCGTTAAAATGTGGTCTGATCTTATCAAAATCTCTTATATCCTCTTCAATAAAATTGATATTATCCATTATATCTGAAATATTTTCAATATACCCTGTCAAAAGATTATCAATAACAATAACTTCCTCTTTTTGTTTTACAAGTTCACGAACAATGTTAGAACCAATAAAACCTGCGCCACCTGTTACAAGATATTTTGCCATAAAAATCACTTATTTTAATATTTGGTATTAAGTATATAAACCGGTTTAATACTAAGTAATACTTTAGTATTACTTTTTATGAGAAATAATCTTTTTAAGTCTTGTTATGTCGTCTTTTGTATGTATATTTAATCTAGGACCGCCAACCATACAACCGTACATTTTATGTTCAGCTACAATTTTTGGAAAAACATCTTTCTGCAAGACCCACTTAATGTCACCTTTAGGAATATAACTGAAAATTTTTGGATTATAAATTGCAATTGATGTTGATGCAATAAACGTTTTTGGATTTTTTGGACACTCTTCATACCCTGTAATCTTGTCACCCAACATCTCAACAACACCAAGGTCTGAAAGATTTTCTCTTGTCGCCTGAACTGCAACGGTTGCAAGACTATCATGAAGCATATGTTTTCTAAAAAGACTATTCAAATCAAAATCAAAATAATTGTCTATTGGTATTACTAAAAAAGGTGAGGTTATGTATTGTTCTGCAAGCTGGAGTGTTTTCGCATTACCTTGTACTTTATTTTCTTCAATATATGTGATATTTAGGTTGTTGTTTTCGCCATTTCCAAGAACTTTGAAGATCTTTTTTAGGATTTCATCAGACCCAATACAAAATATTTTTCTAAATCCAGCTTTCTTGAGATTATCTATTGCAAAATCAATTAAATAGTGTCCATCTATTTTAATTAAGGGTTTATAAACACCATCAATCTTCAAGTTATCTTTATTTCCACCCGCAAGAAAAACAGCAACCTTATTTGAATCAAGATACAGGTTTAAGATATTCTCAATTGCTTCGGAACGTGATCTTGCTTGAACCCCATCTACAACAGAATCTAGTTTTTTAAGAAGATCTTTTGATATTGTCATAGAGATTCTGGTTTTCATAGGTAATATTATAGAAAACGGTTTTTAAATTGTTTTAGATAATGTTAAATAATTTATAAATACTTTAATTAATATGAAAATGCTTACATTTTTTCAGATTGATGTTGAAGGGGGGTTTAAAAAACGATTAATTACATTATTAGACACATTAGAGAAATCAGCAAATCAAATATATTATGTTTCAACGACAAAATTAAATATTAAAGGACAATTCTATAAATTAAACGAGAATAAACTATTTCATAAATTCACATACCTACGATATTTTACTCTGTTTTCTTCTATGCTAATTAAATCTAGCCTAGTTATAAAAAAAGAAGATATTGATAAAATAATTGTCTTTGGAGATGTATATGGTTTTTTAGGTGCGATTCTCAAAAAAATATTTGATGTGCCTTTAGTTGTATTAATTAGGGGTGACTGGTTACTTGAATCTCAGATTAAAAAACGAAATATAGCTATTACTAAACTCATACAAAAAATAACATTTAATTCTGCAGACAAGATCATTACAAACTCTGAAGATCTTAAAAACAAAATAATTACACGATATAATATTGATTCCGAAAAAATTGATGTTGTATATAATAATATACCTGAGATTCATGTGGGTCAAAAGATACTTAATAATCACATTGGTTATGTTGGTACATTAGATAAATTAAAAAATGTTGATTTGTTAATTCGCGGATTTTCAAAAGCAAATATTCATAAAAAATTAACTATAATTGGTGTTGGTCCTGAAGAAGAAAAACTTAAAAAATTAGTAAAAACATTAAATATTGAAAACAAAGTTGAATTTTTAGGTTGGCGTAAAGATGCAATAAATCATATTAACTCATTTGAACTATTGATATTACCATCGCAATCTGAAGGTTGTCCTAACGTCATACTTGAAGCTCTTGGTTGTGATACACCTTGTATCGGGTCTGGTGTTGGAGGGATTCGTGAAGTATTAAACTATGATGAATTGCTTTTTGAGGTTAATTCGGCTCGATCAATTACATTACGGCTTGAAGCTGTATTTAAAAATTATTCAAAAATACAAAAACTTTGTTTGGTGCGGAAAAAAGAATTTGAGTTTGATTGGGGTAATAAGATTCTAAAAATTGTTGAATAAAGCTTAATACTCAATTTATTTAAATAAATGATGCACATAATTACTAATTATGTGTGGTATTTGCGGTTTTAATTTTGAAGATAAAACATTACTAAAAGAAATGTGTAAAACACTTCAAAAAAGAGGACCTGATGGTTATGGCAGATATATCAATAAAAATATTTCTTTAGGTCATAGACGTCTATCGATAATTGATTTAAGCACAAATGGAAAACAACCAATGTCTAATGAAGATGAAACGATATGGATTACATTTAATGGAGAAATTTATAATTATAAAGAATTGAGACATAAACTGGTAAAAAAAGGACATAAATTTAAATCAAATTCTGATACAGAAGTGATAATTCATCTTTATGAAGAATTCACAAAAACTAATTTAAATTCTGAAAAAAATATTAAAACCTTTTTAAATTCGTTAAATGGTATTTTTGCATTTGCAATCTGGGATTCAAAAAAGAAAGAATTGATTCTAGCGAGAGATAATATAGGGATAAAACCATTATATTATTATTTTGTGGATGGTCTCTTTATTTTTGCTTCGGAAATAAAAGCGATAAATAAATATCAAGATATTAAACCAGAATTAAATATAGATGTAATGAGTTCTTATTTTAATTATGGTTACGTCCCAGGAACTGAAACAATGTTTAAAAACATTAAAAAATTAAGTCCCGGCACATATATTATATATTCAAAAAATAATATAAAAATTAACGAATATTGGAATATTGTTGAAAATAAAACAGAGCATCCGGAACAATATTATATTGATACTGCTCGAAAACTTCTTGAAGATTCTGCAGAAAAACAGATTTTGAGTGATGTGCCCGTTGGTGCTTTTTTATCGGGGGGGTTAGATTCGAGTTCCGTGGTTGCGCTCGCAAAAAAACATATAGAATATGATTTTCATACATATTCTATGGGTTTTGATAATCAAAATTCTGAATTACCTTATGCAAAAATTGTAAGTGAACATGTAGGAACAATTCATCATGAGATACAAATAAATGAAAAGAATCTTGAAAAAGAATGGAAAAACATCATAAACTATTATGATGAGCCTGTTGGTGATGCAGCTGTAATACCTAATCATTTTCTTGCAAAGATTGCAAAAAAAGATGTAACAGTTATACTTGCGGGGGAAGGGGGTGATGAGGTTTTTGGGGGTTATGAGAATTATAAGATGAATCTCAAATATGCTAAATTATTTGATATGCCAACTAAAGTTAAAGATCTTATTGGAAAAACAGTCTCAAGAATGCCATATAATGATGATCCATTTCAAAATAAAATATTTAGGAACGTTTTATATTTCACACAGAAAAACTTTTATGATAAACACCAATATACCACAAAAAGCATTACGGATAATGAAACTAAAAAACTAATAAATACAGAATATATAACCGAATCGGATAAAATCCTTTATCCCAAAAATATCAAAAATAAATTAAATCAAATGTTGTGGCTAGATTGTAAAAATTTGTTGCCTGAAAAGTTTTTAATGAAAGCAGATAAATCAACTATGTTAAATTCCGTTGAAGAACGAGTTATTCTTCTAGATAAAAAACTTATAGAATTTATGTTCTCAACCCCACCTGAATTAAAAATGAAAAATAATGTGTCAAAATATATCCTTAAAAAAGCAGTAAAAAAGTTATTACCAAAAGAAATCATAAATCGAAAAAAACAGGGATATGGCACACCAATAACAAAATGGATACAACATGATTTTAAAGACAGATTTATAAATAGTTTTGAAGAACCCGCAATAAAAAAGATATATAATAAAAATATTGTTTCAAAGATTATAAATAATATTAATAAAAAACAAACAGGTCATACTGCAACTTATATGTGGCATATCTTTGCATTTAATGAATGGTATAGACAGAATCTTTTAGAAGTTAAATAGATGTTTGAAATAATCGTTTTAAACGAAATTATTAGTGTCTTTATTTGCTATTTTAAAAACTATTAATTATAAACATGTACACTCTAAGTATATTTAATAATGATATAATTATAAATTATAGGATTAGATAAAATGAAAAAACAATTAAACACTATTGTAAAGGGTGCAGGTTTTGTATTTATAGGTATGGCCTTCTCAAAAATATTTACATTACTTTGGCGTATTATTATATCTCACTTAGGTCCTGATGCATATGGATTGTTTTCGTTAGTATTCAGTATAAGTTCTATTGTCACAATGCTTGCAACCTTAGGTTTAGGTGGTGGTGTTTTACGTTATGTATCTTATTATCGAGGTAAAAATGACAAAGAACATATTAAAGGTGTAATTGTAAGTAGTTTGAAAATCGTGACAATATCATCAATAATATTTGCATTTTTATTATATAGATTTTCTGAATTTATATCATTAAGTATATTTAATAATGTATTATTAGTGCCGTTATTTAAGATATTTTCATTTTCTGTATTTTTTTTATCAATAAGTGATATTTTCTTTGGTATTAGTATCGGTTTTGAAAATGCAAAATATGTTATAATATTACAACAAATTCTGCAAAATTTTTTAAATGTTACATTAAGTATTTTTTTAATTTATTTAGGATATAATTTAATTGGAGTCTCAATAGCTTATGTATTCTCTGCATTTATTATTTTATTATTGTCAATATTATTAATTGAATATAAAGTATTTCCAGTATTTAATACAAAAATAAAATCTAAATATATAAATAACGAATTACTGAACTATTCGATACCTCTTGTTTTTGTCGTTGTAATAACACAAATATTAACATGGATTGATACAATTATGATTGGTTATTTTGAACCTATTTCGGCTGTTGGTCTATATAATACAGCAGTACCAATTGCAAACTTATTATTAATTGTTCCAAATGCATTTATATTCCTCTTTTTATCTGTTGTTACATCAGAATCTGCTAAAGGGAATACGAAAATAATTAAAGAAATATATTTAAGAATCAATAAATGGATTCTATTGGGTAATTTACCTATATTTTTTATAATTTTCTTTTATTCAGATTATATAATAAATATTATCTTTGGAATAGAGTATGTCGGTGCTAAATATGCATTATCAATACTTTCGGTTGGATATTTTATTAAAAGCATATTTTCAACTACAGATAGTATGCTCAAACTGCTAAAAAATACAAAAATACTCTTATACATAACAACATTAACAGCAATTTTAAATATGCTATTAAATATTATATTAATACCTAAATATGGCATTAATGGTGGTGCAATTGCAACTACGATATCGCTTATAGTATCGTCTTTCATATTTGGATATATTATTTATAAAAAGATAAATATAGTTCCAATAAATAAAAAAATACTTAAAACAATTATACTTTATGGTCTTTTAATATATGTTTATAATATAATAATGCAAACCCTATTTGAAAACATACCTTTTTATTATATTATATTAGGTTATATTATTTTAAATATATTATATATATTATATATTTTAAAACTAAATCTAATTGATAAATATGATTTTGAAATTATTGAAAATATTAAACAAAAATTAAAAAATAGTCATAAATAAACTCAAAAAATAAAATAGATATAATTAATAAAAAGATTTTAAAAACATAAATTCACAATATATAGAATACCATTTTAAAACAGATTATCTAGTTTATGACACCATAAAAACATACTATTATTAAACAATACAATTTAGTTTAAGTATATATACTATATATTCAAATGATTACTAATAATTTGAAAAAAAATGACATTTAACAAAATAATATAGTATTATATAAATAATAATTAATTTGGAAAATAACCAAAAAAACATATACACTGTGATTAAATGAAAGCGTTAATATTTTATAAAGACCTATTAAAAAATGAATTGTTAAAGGTTAAAAAAGAAGAAACAAATACATATAATCAATATACTTACCCCTCAAAATATAGACAAATATATCGAAAAATAACCCCAACATTTCTAAAAAAATATATTTCAAAAAATTTAAATAATATTAAATTAATAAATAATTTATATTTAAATAATTTAATACAGATTACAAAAGGTTCTAAAATATTATGTTTGGATTTTTTAAAATATTGTGTCGAAAAAGATCCTGAAATTGATTTTGATTTGTTTGATACTAAAGATAAAAACCAAATAGAAACATTTGTTAGAAATAAATTTTTGATAACTATATATGATTTTATTCCGAAAAACAGATTATTTAATTTAAAAGATTATACAACTTATAACCAAAAATACAATATATTACAAAACAAAATCATAAAACACAAAAAAGTTTTTAGTTTAAATGGTTTTAAATCAATTAAAAATGATTTTGAACCAAATGTTTTTTATCATGAATACGGATTAAAATATTTTAATAAACCCTTTGGTAATGGTTTTATATTAGATATTGGTGCTTATATTGGAGATTCGTCTTGGTTATTTACTAAAAAAACAAAATGTAAGATACTTGCAATAGAACCAGACCCTCATAATTATAAAATTTTAACAGAAAATATCAAAATTAATAATATGGTTAAAGAGGTTACACCCCTTAAACTCGCTTTAGGTTTAAAAGAATCAAAAGCTAAATTGAATTTGGCTGGTGGACCTGGAACATATATAGATTATGATCAAAAAGGTCCAATCACTATAACAACAATAGATAATATAATTAAAAATAAAAAGATAAATAATGTTGAACTAATTAAAATGGATATTGAAGGTTTTGAACTAGATACAATTAAGGGTGGAGAAAAAACAATTTAAACCAAAGTTGCTGATTTGTTTATATCACACTGGTCATGATTTTTTTGAGATTCCTAAATTAATTAAAAAATGGGTTCCTTCATATAGATTTAGATTCATAAATTTAAATAAAATAGATCCCATTTGTGAACGTGTTTTAATTGCTGAAATAAAATAAGACCTTATTTAGATGTAAATACAAAAAATAATTGAAAAATAGACTAATATTTATAGAAATTATAAAAATAATTTTAAAATAAATATTATGTTTAATTAAAAAGTATTTATATATTTAGTAGATTCGTTTAAAATCTTATGAAAATAGCATATTTTCATATTTTTTAGAAATTTTTAACCAAGTATACTTATTAGATTTTAAAATTGCATTTTTTGATAAATGGGATAATAGTTCTCTATTTGATAATAAAGTATCAATACCCTCATAAAAACCATCAGCACTTAATTCTACAAAAAGACCCTCTTTTTGATCTGAAATATATTCATCAAAGGGAGGTATATTTGGAACAATCGGAACAGTGCCCATAGACATTGCTTCGATTGCAACCATTCCAAAAGATTCAAAATTTGTTGGAAATGCAAATATTTCTGTTTCTGAAAGAATTTTTGCAATATCATTATGTGTGAATTTACCTAAAAAAGATAAATTACTTTTTTTAAGATTTATTTTTTTTGATAAAGTCTTAAGAGGTTCCATATTACCATCACCTACGAAAATTATAGATATTGTTGGATATTTTTGAATTAATTTTTTTGCGCTAAGGATTAATAGATCTTGTCGTTTTGTTGTGAATAATTTATGAAAATTTGAAATACAAATAATACTGTTTTTTTTTCGTTTTGTATTAAACTTTTTAAGATTAAATATATTTTTATCTAAACCCGGCGATACAACAACACATTTGTTTGAAATGTTAGAAAAATATGAGTTCAGAAAGGTTCTTGAATATTCACTTACAATATGTATTTTATCTGATTTTGTAATTGTTGTTTTTACAAAATAATTATAAAATAAATTATATCTTGATTGTTTATATATAGATGAATCAGATGCATCATGTGCTGAAAAAATAGAACGTATCTTATACTTTTTTGCAAGATAATATCCTATATATCCTGTCGGAAAAACTATATGTGAGTTAATAACATCAAATTGATAATTTTTTATTACTTTTTCAGTAGTTTTAAATAACTTATACATACTTTCAAGAGCACGTATTTTTGGTATATTGGATGTTTTATATGTATGAACTAATATATCATCTACATATTCTGTTTTATCCTCAAGACCCTCACAAACGATATGAACTAAATTATTTTTTGATAGCTTTTTTGAGATTTCACGCACAAAAATCTCTGCACCCCCCGGAGTAGTCCATGGGTTATTTTTTATTAACATGAGTATACTTTTCATAAAAACCATCTTGTTAATCATATGTTTATAGACATATTAATAAATAGATTTAAAACAATTAAATATGATGAATTCATTATCTAAAAAAATTAAAAATAAAAATATACGTGTACATAGTATTGAAGCAAAAAGCTATGATAAATTACATCGTGAAATATTTAATACATATGAACAAAAAAAAATTTTAAATGAATTAAAGATTATATACACGTATTTCAAAAAAGGATCCGTTTTAGATGTTGGATGTGGTACCGGTAATTTAACAATACAATTTATTCAAAAAGGATATTATGTTGATGGTTTAGATATATCTAAAGATATGATTAATGAACTAAAACAAAAAATAAAATCAAAAAAAATACATTTATATAATCAAGATATAGATGAATTTCTTAAAATAACTAATAAAAAATATGATATTATATCATTTAGTTCTGTTTTACATCACTTACCAAACTATCAAAAAACATTAAAAAATTGTATTAAAAAGCTAACATCAAATGGTATTCTGTATGTAATACACGAACCATTAAATAATAATGAAACGATTCTAGATAACATTATTGAAAAAATAGATTATTATTTATATAGATTTAATTTGTATTTAAAACAAATAAAAACACAAAAAATAGATTATAGTTATGCAGATATACATTGTAAAAATGGTATTGATGCAAAAAAATTAATAGATACATTAAATATCAATAAAAATTTTGAAATTTTATTATATGAAGAATATAATGCACGAAAATTTATGTTTTTTTCTAAATTACAAAATCTTATTGGCACTAAAAAGAATTTTAGATTTCTTATTAGAAAAATATAAAATTATAAATATTAAAAGATATAAAATATTATAAATATATTCAATTTAACCTAGACCTATTATAAAAACACACAAATTACAAAATAATATGTCGTATTCTATACTAGTGATAAACTAACTATTTTGTAAATAACTTAAAATTAATCTAAGATTTAATTAGATAAAACAAATAATAATACATAAATAGTAATTTAAAACAATTAAATATACAGAAGTGTCTAAATATTAATAAAATGTTTAAAAATATAAAACAAAATATATATTTGTACTAATTATGTATAAATTAAATAAAAATGTTTATATTAAAACAAAATATATTTATTATGATTACACAAAAAAGATAAATATATATTAGATATATTATTATTAAATTGAATTAAAAAAAGAAAATGATAACAAAGTTAAACTATTTATTTATTATATGTACGAATTATAGGATCCTAATAATAGCATAAAAATAAAACATATAATATATAATGTGATTCTTATGAAAATAAAACCAAATTGGATAAAATATTTACATGGATTAAGGAAAGAAGAGTTTAATATAATATTTAAGAGATTTCCAAAAACAAAATTTGAAAAGGGTTTAGAAGTTGGTGCAGGGGATGGATACCAAACAACATTATTACAAGAGTATGTAAAACAGATTATTTCTTCAAATTATAATATAAAACAAATTTCAAAAATAAAATCAAAACAAATTAAATATATGGAATGTGATGCAGAACAGATTGATACATATTTTAAAAAAGACGAATTTGATATTATATTTTCTTCAAATTTAATAGAACACCTTAAAAACCCAAATCAATTTTTAAATGGCATACATAAGATACTTAAAAATGATGGAATCACAATTCATTGTATACCTAACTCATTTTGGAAAATAACGCAAATCATATTCCATTACATAAATTTGATTGTTGTTCTTTTTGAAAGAATTACAAATAATTCAATAAATAAATCACAAAAAAAACAATTTGATAACAATCCTAAAATAACTACAAAAAGATCAAAATTAATACGCCTCTTATTCCCATTACCACATGGGGCATACGATTCAAATTATAAAGAGTTAATTCTGTTTAGAAAAAATAGATGGATTAAAGAGTTTAATGATGCAGATTTTAATATAATTGCAATCCTTAAAGGACCTGTAGCCTCTGGTTACGGTTTAGGTTTTACCAAGATTAAAACATTTTTAGAAAAATATGGTATTTGTTCGGAATATATTTTTGTTGCAATAAAAAAAAATAGACCAAACCCGTATAAAGAATATTTTTAAAATTTGAAAAAAATTAATGTTTAAAATAAAATCTTATAAATTATAAATATTTCTTGATTCTTTTTATAAATTGTTTTTATACGTATTGAATTATTATTGTTTTCAAAAAAATGATATTGTTCCGAATTAAAAATATAATTTGGTGGTATATTATTCGCTTGATATTGACGTTTGTAAGGTATTTCGATACCTGCATATTTTACAGTATAATATTCTGGCTTAGGCTTCGCTTCATATTCATCATATATAGATAATATGATATAAGATATGTTATTTTTATAAATCCATTCTTGACTGATATCATAAAAACTCTTTGTATTACCAGATCTAATTAAATTAACATAATCTGAATAATTTTCAGAATCTGGATTTGTTATTAAATCAATATACTCTTTATATTCCATTGTTATTTTGTCGCCAAAAACCATATAATGTGGTGGTTGGATTAAATTATTATTTGTATAAATACTAAGATATGTATAAGATTCACCTACCGCTATAATTGGATTCGTATTTAAAGTGCTAATATATTCTTTTAAGTCATAAACGCCGTAATAACTTTGTGAATCAATCGTTAATAAATAAACAGTATTTTCAAAACTAATTAATAAAATAATTAAAAAGATAAATTTAGATATTTTTATATTTATTTTAAAATAATTAATAATCCACTGATAGCCTTTATAAGATACTAATAACATAAAAGGATATAATATAGAAAAATACCTAGTTAAAAAAGTTGTTTTTAAATAAAATAACATAAAACCGATTGCTAAAAAAGAAACAAGTATGTCTGACTTGCTCTTACTTAATCTTAAAATACCAATGGGTAACAATAGAATTATTGGACTTAACAAAAATTCAATAAAATATCTAATAGTTGTCTCAGCAACTAATGCATAATTCATTGGTGTAAAAGAAAATATTTCAAAAGAACTTATACTATATATAAACAAAAAAATAAATAAATAAATAAATGTTGCACAAAATGTTCCTATTAAAAAATATTTGGATTTAATAAAAACTATTTTTTTTTGATAAATTAAAAAACATATAAAAACAAAAGGTATAACTATTGCCGATATTTTTGTTAAAAACGCAAGCGATAAAAAAAATGCCGAATACAAAAAATAATAATCCTCTTTTTCAACAGACAAATAGAAATATAATAATGACAACAAACATAACGCACCAAATAAAATGTCGACTAAGAGTACATTGCCCCATCGCCACAAAGATGGAAACACTATCATAAGAAGTACAACAATATATGCTAGTTCTTTATTATAAAAAACGTTGATAATGTAATATGATACAAGTATAAATAAAAAAATTAAAAATAAAGGTAAAATTAACGTTATTATATCAACAGAAACACCTAATTTATATAAAGATGCGATAATTAATGGTAACAAAGGTGGTCTAAGCCAATAATTTTCGGTATACATACCATCTTCAACGAGAGTTATTCCTGCAGATAGATATTGTAAAGTATCATCATATCTAGAATTTATAGAAATTGTGTTAAAATAAAAAAAGGAAATATAAATAAAAAAGATAATAAATAAAAATAATTCTTTTTTAGGTTTTATTTGGAACATGCTAACTAATTTATTTATAAACCTTAAATAATTTTAAAGATTAAATTTAAACCCATTATGAGATTTTTTTTAAAAATTAAATTTTTGTGCCAATACCGCCCCAACTATTTTTTCTACACCAATTCAAACGTATATTTCTCAAATTTGCATCTTTAAACCATTTTTTAAATTCGTCTTTTTTATAATAAAATGCGATTGGTGCTAATAAATGATCAAATACAATTGAATAAACCTGATTAAAACTAAAACCGGACATCTGAAAAAAATGTTGATTTATTGGTAATATTTTTTCTGCAAACTGATCATTCAGTTGATTAAATGGCCCATAAAAACATTTTAAAATAAAATAAAATGGTATTGTTAACAAATAGGATATATATTTAGTTATTGTCAAAGGTAATTTTGTTGTAATGTTCTTTCTAAAAAGATCTACAAAAAATAAAATTTTTGAATTATTTTCATAACCATAAACCCATGCAAAAATAGAACCTCCTTTTTTAAGATAATTAGTTAAATTTAAAAAACCGTTTTTAGGATTAGGTAAATGATGTAATACGCCAATAGAATAAATAAAATCAAATGACTCTTTTTTAATTGGTATATTATATATATCAGATTGTATTATATGTGTAAATGGTAATTTTTTAGTGTTTTTATATGCCGTTTCAACAGAGATACCTAAATCAATACCCACCACTTCAGCACCATATACTGAGGAATAATACACATGGCGTCCTGAACCACAACCACCATCAAGAACTAATTTTTCATTAAAAAAAGCTGATTTTACTGGTGCAATAAAAGTTAAAAACTGTTTTTCGTATTCTTTATACATATTATTAAAATCTAACCATTCTTTAGAAAAAGCTGTTGCAATTTTTTCTTTTAATTTAATATCTTGATCGATATCCGATATATCATATAAATTCTCATTAAAATCAGCTTTATATTTTTTAAAAAACGGTTTATAGATTTTATTAATATTGATAAAATATTCATCTTTTAAAATACGTGGTATTCCGTTAATAATTGGAAATAATCTATTACAAGTAGTACATTTCAAATTACCTTCAATTATTTCAGTATTAAAACAAGAAACACAATCAAAATGTTTATTATTTTTTATTTGTTTATTTTTAAAATTACAAAACGTTTTACAATATATTTTGTTTTTAATTTTGAAATCGTTTTTTGCGGTTTTATATATATTTAATAATAATTTTGTTTTGCAATAAGGACAAATCAAAAGATCCACAATTCTTGTTTTCATTTTTAAATCACAAATATTTTTTAATATAAAATAATATAAAAGAATCTCTAATATAAAAATTATTTAAAAAAAAGTTAAAAATAGTATAAAAATAAATGTTTTTAAATAATTATAACTTAACAACATATATTTAAATTTCTTAACAACAAAACAAGATATATGTGTGGTATCTGCGGATTTAATTGGGATGACAAACAATTAATTGAAAAAATGGCAAAAACGATCCATTATAGAGGTCCTGATCAAGATGGATACTATACAGATAAATACATTTCTTTAGGACACAAAAGATTAAGTATAATTGATCTTAGTATAAATGGAAAACAACCCATGTATAATGAAGATGAATCAATATTAATTATATTCAATGGTGAAATATATAATTTCAAACAAATTAGAATTAAATTAGAAGCTAAAGGACATAAATTTCACAGTAATACAGATACAGAAACAATAATTCATACATATGAAGAATATGGGGTAAATTGTTTATCATATTTTGAAGGTATGTTTGCTTTTGCAATATATGATAAAAAAAATAAAAAAATATTTGTTGCAAGAGATAGATTAGGGAAAAAACCACTATATTATTATAACCAAAATGATTCTTTTATTTTTGCATCTGAAATCAAAGCAATATTAGAATATGAATTAAAAAGAACAGTAAATGTTAATGTTTTAAATAAAATGTTAATGTTGCGTTATATGCCAGGACATGAGACAATATTACAAAATATATTCAAATTAGAACCTGGACATTTTATGATATATGATTTAAATCAAAAAAAGCTCAATATAAAACAATATTGGGATATTAAAGAAGATATAACAAAAAAAACTGAACAATATTTTATCAAAAAAATACAAACACTTATTGAAGAAGCAGTTGAAAAAAGGCTTGTTGGTGATGTGCCTATAGGTCTCTTTTTAAGTGGTGGCTTAGATTCAAGTGCAATATTAGCATACATAAAAAAGATTAATCCTGAAAAAACATTACGTACATACTCTGTTGGTTTTGAAAATATTTCGGAATATAATGAATTAAGTTATGCAAAAGAAACAAGTGATTATTTCTCTACAGAACATAAAGAAGTTATCATAAATTCAAAAATCTTAGAAGAATTACCTAAAATGTTATGGCATCTTGATGAACCAATATCTGACCCCGCAATAATACCAAATTATAAATTATCTGAAATGGCTCAAAAAAAAGTAAAAATTGTTTTAACTGGTGATGGTGCAGATGAACTTTTTGCAGGTTATGACCAATACAAGTTTCTTAAAATGGGTTATAATATAAGAAATATTCCTATGAATATTAAAACGGTTTTGCCAAAACTTATGAAAATAATACCATCCGAAGTACTGAATATATTTTATAAATATAGTAAAAAAACGGGAAATAAAATGATTAATAGATTTGCTAAATTCGTAACAGAGATGCCTGAAAATAAAGCAAAAAGTTATCTAGAGATTATTTCAATCTTTGATGAAGAGGAACGTAAAAATATATTAAATGAACAAATAATCAAAAAAATACCTGATTTTACAAATTATGATATGTATAATAAAACCTATTTTTCAAATAAATGGGATTTCTTAAATCAGGTATTATATCTTGACACTAAAACCGTATTACCTGAAGATTTTCTTATGAAACCTGATAAAATGGGTATGGCACATTCAATTGAAGCGCGAGTTCCATTTTTAGACCATAAATTGGTTGAATTAGCATTTAAAATACCTCCCAATTTAAAGATGAATGGATTAAAAACAAAATATATCTTCAAAAAAGCAATACAACCAATATTGCCTAAACAGATTCTTAAACGAAAAAAACAAACATTTTATGTCCCTATAGAACAATGGACTGATGAAATGTCCTACCTAATTAATCGATTTGCAAATAAACAAATTATTGAAAAACAGGGATATTTTAACCAGATAAATACAACTAAATTATTTTCAAATAAAGATAAAACTAAATTATATTACAGTAGACAAATATGGAATATTCTTAATTTTGAAATATGGCATGAGCTGTTTATAAATGAAAATCATAAGATAAAAATACAACTTTAAATATTTTTTTTGCAAATACCGATAAGACTAATACCTGTTAATCTTATAGATTTATACTTTTCAAATAAACGTAATAAAGGTACTAATTTATTAAATAAGGAATATGCTGTTTTATTTACTATACGCTTCTTTAAAATATTACCATTAATAAACCATGCGAATATTGAAAAAAAGTTATAAAAAAATAAACATTTAATACTTAAATTTGTAGAATGTATCAAATATTTAAGACTTTTTTTACTATATCTCCTTTTGTGCGACATTGCAATATCTAAAGAATTATATAAAAAATTATGGGCTGGAACTAATAAAATTATTTGACCCGTATCCGACAGTAAACTAGACATATTTTTTAACGCAATCAAATCATCTTCAATATGTTCTAAAACATTTAAACAAATTATTGTATCAAATTTATTTTTAATAGATTGAATATCTTTTTTACTAGTAATATCTAATTTTTTGATTGTGACCTTTTTTTTGTTTTTAAATAAATTTTCAAGTTTTTTTAAATTTTTATAATCTATATCAGTTAAAAACAGATTGCCTTTAACAGAACTATATAATTTTTTTGAATAAGTTCCAATACCACTACCAACATCTAAAACATTACCCCAAAATATAAGGTTGAATCTCACTATAAAGCCAATTTGTAAAATTTAGATTTTTATCGGTAAGCATCAAATTTTTTGTAGCATCAGTTTCAACCATACAATCACAAAAATCATAATTTTGTTCTCTTAATTATCAATTCAGACATCATACCCATTAAAGTAATTTGTATCGCCATAAGTACCAACATAACACCACCTAAACCAAAAGAGTTTAAATTTATAAAATCAATAGATAATTTAATAGCACCAAAAATAAATAAAAAAAAACTTATGGGTAAAAAAACATTTAGAGGATTAAAAAAGATACCTAAACGCAATATAAGAGTTGTAAAACCAATAAAATCTTTAACAGGGTGTATTGTGGATGTTCCAGACCTCTTAAAATATTCTATATCAACAAATTTAACATTATATTTATTTATTAAAGATGCAACCGTTATTGTTGTTGTAAATGAAAAACCTTCTGGATATAGGGTATAAAAACGCATAGCAAGATCTTTTTTAAACAATCTTAATCCAGAATTCAAATCGGGTATTTTTTTACCTGTAATATATTCAGCAAATTTGCCTAAAAACCATTTTGCAGGTTTTCTAACTAAAGGTATATTTTTTTTGGCTCTTGAACCTATAATCATATCATAATTATTAATATGTTTTAATAATTTAGGAATTTCTTTTATAGGGTATGTTCCGTCACTATCTGTAATCAGAATCCAAACACCTTTTGACACATTTAAACCAGACTTAAGTGCAGCACCATAACCATAATTAATTTCATGATTAATAATTTTAATATCTTTTATTTTTTTAATTATTTCACTTGTTTTGTCTTTAGAACCATCATTAATGACAATAATCTCATAATTATCATACGATTTATTAAGTACACTTTTAACTTCAACAATTGTATTGTTTATTGATTTTTCTTCATTAAAAGCGGGAATTATTATAGAAATTAAATCTTTCATTTGAAAACACCGAGGTTATAATTATAATAATAACTTAAGTTTTTTAATGTTATTGGTTATAATATATATTATGTCAATCCTAATAACAGGAACTTGTGGTTTTATAGGTTCCCATCTTACTGAAAAATTGCTTTCCGAAGGAAATAAGATAATCGGTATAGATAATTTTGATGACTACTATTTAGAGAACTTAAAAAAACAAAATTTAAAAATCTTAAAAAAATATGATAATTTTGAATTTGTACAAGATTCAATATTAAATAAAGACACAATAAATAAAATCACAAAAAATGTTGATATAATATATCATCTTGCAGCAATAGCAGGTGTTAGAAATTCGATACAAAATCCTACAAAATATGTTGAATCGAATATCTTGGGTACAAACATACTTCTTGATGCCGCTTGTAAAAATAACATAAATAAATTTGTTTTTGCTTCAAGTTCGTCAGTATATGGTGATGTGGCTGAAAAAGATCTTCCAGTACAAGAGAATCATGTTTTAGATCCAATATCCCCATATGCATTATCTAAAATGCATTGTGAACATTGGTGTGAAATGTATTCAAAGCTATATGGATTAAATACAACTTCACTAAGATATTTTACAGTGTATGGACCACGACAAAGACCTGATGAAGCATTTACAAAATTCATTACAAAAACATTAAATAACGAAACAATTGAAATCTATGGAGATGGAACGCAGACTCGTGACTTTACGTATGTTAGTGACATTGTAGATGGTACAATACTAGCATCACAAAATGGTGCAGGTGCATATAATCTTGGTGGTGGTTCAAGAAAACCATTAAATGATATATTAGATACATTAAATGAATTGCTAGATAATAAAATAAATAAAATCCAAATATCTGAACAACAAGGGGATGTTAAAAACACAAGTGCAGATATCTCTAAAGCAAAAAAAGAATTAGGTTACGAGCCAAAAATAGATATAAAAACGGGACTTCAAAAACATGTTGATTGGTGTAAAAGTAATAAAACTAAATCTAAAGGTATTATATAATTGTTATTAAAAAAATAAAAAACCTTTTAGTTATCTATAATAATATTGTTAAATATTGTAATTACTTTTAGGTTAAATAACAATATTAAGAGATTTTATAAATTAAAAAAATAGTCTTATTATTTTTCTTAATTATGTCAGAGATCAAATAATTATTATCCATAAAAAGATAATTCTCTGAATTAAAAGGATAATCAACCCACCAACTCATTACAAATTTTGGACGATTATCTAATAAAAGCGAAATATCAAAAGGTCCTATTTTTGGTTTATAATAAGTTATATCTGGATTCTGTGTAATTTCGTCTGTTAAAGACAATACAACATAACTAATATTATTATTTTCAATCCATTCTGAATTTAATCCATTAATCGGTAAAGACACAAGCCGTCCTGAAAAAGATTGATCATACACCATCACAGAGTTTGTTGCAATAATACTTTCAGTCTTTTTTAACGAATCTGTAAGTTGTCCTGCACCACCATAAATATCCTGAATTGGTATTGATATCATGAAGACTTGTAACATTGCAAAAATTAAAAAGACATAAAATATTATTTTGCGTTTGTTCAATGCAATTTTTCTAAACGACATCTCAATAAAAATAGCAAATACAGGAAAAATAAATAAAATATAACGTATAATTTTCTCATTTATCAGATGTAAAAAGACAAAGGGTATTATAAATGAAATTAATATAAATGCTGTTTTATTATCTATTTTTTTGCCTAATTTAAATAACCCATAAACAAAAATATATGTCCACGGTATAAGTAAAAAATTAAAAATATAATAACTAATATCTTTATAAAATGCTTTTGTTGGTATTGATGACGTTAAACCCAAACCACCATATAATGAACTAAAATAAAGAAATATTGATGAAATTAAAAAACTAAATAAAATTAAACTTAGTATCACGTCTTTATTTTTAATTAGGCTCAAATTTCGTGAATAAATAAGGTATGTGATATATATTGGAAACAATACCCATGCCGTAACTTTGGTTAAAACTGAAAGTAATGTAAAAAATAAACAAAAATAAACATAATGAGTTGAATTACTTACAAAACGATAAAAGAAATACAGCGAAAATGTAAAAAATGCAGCAAATAAAATGTCTGCAAGTAAAAAGGGTGTCCATTGCCAAAAAGAAAATGTTGATAATAAAACTAAAACAGGTATTGTTTTATATTTTGAAAAAATATCGGACATATAATATGTTGAAATAATCAAAAGAAGTCCAAATAAAAAAGGATAAATATATAATATAGATGTTAATGATAAACCGATTTGTATACCAATATAAATTAATAATGGTATTGTTATACCTCTAAAAAAAAGACCTGCCCCATATCCACCTTGTGATAAATCATATGCTAAGGAAATATAGGATCCCATATCTGGATAATATGCGTCTTCCGGAAAAATCCATATATAAATTGTAATGTATAATAAAATAAGTATTAAAAAATTAACAAGATTTTTGGATATTTTCATAAATAATTATTCAAAAACAAAAACATATAAATCTCACTATATAATCCGTATAAAGGATTCGTATGAATAATAAAAAAGTTAAAAAACAGCTAAAAGAATTCTGGTATGTAATACCGCTTATATTAATAATTATTTTAGGATTTTACATAAGAATGCAGCCTGCAGCATCTCTTGAAAACTGTGTTGACGGTGTTGTCTGCCTACTTAATCTAGACCCATTTTATCATTACAGAATGGCTGAAACTACAATGAATAACGATTTTCATCTTCCAGATAATGATACAATGCGATATTATCCCTATGGTTGGGATCCTCATTCAGAGTTTCCAATGATGCTTTATACACCAGGAATATTCTATAAAGTACTAAATACTATAATACCAATGACATATTATCAAGCAATGTTATATTTCCCTGCCTTATTTGGTGGACTTTTTGCACTAGCTATGTTTTTCTTAGGAAAAGAATTATACGGTAAAAAGGCAGGACTATTAGCAGCATTCTTTATTGCTGTAACACCTGGAACACTTCATAGAACTTCTGCAAGTGTAGTTGAAAAAGAACCAATTGGTGGTCTTTTCATGCTTTTGGCTCTTTATTTTTTTGTAAGAGCAATTAAAAAAGACTCAAAAATATCTGCTATTAATGCAGGATTATCGCTCACAGTTATGAATATGGTTTGGGGTGGTGCAACATTTCTCTTTTTGTTAATACCAGCATTTACATTAATTATATATTTTTTAAATAAACAAGAAAAATCATTATATCGCACATACGTATTTACAACATTAATACCACTTATAATACCTACACTATTTTCAACAACATCTGCAGTAAAATTATTTGATAATTATGGTCTAATTACATTAACTGTGTTTATTATAATTACAATAAGACATTTTTCAGAAAAGATGAACTTAATAAAACCTGAAAACTTAAAATATGTGGTACCTGTCACAATAATTGTATTATTTTTAATTGGTCTATTCTTATCCTTATTTTCACAAACTATTGCAAGACTCTTCCTTACAATAAGTTCCCTTGTACATTTTAGTCACGGAACTGTAGGATCAACAGTTGCGGAAAATAACCCTACAAATTGGAATGGAGTTACAGGCCAATTAAGTGCACTTTATGCTGGAAATCTATACCCTTCACTTGCCCCTATATTAAAATATACCTCACTTTGGATATTTACAATATTTGGTTTCTTATATTCGTCATACGAAATAATAAAAAAGAAAAAGTGGATTTATTTACTTCCAATAATATGGCTTGCAAGTTCATACCTTGGTGCATTAAGATCTGTTAGATTAATATTTTTAGTTGGATTTCCTGCAGCACTTCTTGGAGGCTATTTCATTTCAAAAATAATTGATATACTTATGAATCTTGAGATTATGAAAAATGCAAAATCAATTGAAGAAAAGATTAATGTATATTCAATTGTTTCCGCAATTGCAATATTCCTTATACTATTTTCTAATTTAGCATCAGGTCTTGCAGTTATGAAGTCTTCAGGTCCTGGACTTAATACAAATTGGCAAAATGCTATGAAATTCCTTAAAACAGATACACCAACAGATTCAGTCATTATGTCGTGGTGGGATTATGGGTACTGGTTCCAGACTGCAGGTGAACGAACTTCAATGGGTGATGGTGGTAATCAAATGGGTGGTATGAATGAAATGTTAGGTCAAGCCTTTACATACACCAATATAAGCCAGCTTGAAGATACAATCAAAAATAATTCTGTTGATTATGTTGTTGTCGATTATACCTTAATTGGAAAGTATGCTGCTATGAGTAAAATTGCAAACGATGCTAAATTTGTTGATAGTTTTATACCCCTTGGACAACCCGTCAATCAATTAAAACAAGGTAATAAGACAATACTAGTATTTGCAATAGGATCCAATGCATTTTATATCCCAATAGGAACAGACGGTGAACTTTCAGGAAATATTGTATTTTCAACCGCTAATGGAGATGTTAACTTAAAATACTTATGTACAGCACAAGGACTTCTGGATCTTGGTGCACCTGAACCAACATTTGATGCATGTATTGTGCTTTCGAAATTTGGGATATATATGCCATACCCAAACAAAGAAGCAGGAATATCAAACTTTGCAAAATTATACTTGTTTGATGGTGCAGGAATACCATTCCTTGAGAAAGTCTATGATAATACGGAAATTAAAATATTTAAAGTTGATTTTAATCGAGGATTTGGTGAATTAAGCATAACTCCAACTGAAAACATTGAATCACTCGAAGTAAGTTCAAGTTGATTTATCATGATATATTTTATTTCAGCATTCTTATTGGCATTTATTACAACAGTCTTAATTTTACCAAAAACAATATGGTTCTTAAAAAATGTTGGAATTACAGGCATAGACATACAGAAAAAAGATAAGCCAACTCTTGCTGAAATGGGTGGTCTCCCTGTACTTATAGGTTTTCTTGCAGGCGGATTGTTGTATGTCGCTTTTATAACATTTTTGACAACATCTGGAAATGCGTTAAAAGCCGAACTTCTTGGTGCGATACTGACAATAATGATTATCACATTAATCGGTATGCTTGATGATATATCTACACTTCTTGGACGGAACATAAAACAAGATGATAAATCATTCAAAAGAGTTGGGTTTAAACAAAGACATAAATTTATCATGCCACTTGCTGCCGCAATACCTCTTGTTGTACTCAATTCGGGAACATCTACAATGGTGTTACCATTTATCGGTTCTGTAAACTTCGGTTTAATATATCCTTTAATCTTAATACCGCTTGGAATCTTTGGAGCGTCTAATGCTACAAACATGCTTGCTGGTATGAATGGACTTGAAGCTGGATTAGGTACCGTTTTATTATCATTTCTTGGAGTTTATGCATATCTCCATGGAGCCTCTCTTGCAGCAGCAATATCTATGATCTTTGTTGGGGCATTGCTCGCGTTCTTGTTGTGGAACTGGTATCCTGCAAAGATTATGCCTGGTGATAGCTTAGCATACACAATAGGTGCCGTTGCGGCAATAACTGCAATCGTTGGAAATATAGAAAAATTTGCAGTATTTCTATTTATACCATGGTTTATTGAACTGATACTAAAAGCAAGAACAGGTTTTAGTGCTGAGAACTTTGGGGGCCTGCAAAAAGATGGAACCTTAAAATGCAAATATGATAAAAATTATTCCCTTACACATGTTGTGATGCATCTTGGACGATTTAGTGAGAAACAGATTGTGCTTATATTAATTGGGTTTGAAATTATTATTGGAATTATTGGTTTGATAATTATATGATTTGGTACTTATGAAATATCTTGTAACAGGTGGTGCAGATTTTATAGGATTAAATATGATTCAAAAACTGTTTTGAACCCATTAATACAACTGTTAAAAAAATTATAAAAATAAATAATTTAAATATAAATTAAAAATATAACTTATATTATTACTAATTTAAATAATAAAATTTATAAAATAATAAATAAAATAATACTTATGAAAAAAATAACATTATATATTATCCTTTTTTTCATTATATCAAGTATCTCGTTCTTAATTGCATCAATTATATTAAACCCGATAACAATACAAAATAAATGCCAAACGGGTTCTGTAAATGAAACACATAGTTGGTGTACACTTGAACGTTTTGAAAATATTCAAACTAAATTAAAAATATATTCTGGACTAACAATATTGGTAAGTTTGTTATTATTTATTAAAAACAAATGGGTTGAACAAAATCTTAACAGACTCAAAAAGGAATTTATAGAGATATTTACGAAAAAACAAATTAAAAAAATATTAAACAAAATTAAAAATGAAAAAAAACATATGTTTATTTTATTTATAATACTATTTATTGCGATAACATTCCGTATATCACATCTTAATGACCCTATAAGAACTGATGAAGCATATTCATATAATAGATATGCATCGCAACCAATATACATTTCGCAATCGGTTTATAATGTTCCAAACAATCATTTATTACATACAATCTTTGTTAAAACCACAACAGATATATTTGGAAATTCTGAAATGGCTATACGTTTACCTGCATTCTTATTTGGACTAATATCGATAATATTGAGTTACATCTTTGCACGAATTATTTTTAACAAAGATGTTGGATTACTCACGGCAACAATTATGTCAATATCAGAACCTCACATACAATATTCCACAGATGGACGTGGATATAGTATGATTATCACTTTTTGTATATTATCATTAATATTAACACATTATGCACTAAAAACAAACAAAAACATATATTGGTTAACATTAGGTTTCATTATGAGCCTAGCATTATACACAATACCTTCAATGCTACATTTTTTTATTGTGATTTCGTTTTTTATCCTATATATAATTAAAGATAAAATCTCAAATAATAAAGAAATTCTTTATGGTTTTATCATTTATTTGAGTTCAACAATAATCACTACATTTGTATTATATTCTCCAGTAATTATTGTTTCTGGACTTGAAAGTCTTACTAAAATTTCTAAAGGGACATTTATATGGACTTTTTCAGAGTCAATATTATTTGTTGAACATTTAAGTTCGTATATTTTCTTTGGTTTGCCACTACATTATAGTTTATGGATTTTTCTTTATGTTCTTGGTGCAATATTAATATACCTAAAGAAAACGGACATCTGGAAAACTTTTTTTATACTGTTCCCAATAATACTAGTATCTCTTAATATAATACAAAAAGTTCAACCATTTGAAAGAACTTATATATATATTACCACTAATATTTACAGGAATCTCTTATAGTATATATTCAATAATAAAACAAATCAACAAAAAATATTATAATATATTATATATTTCAATTATTGTTTTTTTTACAATTTATGGTTATCAATATTATACCGATAATGCATATAACACACCATCTCTAAATAATGGCAACTGTGGAGATACAAGATCTGTTTCAAATTATTTAATACAGAATATTAATAATCAAACGTGTATTGTTCTTTTAAATGGAACCAACACACCACCTTATGATTATTATCTTGATAATTATTACAATACAAAAGGCATATTATACAAATATAATTGTAACAATATACAAAACCCAAAAAATATTTATTTTATTGAAACACCTATGATTAAACAATTTTCAGAAAAAGAATTAGATACTATTTTAAAACAATACAATACAACCAAGTTTTATAAAATTATAAAATACAATAATGTTATTGTATATCAAATTAAATATAAAAATATCTGATTATTATGATAGGAATTATCCCTGCGGCTGGAAAAGGTACAAGACTACGGCCTATTACAGATGCAATACCAAAAGAACTTCTTATGTGTGGTTCTAAAACACTTATTGAACATGGATTAGAATCTATGAATGCTTGTGGAATTGATAGGAGTTTGATTATCACAGGACATAAGAAAGGAACACTTATGGATTTTGTAAAAGATGGTCATTTACATAATATAGATATTGACTTTGTATATCAAACAGAAATGGGCGGTCTTGGACATGCAATTCTTTGCTGTAAAAATAAGATTAGAGACCCTACGCTCGGACTTATGGTTATACTTGGAGATACAGTAATAGAACCTAAACAGATTCTTAAAAATATGATAAAAATCCATAAAAGTGAACGACCACTTGCAACAATACTTTTACACGAAGTTGAAGATCCTAAACTATGGGGTGTTGTTAAATTAAAAGAAATTAAAGACAACCTACATCTAGTTACAGACATATTTGAAAAACCTCAAACTGAGACAGAACAAAAACCATTTGAATTTAATGGAAAATATTTTGCATCAATCGGCATATACTGTCTTGATCAAAAAATCTTTGAATATATTGAAAAAACACCTAAAGGACGAAATAATGAGGTCCAGCTAACAGACGCTATGCAGGTTGGAATTGATAATGGTGAACAGATTATAGGCCTAAAACATACGGGAACTTGGCTTGATATTGGTTCACCCGCAACATATCTTCAAGCACAATGGGCATTTTTTAAAGATAAGACTCAAGAGGATATAACAAAATTAGCAGAAGAATGGAATTCTGTTGCTGAAAAGATAAATAAGTGATTAAAATGGAAAGAATTATTGTTACAGGTGGTTCGGGTTTTATTGGGTCCCACCTTGTTGATAAACTATTAGAACTGAATTATGAAGTTATATCTATAGATAATTTGATTACAGGTTCAAAACAAAATTTAACGCAACACAAAGATAATCCTAATTTTAAAAATATAATTCATGATGTGCAGGACCCCCTAGAACTTGAAGATATTGATTACATATTCCACCTTGCATCTCCCGCATCACCAATTGATTATCAAAACATACCTATTGAGACATTACTTACAGGTTCTATCGGAACAAAAAATATTCTTGAAATTGCAAAAAATAATAATGCACGATTTTTACTTGCATCAACTTCTGAAACATACGGAGACCCTTTAGAACATCCTCAAAAAGAGACATATTTCGGTAATGTTAATCCAATAGGTCCTAGAAGTTGTTATGACGAAGCAAAACGGTTCGCTGAAGCAATCACTATGGCATATCACCGAGAATATAATTTAAATGTTGTGCTTGCGAGAATATTTAATACATACGGACCTAGGATGCGTGCAAATGATGGACGTGTAATGCCAAATTTCATAAACCAAGCATTAGAAAATGAAGATTTAACTGTATATGGTTCTGGTTCACAGACTAGAAGTTTCTGTTATGTTGATGACCTTGTAGATGGCTTGATGAAACTTATGTTTTCGGACGTTTCTGCAGAAGTTGTTAATCTTGGAAATCCTGATGAATATACAATACTTGAAACGGCTGAAAAAATTAAAGAAATAATTGGATCTAAATCCAATATTATCTTTAAAGAAATACCTGAAGATGACCCAACACGAAGAAAACCAGATATAACAAAAGCTAAAGCATTATTGGGTTGGGAACCAAAAATTGAATTAAATATTGGTCTTAAAAAAACTATTGAATATTTTGAAAATCTTAAATAAAACGTAATGCATATAAACAAAAAAAAGAAAATAAGATTTAGATGATACCTATGAAAGCATCAATAATTATTCCTGCATACAATGAAGAAGAAGCTATAGAACCTGTTGTAAATGAGATACTTGAACAGTTTAAAGATTCAATTGAAATAATCATTGTTGATGATGGGTCAAGCGATAAAACATATCCAAGATCATTAAAATTATCAAAAGAACATAAAAATATCAAAGTAATTAAACATAAAATCAATCAGGGTAAAGTTGGTGGAATTCGAACAGGTATCAATGCCGCAACAGGTGACTACATAATCCTTACTGACGCGGATTATACATACCCTGCAAGATATATAACTAATTTTATTAAAGAACTTGACAATGGTGCTGACCTTGTACTAGGTTCAAGATTTTTAAATGGTATAAATAACATGCCGTTATTTAATCGTGTAGGAAATACACTCTTTTCATTTCTTACAACATACATAAGTTGTGTAAACATAACAGATGGTCAAACAGGATACAGAGCATTTAGAAAAGATATGTTTGATAAACTTGATGTTAAAGCAAAAAGCCTTGAGTTTGAAACAAAGATGACAGTACGATCAGCAAAATACGGATATAATATTGTTGAAATACCTATTGAATATAGAGAACGATTGGGTACATCTAAATTAAATCCGGTTGTTGATGGGTTTAAGATGTTTAAAGCTTTGATTTCAATTGGTATAAAGGAGACATCAATTATCTCTAAAGCGATTATGATTCCTAGTATTATGTTAACAATTATTGCGTTTTATTTTGGTAGTATTTCAATAATCGAAACTATAAAATGGTATGTTTATAGTATCCCTGCAATTCATGGATATTATCCATTATTGACTACGTTATTGCTTTTGATATCTGTACAGGTCTTTTCTATAGGTGTTGTGATAGATTATCTTACAAAAAAATTGGATAGGATAGAAGAAAACATAAAAATAACAAAAGGTTTATAATCCAATAATAGAAACTATTTTAAAATTATATGATCTATAAGATAAAATGAAACAATATAATGATGATAAAAAAAAATTAATCTTATTGATTATAATTACAATAATTTTATATATAATACTTTATCCACAACATTCTTTTTATCCTGACACTTATGATTATCTCTTTGCAGGAGAAAGTATATTATCATTAGATTATCCATACAGCATAATACATCGGGGTCCTATAATACCTTTTTTTATTTCAATATTATTGGCATTAAATATAAAAATGCTAACAATAATGTTTATTATCCCATTAATATTTTCAATATTTGCTGTCATAGCTGTTTTCTTTTTGGGTAAAACACTTATTAAAGATGGATTTACACCTTCAATAATATTATTAACTATACCTTATTTTTGGAGATATAGTACTCGTCTTATTGTTGATATACCCTTATTAGCTTTTAGTTCAATAGCATTACTTTATTTTTTTAAAACAGTTGAAATAAAAGAATCGTATTTTTATAAAACGTGTATATTTACATTAGTTTCAATATTAACAAAAATAACTGGATTTATACTAATACCAATATATTTTTTATATGCATTAACACAAAAAAAAATATCAATGTTTACAAAAAAATCAATGATAATACCGATAATTATTACAATAATACTTTTTTTAACAATAATTACCACAATGTGGATTCTTTCAGGATCAACAGGTATGGATTATTTAAATGGATTTTCAACAGTCTCAAAAACACATACCATAAGTATTCTTTTTTATATGATACGTCTTACGATTATACCTTGGAGTTTGTTTTTTATAATTGGAATATACCAAACATTGAAAGAAAAAAAGAAAGAACAAACGTATTTATTAATTTCATTTTTAACTATACTTTTTGCATTCACAAGTCTAGGGTGGAAAGAAGTACGATTTATAGCACCACTTTTTGGAATATATGCCATAATAGCAACAATTGGTTATAATAAAATAAAAATAATAACCCCTAAAATTTCAAAAATATTATTTATACTTTTAATGATGTTCACGTCATTAGAAACAATAGCTATTAGTACCCTTGATAACAATACACATTGGGGTATTGATATTCTTGCAAATGAGATACAAACATTCGATAATAATACAATAATACAATCCGAATATATGCCAGATATGCTAAAGATGATAACAGGATATAATGTGATACCAATTCTAACAAATAATACGGATCAAAAAGTAAATACAGACTATATAATACTTTCAATTTATTCCGAATTTGAAAGAGAACCAATAGGCGCCTATGATTATCCGAAAATACTTGGAAAAGATATCAAACTAATAAAACTAAAAAACACTTCAATTAGACCACCTAAAGATTATACATTCAATTCAAAATATTATCACAATATAAATAATAAATATCAAAAAATATCTGAAATAAAAAATAAGAATCAAACGGTTTTTATCATATATAGACAATAAAAATCATTTTTTAACTAAAATAGAAAAATTCAGCATAAATTCAAAATAATTTATATTTATATTGTTTTTGTCAAAACCGGATTTTATCAAAAAAGACTCTAATTTGTTTTTTGTGAAAACATATTTATGTTCATTTATTTCTTCTTTTGAAACTAAATAACATTTTGCCATGATATTTAGAAGAATATGACCATAAGAAGTTGGTGTTGTCATAATTAAAAGACCGTCTTTTTTCAAAACACGTTTACATTCTTTTAAAATATTTAAAAAAGTACTATTATCTAAATGTTCAATTACAGCGAGTAAGGTTATACAGTCAAAATAATTATCTTCAAAAGGTAACGATTTATTATTTAAAATATTATATTTTTTTAAAAACATTTTTTTTGTGTTCAAAGCATCTTTTTTCAAACTATTATCAATACCATATTTCTTATTAAATTTAATAGTATTTAAAAAAAAAGGATAAGATCCGCAACCAATATCTAATATCGAACCAGATCTTATATTATCAGGTATTAAATCATTAGCAATACTTGCACGCTTTTTTGCAAGAAAAACTTCAAGAAAACCATAACCTCTTGTTAAACGATTCATAATTTATAATCCCTATGTATACTTAATTTAATAACGGTTTTACTTTCACTATATAATATTGAGATTCAATAACAATATCCCTAAATTTATTTTTTTCGTCTCCAAAAATAAATACATACCCTGATGTGAAATCATCTTGATTAAAAATGGTACTAAAAGACTCAAGTAAAAAGGACGGAACACTCCTTTCATAATTATTTATAACAATAAAACGGATTTTTGGATTTGCTTCTAAAATAGATACAACGTCAGTTATATTTCGTCCATAACTAGTTACAATTCTATCAGCATACCAATTATACTGCGGACCTACAGCCATAAAGGTTTCATCTTCACCAACATTATTTTTAATGAATTCGGATGATTGTAAAAGTGCAGGGTAACCATTTGCGATGCTATAAGTCAAAGGCATCATTGCACTAGTATAAGCCCCTTTTGCAGCAAATAACAAAATAACAAACATTATTAAATATACAACATTTTTACTTTTTATATCCCTTTTAAGTATAGGATATAAAACATTCATAAATGCGATTGCAATCAAGATTGCATAAAGTGGTGTAAGAGATAAAACGAATCGTGATTCTTTCCATGCTTGAGATGAAAAATATAATAAAGCCATAAGTATATGTGATAATAAATAAATACCAAATTCATTTTTTGTTTTTAACACATATACAACACCAATTAACATTAATATCATTAAGAAAAAAGTCAAATTATTCGGTAATTGAACAATAAAAAAAGATGAGGGTATTGAACTTACGACAAGAGCATATTGACTTAGACCACCTGACATAAGTTTAAATTGTTCAATAAAATCAACGCCATTCATATACATCAAAATATAATATGGTATTGTAACTAAAACAAATAAAAAAGGTGATAATAAAAATTCTTTTGTTTTGACAAGATTAAATGTTTTTTTCCAATCCAATACAAATAATGTAAGCATATATAATATTATTGGGGGACCAAATAACATAGCATTATATCTTATTGTATATGAAAAACCTAATGAAGCCCATGCAAGATATAAATACCGCTTATCTGATTTAATACCATGATAAAAAGATAATATTGAAATTGTGAAAAAGGTTGTAAATGGTACTTCTGATAATAAATGTGCAGTATTACTCCAAAATAACGGCAATATTCCTAATATGAATGCTGATAAAATTGCTGTATTCTTATTAATTATACGCCTTACAAAAAAATAAACTACAAAAATAGTTAAAAGACTTGAAAATAATACAGACATTTTTGCAACAGTGTCTGTTGTATCTCCAAAAATAAAAAAGGATGTTGCAATCAATAAAGGGAAACCATAATTCCTACCTGTTTCAATCTGACCATTTTGTGCAAACTCAAAATCTTCATACATAGATTTTCCAATATTTGCATACCCTGCCTCATCCCACATAAACATGCCATAAGAACTTATTGTAGAAAAATAAATATATCCAAAGAAGAAAAGTAAAAAAAGTATTTCTTTATGTTTAACTAACAAATCATAATAAAATTTAGTATCAAACAATTTATCGTAATTAAATTTAGATTTTTTATTTTTAGATTTAACTAGTTTCTTTACAGATTTTGTTTTCTTAATATCTGATTTCTTAACAGATTGTGTTTTCTTGATTTCTGTTTTCTTAAGAAGTTCTTTATTTTTTTTAGGCATATACAGATAATTGTACATAACGATTTATAAATATAAGATACTAGAATTAAACATGAATCATATGAAGTACTTTCGACTTTTAGGAGTATTACTATTTATATACATAATACAAGCGACAGGACTTGAAAACATACTAAACCAAATCAGAAATATAAATTTGATTTATATTATCCCAATAATTCTATTGTTTATACCCCTTTTTTTTATTAAAGCCCTAAGATGGAAACTTTTAACAGAGACATACAATATAACAGATAGTCTCACTAATTACATCAAAGGAATTATGATAGGGAATTCTATCGGCACATTCACACCTGGTAGACTTGGTGATTTCACAAGAGCATTAGAACTTAAAAAAACAAGCAAATTAGCTTTAAATCATTCAATAATAACAATTATTGCTGATCGAATTGAAGATATTATTATACTGATAATAATGGCAATTTTTGGAACATTATTTTTTGCATATAGATTTGGAAATTCAGAAATTACTATAAATTTATTTTTTGTTTCAATTACAATACTTTTTATTATGCTTATTTCAATCACCAAAAAAAATATTGTTAAAAAAATATTAAAACCGTTTTTCAATAAATTAATACCCGAAAAACACAAAGATAAAATCCGAATTAATTTTCACGAATTTTATGCGTTTTTCAATAAACTTTCAAATAAAAAAATTACACTTTTAAAAACATTAATATTAACATTAAGTTCCTGGATAATTATATTTTTTCAAACGTATCTTATGTCACAAGGACTTAACATAAATATCAGTTATATTATGATTTTATCAATTATGCCCTTAGTAGTACTAATTGAGATTATACCAATATCTATTTCTGGAATTGGAACTCGTGATGTTTTAATGATATATTTATTATCATTTATTTTGATTGCACCAGAATCTGCAGTACTATTATCTTTAGGTATACTTTTCATAAATTATTTAGGCACAGTTCCAGGATTCATACTTTTAATGTTTAACAATTTAAAAATAAATAAAGATATAATAAAAACCTAAAAAAATATTAAAATAAAATTATACAAATATATTTGTGATTATATGAAAACAACTGTAGTTATCCCAACCCTCAATGAAGAGAGCACAATCAAAAAAGTTATTTCTGATTTCAAAAAAGAACTTAAGGATTGTACAATCGTTGTATATGACGGAAATTCCACAGATAAAACTTGTGACATTGCTAAAAAAATGGGAGCAAGGGTGATGTTGCAGGAAGGCAAAGGTAAAGGTAGTGCAATTCGTGAAATCTTTGATAAGATTGATTCTGATATATATGTAATGGTTGATGGCGATGATACATACCCTGCAGATGTATGCAAACAACTCATAAAAACATTAAAGGATGAAAATGCCGATCTTGTCATTGGTACACGACTCAAATTGCGAGAAAAAGGATCTTTGAAAGGATTACATATATTTGGAAATAAAATAATTACAGGACTTGTTAATTTGTTCTTTAACAAAAAATTAAATGATATCTTATCAGGATATCGTATATTTAACAGAAAACTTGCTAAAGGACTTAAATTAACATCAGAAGGGTTTGAAGTTGAAACTGAAATGACAATTAAAAGCCTTATTTCAAATTATAAAATTATTGAAATTCCTGTAAAATACAGATCTAGACCGGGTGAAAGTAAATCTAAATTAAGTTCTTTTGGAGATGGATCATTAATCATATATACAATAATTATATTATTTAGAGATTATAGACCACTATTTTTCTTTTCGATAATTTCAACAATAACTTTAATTCTAGGACTTGGTCTTGGAGGATTTGTATTTGAAAATTGGTTAAATACAGGTATTGTTGATAGAATACCAACAACAGTATTATCAAGTTTATTGATATTCTTATCAATACAATTTTTCTCAATCGGGATTATTCTAGATAGCATCAATAGAAAAAAGATGTAATCTTAAAAAATTTAAAATTACCAAGATAATGTGTCTAGAATAACGCGAAATGATTTTAAATTCATTTTTATCTCGTCTAATGAGCGTAATTTCATAACACGTTTCAAAAGATATTTGGGCCTAAAATAAAATTTCCTGAAAGCAATCTTGTAATAATGTTCAACTTCGTCTGATGAGACTGTTGGTAATTCCATAACAGGGTGCGACTGATCATAATCTTCCCAATTTTCAGTCTTCAAATAACCATTTTTCTTAGCCCAATAAAACATATCTGTTCCAGGATAGGGGGTTGTAATATTAAATAAAGCAACATCTGGATTTAGTTTAATTGCGAAATCAATTGTCTTTTTCATAGACGCTACAGTCTCTCCTGGATTTCCAAACATAAATGTTGCCCTTGCATCAATACCAACTTTCTGTATTAATTTTATTGCAATTTGAACATTATCTAAAGATATCTCTTTGTTGATGTTTGCTAAGATTTTCTCATCTCCTGATTCAACACCAACACAAATCTGATGACAACCAGCTTTTTTCATCAAAGACAAGACTTCTAAATCAAGATAATCAATCCTAGACATACAAGACCAGGTTATATCGACATTTTCGGAAAGTAATAAAGTGCAAAATTCTTTGACTTTGGATTTGAAAACTGTAAAAGTATCATCATAAAATGAGATTTCACGAATACCATATTTTTTCTGTAACATTTTAATTTCGTCAACAAGATTTCTTGGAGACCTGAAACGTATACGTTTACCAAAAATACCCCTAAAACAAAATGTACATTTTCCAGGACATCCACGAGTCGCAATAATACTTATTGCAGGAAGCCGTTTATAATTTCCAAGAGGGGGGTGATATTTATCTATTGGTAAAAGATGGTATGCTGGAAAAGGCAAGGAATCAAGATCTTTAACAAGTTCACGATTGTCATTATGTATTACAGTTTTACCTTTACGATAAGAGATTCCATTAATTTTGTTTAATGGTGTTTTGTTGGCAAGTTCTGACATTGTAATCTCACCCTCACCACGAACAACAACATCAACATTTTTATTAGCTAATAAACCCTCTTGTTCAATTGTGGCATGAACACCGCCTATTATAACTTTTGCTTTAGGTAAAACTTTTTTTGATATTTCAGCAACATATAAAGCCTTATCAACTATACTTGTAGTTGCTGTTATACCCACCATACCAGGCTTAAAACGTTTTAATTTATTTTCGATATCTTTAATCGATAATTTAGATGCTGCTGCATCAATAATCTTTACAGTATGTTTATCTTTTTCGAGAGACGATGCGATATAAGCCAGACCTAAAGGAGGCATACAACTTGCAACATATTTCCAAATATTCTTGTCTTTTCGTACCCATTCCGGATTTATAAGAAGAACTTTCATAACATATCACTTATATGCATTTCATAACCTTATGCACAAAAAATAAGGTATTTGTTGATTCTGTAATATCAAAATACTCTTTTATTTTAATTTCAATTTGTGGAAGCTCATGAAAATGAGGATGGTCATTAAAACGTAATAATAATAATTTGCCCAAAGTTATAATTTTTTCACGTGGTAATGTCACAATAAACACACCATTTTTTTTAAGAACGCTTCTAACATTTTTTAAAAAATAATCAAGATCTTTTATATGTTCCATAACTTCTGAACATACAATAACATCAAAAGACTCATTTTTAAAGGGTAACTCAGAACCATTTGCATATGAACTTTTAGGATTCAATTTTGAAAGCAATTTTACCTTATCAAAATCAATGTCAACTGCATAAACATCTTTTGATTTTGACATCAAAATCTTTGTGATGTAACCTTCACCACTACCTAAATCTAAAACAGTATGATTTTTTTTAATACCTGCAAAATCTAAAATTTTATCAATCTTATTTTTAAAAATATAATTCACAACAGGATTCTTACTTTCATATAAATTCTTATCCAACTTTGTCATAAAATAGTCTGCCATTCTTCAATATAAATGAACATAATTTAAATAGATTTGCATATACAAGTTAAACTTTTAACTCACAAAAAATCCATATCCCCTACATCTTCGAGCGATTCTTTACTTTCTGAAAGCATCTTGAAAAAGGTGTCTAGTTCGTCATTATTAAGCGAATCAAGAATATTTCTGATCCCTAGACCAACTTCAATCTTATCTAACAATTTGGTTTTCCAGACAGTATCATAATTATCAATTAAAAACATCTCCGAAAAATCTTCTTTTTCAAATGCTTTAACTATCGCTTGAATTGCGATCTGGGCACAGATAAAACCATAAATTATTCCACCACCTGTAAATGGTTTTACTTGGGCTGCAGCATCACCTGCAAGTATGATGTTGTCTGTTGCAGTTTCCTGAGTGCCGTATGATATAGGATGCATAAATACTTTTTCGGGATAAGAAAGTCCTAACTGTTTTATGAAACTTTTGAAGTTTTCAATATGGTTTTCGCCTGATGCAAGACCCACTTCAAGTGTAGTACCTCTTGGTATTCGCCACGCAAAGAAATCTTTTGAAAACAAATTGTTATAATAGACATCAACAAGATCAGAACCCAAATTTCCATCAAAATAAGCGATAATTCCATTCACAGACTTTAGAGTTCCTTTAAGTCCCGAAACCCGCCGTACTCGTGATGCAGCACCATCTGCACCGATTATGATTTTTGACGAGATTTCGCCTGAGGACGTAGATATCGTTATACCTGATGAAACATCCATACTTGATGAAACATCCATACCTGATGAAACATCCATACCTGACGATTCTCTTTTAAAATCAATAAAGGCTGTATTATTTAAAAATGTGACACCGGATGATATGGCTTTATCTAACATGAATCTATCAAATTTAGGCCGATCTACAACAAATGCTTGAGGAATATCTCGTTTAATCGAAAATGAAAATGAGGGTGAATGAAAAGTAGAACCATACACTTTATTTAATAAAAAAGCGTCTGAAACAGTAACAAACTCGGATAGTCTTGAACTAATTAAACCAGAACATGCATCTTTTCCCACAATCGTTTTTTTGTCAATTAATATTACAGAAAGTCCTGACTTTGAAAGACCTTTTGCAATCATTGAACCAATTGGTCCCGCGCCAACTACAACAACATCTGTATTTCGCATATAATACTATTATAATAAAATGAACTTAAAAACTTAAGCATATTCTCTTATATTTACAAATACCAAAACATAAACTTAAAAATAAAAAATACTAATAATAAGTTATGTATATACAGATTCTCATATTTATAATATCAACTGTTTTGATTTATAAGATGATAGAAAAACCAATAACTAAACATCAGAAAGAAACAGAAAATATTCCAAAAATAAAACAAAACGTATTTTCAAAAGTATCAAACACCTTTAAAGGTATATTAAAACGTAGAAAACAGGATAAATACATGGATATTTTAACGCCTGAAGATCGTCTAATGCAACAACAAGAATATGAACAAAGACGTAACAGAAGACCTCAATCAAGTAATGTTAATATGCCAGAATATAATGGTTTTGGGCATCTTTTCGGTGAAAAGACACAAGAGGATAAAAGACAAATCCCCACAAGACAATATAGGCAACAAAGAGAAACTGATGTTGTTGAGTTACAGCTTCCACACCCAGAAACATTTGCACCACATTATAATACACACAAACAATCTACAGCAGATTTGAGTAAAATTGCAAAAATGAAAGAGCGTGCTGTTGAATTTATAACGCGATTTGATAAAGAAGCTGAAAAAAATAAAATAGAGCAAAAAGATCCATTTAATTCTGAAAATAATGCAGTGAATAGTTTTTTCAGTAATACAACAACACAAATACCAATTACACCTACACAAAACATATCGCCTTTTGCAGAAAATATATCGCCGTTTACACAACAAGAACCACAAAGAACACCAATCCAACCACAAATGACAACAAATAATATACCATCAACAAACCCGTTCATTACACAAGATAGAAATCCCTTTGAAGCACAAACACTACCAAATATGCAAAACGTTATGCAAAAACCAATAAGTCAAAATATACCAAATACAAAACAAAATGATAACTCTGAAACAATTAATATATTCAACAAAATACTTGACGGTGTTAAAGACGAAAATAAACCTAAAAAAAATACAGAATGGAACCCTATGTTTTAAAAAAAATAACAAATTATTTAAAAAGACGCATTAAAAAAAATTATACATGTAATAACCTGTTTATATCTGGTGAAACTTTAAATGAAATTATCAACAAATTATAAAATTCTTCTTATTCCCGCAATAATACTATTAATTTTCTCTTTAGGTGTAATTGCGATAAATTATGCAAGTACAGGCACTATTGTTGATATGGGTATTGATTTTAAAGGTGGAAGTCATATCAATATAGAGATTGATACTGTCGATCAAAATATAATCAAACAAATATCTGATAATTTTAAAGAAATTGATAATAAGGTTGTTGTACGAACATCAAGCGGTATAGGACAATCTATAATTATTGAAACTGAAAAAAATATTGAGATGCAAAAAATAAAAGAGCTTCTTAGCACTTCTGGATTAAATGTAACTAATGAAATGATAAGTATACAATTTGTTGGTGCAGCACTTGGTTCACAATTTTTCAAAGAAGCAATTAGTGCAGTTATAATTGCATTATTATTGATGGCTCTTGTAATATTCTTAACATTCAAAACAATTGTACCATCTTTTGCTATTATACAAGCTGCTATTGTTGATATAATATTTGCAATTGCTATGATGAATATTTTTGGAATTGAACTTAGTATGGCATCACTTGCAGCACTCCTTATGCTTTTAGGTTATTCTGTTGACACAGACGTACTTCTTACAACACGACTTATCAAAAGAACTGATGAGGGTACGCTAGATGAAAGAATTAATGCATCAATGAAAACTGGAATTACTATGACAACAGCTGCAATTGTTGCATTCGTTGTGCTTTATATATTCTCAACATCACAGATTTTAGATGAGATTTCAATTGTAATTATATTTGGACTTCTTGCAGATTATATCTCAACATGGTTTGGAAATGTTGGAATACTTAGGTGGTATATAGAAAAAGATAATAAAAAAGATGATGTTGGCGAAAAAATAAAAGAAATTCAACCAATTAAAAAAAACATAAAACAACAAACAAAAAATAAACGTAAAACTCTACGGAAAAAAAAAGGTAAAAACAGATGAAAACTATAACAGATCTTTTCAAAAACTGGAAAATGCTTTTACTTATAGGTAGCCTCCTAATTTCAATATTCTTTATAGGACCACATTATATTGTAGGAACGGATGGTAAAATCACAATTGCAACAAATATTGATAAAGGTTTAGATCTTGAAGGCGGTGTAAGAGCACTTCTTTTGCCTGAAAATAATGATCCTGCAATCCTTGACGAAATTATATCAAAATTAAATGTTAGAGTAAATGCAATAGGTCTTACAGAAACAAAAATCATACCAGTATCAAATAAATACATACAAGTTGAAATGGCAGGACGTACTGAAGCTGAAATTAGATCTATACTTGAACAACAAGGAATGTTTGAAGCAAAAATAAATAGATTTGTTAAATTAAAAGATAATGAAGGTGTTCTTGATTTTGCGACAGATTATACTATTACAGCTAAAAATGATAGTACAATTATTATTATAGATGGTACTGAACTCGATATTAATGATACAATTATCTTAAACAATATAGAATTTAAGTACTTGAACAATACAGATAATACAATCACGCTTTCAGGACTTGTATATACAGGAGATGACATCACAAAAGTATTCAAAGATGCACAACATTCAAGAGTTGAACCTGTAGCAGATTCATATAAATTTATATTTGATATAATGCTTTCAAAAGAAGCCGCAGAAAAATTTGCAGCAATTACAAAAGAATTACCCCTAGATATTGGAACTAATTATCTTACATCAGGTATTGATCTTTATTTAGATGGAATTATAACAGATTCTCTAAAAATTTCAGAAAGTTTGCGTGGTAGCATACAAAGTACAATCACTATAAGTGGTCCTGGAGATAACAGAGAAGATGCAGTAAACCGAATGAAAATGCTTCAATCAATATTAGAATCGGGTGCATTACCTACAAAAATAAGTATTGAAAAGATAGATACCATATCACCAACATTGGGTGCTGAATTTCTTAAAACTGCAATATTATCTATAATATTTGCAATTATTGCAGTAAGTGTTTTGATATTTGTTAGATATCATGATTTTAGAATTGCAATACCAATATTTTTCACTTCAATTAGTGAAGTTATAATTATACTTGGTTTTGCAGCATGGATCCATTGGACAATAGACCTTGCAGCTATTGCAGGTATTATTGCTGCTGTTGGTACTGGTATAGACGCACAAATAGTTATAACAGATGAAGGAAACAAAAAACAGCGACATATGGAAAGTTTAAATACAAGACTTAAGAATGCATTTTTCATTATATTTACAGCAGCTGCAACAACTATTGCTGCAATGGTACCGTTGATGTTTGTAGGTGCTGGTGTTGTGAAGGGTTTTGCTGTAACAACAATACTTGGTGTGTTAATAGGTGTAATGATAACTAGGCCAGCATATGGAAAAATAATTGAGTTTTTAAAGGTGTGAGTTAACTACAATCATAAAGAATAAATACTATCACACCACAAATCTTTCTTATGCCAATGCCAACAACACATTTTCTTGCAGGAATTCTTGCTATAAAGATAATAAGCTATTTCGGATTTGTGCCAACAATATATGACCTTATACTAGGTGGGATTATTGCGGCTTGTGTTGATTTAGATCATGTAGTTGTATATTACCAAAGATACAAAAATCTAGATTTCTTGAAAACATTCCATAATGCTATTAGTGGAATTGAGGAAGAGAGGAGCTGGATACATGAATGGAATGGTATTGTATTCTTTTTTGTTATATCAGGCATAACATATTTCATAGCCCCACACTATGCACCACTTATACTTGCAGCAACCATGTCGCATCTATTACTAGATCATGAAAAAATTAGATACATACATAAAAAATATATCAAATTTGCACATTTCGTATATCCCTTAAGCACTACAGAAATATTGATGAATATTACAATATTATCAATAATTATTTTGATTTGAAAACAAAAAAACTTAAACAAAATCAAAAATAACTTTTTGAGTATTATTCATATTCTTTGATCTTAAAAGCATAAAATCCCAAAGGGAATTTATATTTTTAAACTTTAGATTAACAAGAGCCTCAAACCCCCGTTTCTCAGAATTAAGTGATGCTATAGCATTGCCAACAATTGCTGAACGCACAGGGTCCATGACAGATGTGTAACTTGCAAGAAATGCACCTGAAAATGAATCACCTGACCCGGTGGGATCTTTCACATTTGCATTATAGATTGATGGTGCAAACTGAATTTGTGTGTTTTTTATAATAAAAGAACCGAGCACGCCTAAAGTTACAATAATAAGTGTGTTTTTATATTGTCTTGAAAGCATATGTGTTGCAACATCTGTACGTGGTACACCTGTTAAAAGTTGCGCTTCACGTTCATTCATAACAAAAATATCGCAAGAATCTATTAGCTTTGGAAAATAACCTTTAGATTTCTCAATAAAGGGATAATGGGTATTTACAAGAATAAGAGATTTGGGTGAATTTTTCTTAATATTTTCAATAAAATTTAATTGTTTGCGAGGAGACATCTGTGTTATAATAAATGAATTTTGGCTTTTAAAATAACTTTTTGGAATATCTTTAAAATTCAATTTGGAATCAATACTTACTTCATATTTGGGATACGTTGCTTCAAGATTTTCATCAATTATCATATCAAAACTTTTTGATGGGCACTTTATTGTTTTAAGGTGTGAAATATCAAGACCTTTCTTTTCTAATAAGACTAAAAAATTTTGTGGATAATCATGTCCGATTTTCCCAACAATTGCAACTTTAGATAATACAGATGCTGCAAGAGCAGAATAAATTGATGCACCACCTGCCTGAAGTTTCCTATCACCTAAAAGAGACACATTATCCATTGAGGGATTCCCAATAGAAATTATCATAAAACCACCAAATAACAAAAACTACTGAAAATGAATATCAGAAGTATAATTAATTAGGTAGATGATTTAATAAAACCTTATTGTATGATTAAAAAAAATAAACCGATTTAAAAAATATATTAAAAAATATATTAAAAAATATATTAAAAAATATATTAAAAAATATATTAAAAAATATATTAAAAAATATATTAAAAAATATATTAAAAAATATATTAAAAAATATATTAAAAAATATATTAAAACATACCTTTTTTAAAGGAATTAGTCTAAATAGAATAATGGGACTTTGGAATTATGTTTTCGGTATTGTAAGAGAAACCGATTTTGTTATTGAAGTTGTTGATGCTAGAGTTCCGTATGAATCTAGATCCGAAAGACTTGAAAGAGCAGTCAAAAGCATAGGTAATAATCTAGTAGTTGTACTTAATAAAGCAGATTTAGTTCCAAAAGAATTTACTGAAAAGACAAAAGCAATCATATCAGAAGAGTATCCTTGCATATTTATATCATCAAAAGATAGACATGGCGTTGTAAGACTTAAAAATGTTTTAAGAGAAGTGTCAAAAGGAGAAAAAGTTCGAGTTGCTGTTATTGGATACACAAATACCGGAAAAAGTAGTATAATCAATGCGCTTAGGGGTAAAAAATCTGCCAAAGTTGCACCGACACCAGGATACACAAAATATGGGCAATGGGTTAAAATGAATGAAAATATACTTCTATGGGATACACCGGGTGTATTACCTTCTGGTAAAATATCTGCAATAAAAGGTAATATCAATCAAGAAAAAACAAAAAATATTAGTATATATTCCAGAGAGCTTTTAGATATTATTATGAAAACAAAAGTAAACAATCTAAAAGAGCTCTATAATGTCGAGACTATGAATTATGATGAGATTATAAAATCTATTGCAAAAAGAAGAGGTTTTGTTCTTAAAGGAGGAGAACTAGACTTAAAACGTGCTGAAAAGGCAATATTAATTGACTGGAACAGAGGTAAACTTACAGCATGTGTTGAAAAAGAAGATACAGAAAACCAAAATATAAATATAGATGATGACCAATAATCTATATACAAATAAAACATTTGTTCTAATGGTGTTTATAATATGGATTCTTTTTTTAAGCCCGAAAGTGTTGCAATCATTGGTGCTTCTGAAGACAAAAAAAAGTTAGGTAATGCAATACTTACAAATTTCATAAATGGTTTTAAAGGAAAAATATATCCAATTAACCCTAAACAAGATATGCTTATGGGACTTAAAGCATATGCCTCTGTAAAGGATGTAAAAGGTAAAATTGACCTTGCAATTATTGTTGTTCCAGCAGTAATCGCAAACAAAGCAGTAAAGGATTGTGTTGATAAAAAGATACCTTCGGTTGTTATGATAACTGCAGGTTATAGGGAAACTAATTCTAATGGTGTCATACTAGAAAATCAACTGAAACTAATAATTAAAAATTCAAAAACGCGGATTATAGGCCCTAACTGTATTGGTGTGATGGATACAGCTCATGGCGTAAATACATTGTTTACACCAGCATATAAAATGAAAAAACCTAAAAATGGATTCATATCAATATTGTCTCAAAGTGGTGCTGTTGGAACGACACTTATAGATATTGCTGGAAATAAAAACTTAGGAGTTAGTAAATTTATCAGTTATGGTAACCGAATTGATCTTGATGAATCTGATATTATTAATTATTTTGCAAAGGATAAAGAAACCAAAATTATTCTTGCATATATTGAGGGTGTTAAAGATGGAAGAAAATTTCTGGATGCACTCAAAAATATATCAAAAAATAAACCTATAATTATACTTAAAGCAGGAAAAAGTGATATGGGTGCAAAAGCAGCAGCATCACACACAGGTAGCCTTGCGGGAAGTTATGAAATCTTTAAATCCGTCTTAAAACAGGGTGGTGCAATTGAATCTAAAGACATGGAAGATATGTTTGATTATGTGAATATACTTTCTGAAAACAAAAAACCTAAAGGCAAACGTATTGGGATTGTTACAAATGGTGGTGGTTTCGGAGTTATGTGTACAGATGCAGCATTAGCTAATGATCTTGAAATTGCAGAATTTGATAAAGCAACGATAAATTGCATCAAAAATGTTATGCCTGAGTATGCAACAATCCATAATCCGGTTGATTTGATTGGTGATGCAGACATAAGACGATTTAAAACAACAATTGATGCTGTTACTAATGATAAAAATGTAGATATTGTTGCAATATATCTTTGGACACTTGGAACAACATTAGATTTTAGTATAACTGATATTATTTCTGAAGTAAGTAAAAAAACAAAAAAACCTATAATTGTTGGAGCCTCTGGAAGTAAATATACAAAAGGGTTATCAACAACTATTAAAAACGAAAATATACCTGTATACACTACACCAACAAGACTTATGGATGCTGTAAAGATTCTAGTAAACAGGACTTTAAACTAATTCTTTTAACTTTTAGATAATGCAGTTATAATTGAACTTGCAAAATTGAAACCTACAAACTGATTATCTACGGAAAAGAAAAACTGTTCAATATTTATTACGTCATTTCCACATTTTTCTTTAAGACTTCTTATAAAAGATTCATATGATTTGAAATCTAGGTGTGCTGAAATAATCATACCATTTTTACCCCTAAGACCCTCGCCACTGCTTACAGATATGATTTGTGGTGTTGATTTTACAAGCTTAGAAGCTTTAATATAGTTCTCAATAGTACCTTTCCATGTAAAAAGAGTTATAGCCATAAGAGTGATACCAATCTTTTCAAATGCAGGTACTGCACAATATCCTTTTATATAACCTTTTTTTTCTAGACGTTGTCTTATACGCGTTATGGTTGGTTGTGTTATGCCTAATTTTTTTGACATAGCTTTATCGTGTACCCTGCCATCTTTAAGAAGTTCAAAAAATACTTTTTTTTCTCTTTCTTTTAACATAAACACACCAAAAATATTTAATTATGTATTAATTATACAGAAAAGTTAATAAATACCTATTGAAATAAATTTAAAATACGGGTAATAACATAATTTCAAGGATTAAATGTATATTTTGATTATGTTAAAAACAGATTAAAAAACTTTTTAGATAAAGATAAAAATATATAAAACAAAATTGGGTTATACTGATTTAGGTTATATAACATGAAGCAAAATCAATTATATCTCTATATGGCTGGAATTATAATTATAGTAATTCTCTTTTTTATAACCATAGTCGGTCGATTTAGTAATCTGTTAAATCTCATCATTTTGGCATTTACAGTCATTGGAATATTAAACATAAAACGTAAAAAAATAAATAATTCAAAACACGTTTAAATAAAAATTAACCGCCTGATATTATTCTAAATACCTTTATTGTTTCGTCACCAGATAAAATTGTCTCAAGAGGAACAATGGTGTTATCAATTTTTGTGATTACGGTAGATGGACTTATACCTAAGGATTCAAGAGCTTTTAGTATTGTTGAATCCGCATTAAGTTCAACTTTTATTTTCTTATTGTCATTTAGAATAAAAACAAACATGATATTTATTTTATAATTAAATATAAAAAATGTTGCAATTAACGTTTTGCAAGCTTTATGTCTTTGGCTTTAACTGTTTTTCTTCCGGCATGTTTTGAAAGTTTAACTGCTTCTTTGGCAATATCTAAACAGATATCTTCAAGAACCTGTGCAAAATGTTTTGCAGCATCATTTGAAACTCGTTTTGCCCCCGCATTACGTAAAAGTCGTTCCATGGGTGCGGTTGGTATTTCTGACATAACATAAATTGGTTTTGAAGATATATATTTATGAATGATACTTTGTTCGTGAAATCTTTAAAATTGCCAATAGTTATAATGTTTTTGTTAAAGGCGTTAGTTAAGATCTAGAAATAATAAGTCCAACAGAATTGTAAAATCAGTATAAGCTTAATAAAAAATCAGATTAAATGATACTTAAAAGACAATTATTAAAACCATATAAAAGAAGAAATGTATATATTAATATCCGATTTAATAATTAAAAAAAGGTATAGATTTAAATAAAAATAAAATGATAAATAACATATACAAATTTAAAAACAAAAAAAGATTCTAAATATAAAAAATTATAACATTGCGGAGTTGACATATTTGACAAACATCCTTATACTGATTATTGAACTGATTGTCATATTAGGTGTCGGTTTCTCAATATTTATGAAATGGTTTTTAAGGGATCCTGAAAGGGATATACCTACAGGAAATGTTATTGTTGCCCCTGCAGATGGTAAAGTTCTTGAGATTCTAGACCTTGACAAAATAGATAAAATAAATATTAAAAAAGGCCTAGTTGGAAAAATACAAACATTATGCTCTGACGTTGGAACATCATGCTATATTGTTTCAATTTTTATGTCGCCATTTGTAGTGCATATACAAAGATCTGCATTAGAGGGTAAAGTATTAAATGTTAAACATGTGCCTGGTAATTTTGATTATAGTGGATCTTTCATAAACGGAATATTAAACGAAAAAACAGAAACACTTATTGAAAATAAAAAAATAGGTAAATTTAAAATAATACAAATCGCTGGTATTATAGTAAATAGAATCGAAAATTGGGCTGTAGTTGGTAAAAAAATTAATATTGGTCAAAGATTAGGACTTATTAGATTAGGTTCACAAGTAAGTTTGATTTTGCCTAAAGATAAAGTCGAACTTATGGTTAAAATAGGAGATAGAGTATATGCAGGTTCTAGTGTAATTGGTAGATTAAAATGATATATAAAGATCTTAGAAGTTATATGGCCTTGCCAGACATTTATTCAATGTTTGGGCTTTTATTTTCTATATTATCTATATTTTTAGCATTAAATAATAAACTGATTTTAGCAACAATATTTATATTAGTTTCAACAATTTTTGATTTTGCAGATGGTCGTGTTGCAAGAAAACGTAATCGTGAAGGTCGTTTTGGTGTTGAATTTGATAATTTATGTGATGTTGTGCTTTACCTTATAAGTATAGTCATTTTTGGTTTTTCTGCAGGCCTTAATAATTATTTAGCAATAGGTGTTTTTGTTATTTTTATTATGACCGGTATGTTACGACTTGCAAGATTTGCAATTACAGGAACAACTAACAATTATTATGAGGGCTTACCCGTTTCATATAGTATAAGCATACCACTTATATACATTTTATTTATCAATTTAAATGTGGATATGAATCTCTTATTGTGGTTTTATTTTATACCATCATTCCTTATGATATCAACTAAAAAAATTAAAAAACCGTAATAAATATTATTGTTTAACAATACGAATATCTGCTACAATCGCTTTATTTTCGTCAACGATTAAAGGATTTATATCTAATTCTAAAATATCTGCATTTTGTTCCATAAGTTTTGAAACTTTCATTAATACATATGCAATCGCTTTTATGTTTGCTGGCTTTTTACCACGTACACCTTCTAGAATTTTGAATGCTTTAGTCTCTTTCATCATAGCATAAGCATCATCTGTATCTAAAGGAACAACCCTAAAAGTAACATCTTTAAAAGTTTCAACAAAAATTCCACCAAAACCGAACATGACAACAGGACCAAACTGCATATCTCGTTTTGCGCCAATTATAAGTTCATATCCAGATACCTGCTCTTCAATCATAACGCCATCAATAATTGCGTCTTTCTTAAAACCATACGCGTTATCAATAATATTATCATACGCTCTTGATGCGTCATCTTCAGACATTATATCTGTTTTTACACCTTTTGCTTCGGTTTTATGAATTATATCTTTTGATGATATTTTCATTACAACAGGATAACCTATCTTTTTTGAAAAATATATGGCTTGAGTATTATCTTTTGCAAGATAGCTCTTTGCAACTTTCAAACCGGCTTTTGATATAAGTTTTTTTGCATCAGTTCCAATTAAGACATCCATAAATAACACAAAATAAGTTATACATACTTTAATTACAATATTGTATATTTGTCTAATAGATTATATATGTTTATAATTATAAGTTAATTTTTTAAATATCATATCTATAATCCTAATATCATATCAATAAGATACAATATGTACTAAATATAGAACATATACTTAATTTAATTAATGACGACCTAAATTGAGATAACACGACCTATCAAAATAGAGGCAAAAATAAACAAGAGAATTCGCGTATAAATCAAATGATTTTACGGAAAACTCATGCTGCTGGAAGTATTTTTGCTGTTGCTTCTTTTGATAAACAAACTTCACTAATATTTAATAAAGTGTCACAATTTTCACAACGACCTACCTGATTACCCCAAACCCATGTTGTTTGAGAACTACATTTTGAACAAATCACTTGTACTTTCATAATAATACCACCATTAATTATATTTTTATTAAATATTGACCTGGATTAGGTGAGTAAAAATAAATAAAAATTTACAACACCTAAATAATTTTTAAAAACGTTTCCGTATTTACAAAAAACGTAAAAATGATTCAAAAAGGAATCAAAATATATTTAAATTAAAAAAAGAATGTCGGTCCTCGTAAAAAAAATCATCCCAACGTTAACATCTTTTATATGATACTGATGTTTTGTAGAGACTATGAATGATAACTATGACTAATATATTAAGATTAAATATTTTTGTTATGTTATTTATTAATGACATTTATACCAATTAATAAAAGGAATAATTACTTATATAAAACTATATGATTTAAACACTGTATCAGAACAAAAATACGTCAATTGTTGAATTTTAAAGGTCATTTACATGAAAATTGAAGATAGTAAAGCGAATTCAAAATACATAAACAATATGCCAAAGGGTTGTATATTATGTATAGATGGGAAAAAATCAGTTCTTTTTGTTACAGGAATCTGCAACAAAACATGCTATTATTGTCCACTTTCAGAACAACGTAAAAATACTGAAAATATGTGGATAAACGAGAAACCTATAGATAAAACAGATGATATATTCGAAGAGATTGATTACTGTAAATCAAAAGGTATTGGAATAACTGGAGGAGAACCACTCTTAAAGGCATATAAAGTCATACAATACATAACTATACTTAAAAAAAGGTATGGTAATAGATTCCACATACATATGTATACAGGTCTAGAACAAATTGATATACAAGTACTTAAAGACCTTAAACTGGCAGGACTTGATGAATTGAGATTTCATCATGTAGGCGATTTTTCTGCAATTAAAAATGCAGTAGATGTTGGACTTGAAACAGGTATTGAAATACCTATCATACCAGGAAATGAAAAAACAACTACAGATATGATTAAAAAGGCTGAAAAAATAGGTGTTTCATTTTTAAACTTAAATGAGCTTGAATTTTCAGATACAAATTCTAAATATCTTGAAAAAAAAGGTTTTGAACTTAAAGACAATGATTTTTATGCAGTAAAAGGTAGTGAAGACGCGGCTGAATATGTGCTTAAATGGTGTCTTGATAATATAAAAACGCTTAAAGTGCATTACTGTAGTGCATCAACAAAATATGATTATCAGTATTGGTTAAGACTTAAAAGACGTGCAAAAATGATATGCAAACAATTTGAAAGTGTAACAAAAACAGGATTAATTAGAAAAGGTGTGATTACTGGAGATTTAGAAATGATTACTAAAAAACTTGGACTTAAAAAAGATTGGTTTGATATCAAAAATAATCGGATTGAAACAACTATTGGTAATGCACGACTTGCGGCAAGACGTGGATTCAATGCAGCAGTTGTTCTTGAGATGCCAACCTCAGATTCTTTTGATATGGAATTGACACCACTTGACAAACGTGGTAAAGAAGTTGATTAGTGTGGCTCATCAGCTACTCCTGTAATCATGAAATCATTCTGGGCGGTAGTAATCATAGCCACATATTGAATTTAACCCTAATCTTTATTATACTATTTCTTTTCTTTAGTTTTTCGATAGTTTTCTATTGCAAGATGTAATGCATCTGACGATAAATTTGAACAATGCATCTTTTGAGGTGGTAAACCATCAAGATTTGATGCGACATCAGCTTTTGTTATCTTTTCGGCTTCTTCAAGAGTTTTACCTTTTGCAATCTCTGTCATTATAGATGATGTTGCTATTGCTGCAGCGCAACCAAAGGTCTTAAATTTAACATCTGAAATTATATTATCTTTCACTTTTATGTAGATTGTCATAACATCCCCACAGATTGGATTTCCAACAGTACCCACACCATCTGCATCTTTCAATTCACCAACATTTCGAGGATTCTTAAAATGATCCATAACTTTTTCACTATACATGTTCATCAGTCTCCTTAAATTTAGTCATATCTGTATCTTTATCAATTGAACTCATATCTCTTAATTTTTTTACAATAGGTGGAAGGATATCAAGAAGCTTTGAAATTTCTTCTGTTGTTGTATATTTACTTAACGTGAATCGTATTGCTCCATGTGCAAATTCATGCGGTCGACCAATTGCAAGGAGAACATGGCTAGGCTCAAGTTTTTTGGATGAACATGCTGACGCTGTAGACACAAAAATGTCTTCCATCTCAAGATATAAAAGCAATGATTCGCCTTCAACATACTTAAATGATATATTCACGTTGTTTGAAAGACGCATATCGCCTTTTGCACCATTAAGTATCACATCAGATATGTTTTTTTCGATGCTGTCAATAAGCTTATTGCGTAAACTAATCATGTGCTTATTATTTTTTTCCATGTCTTTAAATGCAATCTCTGATGCTTTTGAAAAACCTAAAATACCCGATACATTTTCTGTACCTGGGCGCATTGAACGTTCTTGAGGGCCACCAAACATTAACGGTTTTAGAGAAACACCTTTTTTTACAAATAATGCACCCACACCTTTTGGACCGTGAATCTTATGTGAACTTATACTTAATAGATCTATATTGGCCTTTTTTACATCAATAGGGACTTTTGTATAAGTCTGAACTGCGTCAACATGAAAATAAACTCGATGCTTTAAAGATGCTAAAAATGAACCAATTTTTTCTATAGGTTCAATTGTACCAATTTCATTATTTGCATGCATCACACTTACAAAAATTGTGTTTTCAGTAACTAGATCCTTAAGTTGTTCAACATCAACTACACCATCACTATCAACATCAAGATAATCTACAGAAAAACCAATAGATTCAAGATGTTTAAATGTGTTAAGAACTGAAGGATGCTCTATTTTCGTTGTAATAATATGATTCTTTTTGGAATCTTTTTTGTGTATCTCTTGTGCAATACCAATAATTGCAAGATTATTTGATTCGGTTCCGCCTGATGTAAAAATAATCTCTTTAGGATTTGCACCAATTATCTGTGCTATTATATTTCGTGATTCTTCAATAACCTTATTCACATTAGAACCAAAAGAATATATTGACGAGGGATTTCCAAACTTTTCTGAAAAATACGGAACCATCGCTTTGATTACATCATCTGAAATCTGTGTCGTAGCAGCATTGTCAAGATAGATCATATAAACACCAATTATTATTATTATATTATAACGGTGTTATATTTATAAAGCTTTCACTATCTTTTAGTTCCCATAAAACCATTATGTGTAAATGGCGCTACATATTCGGGACTATTTAAAGCCTTAATTTTCTGAAGACGCATAAGTTCATTAAAATTATTTTTCTGTTTTGCTATCTGTATCATTTCTTTAATTTTATTCATATCCATAAGTATCACCATTCGTATTTTTAATACTAGTAATTATAATTTAGACTACAAAAGAATCAAGATAAGTTCAAAGAAATTAAACAGTATAGATTACACATAAAGTACCAGTTACTTCTTGCTGTCTTTACATTTGTTGTTAAGCAAGATAGATATTGCATGATCCATTGTTACTCTTTCTCCCGTATCGAGCTGTAATTGAGATATAAAACATAAAAGCTTTGTATGTATACGTTTAGTAACTTTTAGTGTTTTATACATATTAGTAATAGTACACCAAAGTATTTAAAGTTTTCGTTGAAAAAGTAAAAATACATTTTTATTTTAATAAAACCAAATAAGAAAGGTAACGTGTAATAAATAAGATAATTAATATGATTATCAAAAAGAGAATCAACAAAATAATCAAAAAGATAATTAATAACTTAATGTAACTTGTAATTAATAACGTAATTAATAACGTAATTAATAACGTAATTAATAATGTAATTAATAATGTAATTAATAATGTAATTAATAATGTAATTAATAACGTAATTAATACAGTAATAATTATAATTGCTTTTTTAATGAAAAATATAAAAAAAATGTTATCTGGGTGCTAAAATGAAAATTAAAAAAATTGCAAAAGATATAATATACATTCATGCAGGCAGTATGGAACCCAATATATATCTAATAAATAATGATACACTCATCGATACAGGATTATGTTTACATAAAGAAAGACTAATAAAATGTATTAAATCTGTTGGAATTGAACCTGAAAATATAAAAACTATAATAAATACACACTGCCACCATGATCATACATCAGCAAACGTGTTGTTCACAAATGCCAAAATACTTATACATGAAAAAGATGCATTTTGTATTGAAAGTGGAGATAGTCTCAAAACAGGTGCGTTTATGTTTGGAAAAGAAGCAAAAAAACAAAAAATTTCGTTAAAATTACATGATAATGATTCAATACGTATTGGTGATGTGAAGTTCACAATAATTAATACACCAGGACATACGGATGGGTCTATCTGTATATATGATGAAAAAAGACAAATTTTGTTCTCTGGAGATACTATCTTTTCGGAAACATATGGACGAGTTGACCTTGAAAGTGGAAGTAAAAAAGATATGAAAAATAGCATTGAAAAATTACTTTCAATTAAAATTAAGACTTTACTTCCAGGTCATGGCGATGTAATAGAAAATAATGAACATAAAATAAACACATTGTTACATGAACTAAAAAAAGAAGTATATTAAGTTCATAACCCCTTGATTTCCTTTAAAACGGCTCGTAATTTATACGGGGGCTATATTTCCTATGTAAATATCTATGTTTACTAGATTTTAAATTTGAAAACAAAAAAACGTTAATTTCACATACCCCTCTATTTCCTATGGAACTACTTATATAGTTATAGGTTTGTATTTCACAATCAAATATTACTGTTTAAGGTATAAAAGAGGCAGAAATTTAAAATAGTTAACCTTCGTTTCTTATAGAGACCCCATTAAATCATATGGAGATACTTAAAAAATAAAAGGTGTTACATTCACAGACCCCTTCATTTCGTATGGAAACACTTTATATAGTTTTAGGTAGATAGTTCATAAAGCAAAATAAGGGCTTAAAACACATTTAAAACACTTTTTAAAATATTAAATGCTTGATTTCGTATGAAAAGGAGTATAAAAACATGATTATATATACAAAAACAAAAAATGTTAATTTCACAGACCCCACAAGTTCCTATGGAACTATGATTAGGTGGAATATACAAAAACAAAAAGTGTATATAAAACTTTTGGTTTATAGTTCATCTTGTTCATATGAAAAGTAAAAACAAGATAACTGCAAGATAATATAGACTTTTATTAGACGAATATAAAGTTACTTAAATTTAAAAAAAGTATTTTTGAATTTAAAATAATTAATATAATTTAATCTTTTGACTTATTAAAACTAATAAGATTCAGCTGACGCGCCTTTTTCCCAAAAAGCGAATCTATTTCAAATTCAAGAAAAGCAAACTGTTGCATCAAATAGGGTGTAATAATAAACCGATCCATCAAATATTTAGCAGGTTCTACATATTTACGTATAGTACCTTCATGAACAGTCAAAAGCAATTTACCTTCACACATTGGACATTTTCCAATAAGAGGCATCCTCCTAAACTTAAAAGCACAAGACAAACAACGTACTTTTTGCTTTGAAAATGTTCGCAAATTACCTTTTATATCCTTAAGAAAATGCTTTTCTAAAACACGTTCTGCAACATCAGAAGCATTAACAGCAGATATCATTACAGCAAGATCTAATTGTGCCATAATTTTCTCAGACATAGATTCCAAAACAACATATTTAGATCTGTAAGGGCCATCATTAATATTTGTAGTGTCATGTGTGAACATGCTATGGTATGCTTCAGGCTTTGCGATATAATCATTAACGAGCTTTATTTTATCACGAATCTCCCAAGGTGGTTTATATTCAAAAGTATCTTCATAAAAATTAAGATTGTAATCTGCATCTACATCAACATTCCATGCTTCATCATCCACTTCCTCAGGATTCAAATTTGTTGTCAAAACAAGAGGTGCATCCATTGTAGCCGCACCACGTGTAGTTGGTAAAAATTTCCTTGAGAAATTAAGAAGCGCATCCATTAAAAGTAATATAGAATCTTCATCACCATCACAATTTCGTCTTTTTGCAGAATGCCAAAATGGATGTGCATAACAAACACGCGCTGGTGTGAAACCAATAATTCGTCCTACTATACCTGCTGAAGTATGTGGTGCTAGACCAATAACAAGGAGCCCTATAAGATCATTTTTAACTGATACATTGTAATATGGCGTTAAACCATAAATCTTGACAAGAACTTCATCCACAAATTGACAGATTTTTATAAAATAGTCTGCCCCAGAGAAAGCTGGATTGTCAGAGAGTATTATATCTTGAACTTTAAGCTCAAGAATCTGATTATCAGATACAAGCGGTTTTCCATAAACATCTTCAGTATAACCAATATTTTTTAATAACTCAATAGGTGCATTTATCTCGTAAGGCTTAAAATGAGTCATAGGCATATCAGTTGCATCAAAACGTGTAGTTCCATCCTTATTCACAAAAAGTTCATATTTAACACGAAGTAAACCTTTTTCCAATAATTCTAAATCTTTTTCTTTGCCAGATAAACCACGCACACCCTTAAAAAGTGCTGGAAGTCCAGCCATACCTATATTTTTAACCGCACCATCAACAAGCTCTTTTATATCGACTTTCATGCTTTTATAACGTAATGTTGGTGTACCACAATGTTCTTTATCAGATGTTGAACGTGAACAGGTTTTACAAACTCGATATTCTCGTGTCTTTGAACCACAAAAATTACAAATACTAAATGATACAGTCTTATTACATTTTGGACAACGAAATGTTGGAAGAAATGCACTGACTACACCACCCTTATAAGCTTCCATAATATTACGCATTCTTCCGCCTTCTTCACCACAAGGAAAAAGTACATGTGGTCTTCCTTTCATAATACGCCTTTCAGCTTTTTCGGGACGACCCATTTTCATGCCAATTCTAGTTAAACCTTTTTCTTTAATTTTTATTGGAGACAATTTGTTTAAAGCATTCATCACATCAGATTCGGCTTCAATAAGACTTATATGTTTTTTTATGTTGTCTTTAGATGGTTCTCCAAGAATCGTATATAAACAATCTGCAACAGCATCTTCAAATACAATCATTTCTGAATCTTCTTTTGTTCTGTCAACTTTATGAGGGATACATAGATGTTCTAAAACGGTTTTAATATTTTCATTTTTAATTTTTAGAATGCCTTTCAGATACATTCCATTTGAAACCATATCAACTAAACGGCTTAACTCTTCTTTTTTTAAGTCATGCCAAAAATAATTATATGCAGGATGTAGAGGAATATTAAGTTTTTTTGAAATATCTAATGCGACTTTAAAATCTGGTTTAATAAATGGCTTTTCGGTAAACAGTTCAATAGATTCACAAGATTTTCCATCTTCAATTGCTTTTTTTGCTTCAAGTGCCCACCATTCTTCGCAATAGGCTGAAGGAAGAAGTATTTTACCTTGACTTACAAATTCACCATAAGGTATCAAGATATCTCCTAAAGATAATATTGTCTTTACATACTTTCTTTCAGCTTTAACTTCTTCAAGTGTATTAATATTTTTAACTTCACCAGATTTCAAAAGTACAACGGGACCTTCAACAGTATCCACAGGTGTACATACTGTTGCTTTTCCTGGATACTCTGTTGCAAGTTGTGTTCCAACAGCTATAAACTCTGTAAGATGCATAGTTGCAGGATGTATTGATGTGGCTGCAATTCCCGCTGTCCTTGATCTACCATATCGTAATCTAAAACCACCAGGTTTTCCCGGATGTGCAATTACAGGTCTTCCCGCAATCACTTTTTCTACATATTTTGTAGATGGAGTGTATTTAGCTTTAGGTCCATCATCTTCATCAGATTTAGATTTCACTGAATGTATATCTTTTTGAAGCTTATTATAATCCTCAAGCCATAACCAGTCTTCAAGACCAAATTTTTTACCAATCTTTTTTATACGTTTTAATAATTTTGGAGCTTTTAACGTAAGACCTTCACCAACAACAAGACACATACCGCCACGTATTTTATCTGTAGCAACACGAGGTAAACCTTTATGGGTTGAAACTTCATATTTTTCTGTAGGATCACCATCAAGACAAATCTTGACATTTTTTATTATCATCTCAACTTCCTTATCTTGTGGATGATATTGCATACCGACAAGACGATAATAATCTTCTAATTCAACGGCATAACGTTTGCGTTCAATATCTTCAGATACATAATCACCAATACCTAATTTACGTCTGACATAATCTGTAATTATAACAGACATTGCACTTGCTGTACCGCCCGCACTCCTTATTGGACCGGAATAATAAATTGAAACATAATTATTAATTATCTTAACTGCTGTTATCCCTTCAAGTGGTGCTGTAACAACACCAAGAGTGATATAAGCCACGCCTACACGAACTCCGGCTTCAAGAGATTTCTCTAAACTTTCAAACTTACAAAATTCGTCTTTTGCAACCTGTTCAGAAATATAAAGTGCTACTTGCTCATCATTTTTTCCAAATTCGGTTTCAAGTTTACGTATACCATTTGCAAGACCTGAACCCATAAGATCTGGAAATATCATTGAAACAAGACCTTCAACACGTGCTGCAAGATCTTCTGCAATAGGTATATCTATCTTTTTTTCGGGATCTTTACCTTGCTCTCTTGCTTTTTCTGCAACGCTATATGCTGCTTTAATCTGATTATTTAATGTGTCAAAATATAGCCTTGTACCTTTATCAATAGTAGGACCTTGTATTTTTGAAGAATCTGACAAAATAATCACCAATTAAGAACTTAAAAAATACTTATTTAGTAAATATTATAAGTTATTAACAATATTTTGATAACACCTATAACATTTATAAAGTCATTCTAATTTAAGTTTAAATAGTTTAATCAACCATTACGTCTATACTGATATATTAACATAACAGTATTTTGGGGGTTTTAAAAATGAATGTAACAAGTATTGAATTTACGGCGAATATTAAAAAATCTGTTTTGGAAGATGTGATTAAGAAAATCGATATAATTGAAGAATTTGATATCGAAGAACTTGATAAAAATGATGGAATGAAAGATATTATAATATCATTCAGTAATCCAATAAATATAAAATACTTAACAGAAGCACTCAAACCTTTGATAGATGTATCACAATCAATTGAATTAAAGGATTAAGTGATACTACATAATTGGATATAAAATTCCAATTTGCTTTTTTATTTTAACTAGTAATAAAATCCTTAAAATATGGTCTATTTTCTTTTAAATCTAAAATTGTTACTTTTCCAGGGTTTGCGAGGTGACCTACACGGTCCATAAACGATGTTTGACCTTGAAAGGTACTTGTTGAGAAAAGATGGACACCTTTGTATTTATCAATAGCAAAACTATGTAGATCTCCTGTATGGAATATGTGTGGTGCTGCACTGATTACAAGATTATCTTCAATATCAGGTAACATTATGTTAGAACTATAAAGAGGTGCAAGGTGTCTTTTGCGTAATAACTCTTTCATTACATGTTGTGGTTCCCTCATACCTTTAACACGAAGTGCGGGTATTGCATCTATTATTTTACTAAAACTATAACCATGATACATTAAACTTGTTGCACCTTGTTTATCATCAAATCCATGAAGTTCAAAAAAAGAGGGATTTGAAACAAGTGTAACGTTTTTAAATCCAACGAGATTTGGTAAAAGTGATTTGTCAAAGGCTGGTTGTGGTTCTGATTGTCTTACAGCATCATGATTTCCTGGACATAATACTACTTCTATATGTTCTGGTACTCTTTCAATAAGCTCTTCAAAAGCACTATACTGATCATAAATGTTTTTTATTTTGAGATTATTCTGCTGACCTGGATATATCCCGACACCATCAACAAGGTCGCCTGCAATACATAAATATTTTACATTTGATGCGTCTGATGTTGGATCATTTATCCATTTTAAAAAACGGTCCATTACTTTATTTAAATATTCATTACTTCCAATATGCACATCAGATATAAAAACACTGCTTATAGGATCTGTTATATTAAATGGTGTTTTGGGTGCAATGTCTGGAAACATAATTGAATTTGCAAAAAAGGTTCCGCGAGCAACTGAACCTGAAAAAGCAATAATCTCATCCCGTATTAGATAATCAACCTCAAGGTTCTTATCTTTCATTATAACAACATCAATTATCCCTGTTGGATCTTCAACACTGAGTAATGTATTACCATTTTTGGTTAAATTTATTTCAGATATTATACCTATTATAGAAACATCTTTTTCGTTTTCTGTTGATTTGAACCTTGATATTGATCTTGTACCTCTAAGATCTCTATGTTTCATAAAAAAGTTCTTTATCTTATTATATCGACTATTAAAACAATCAACAAAGGATGATAAATCTCTCTTATGCCCTTTAAATTCGTTCTGTGCATGAAGCCTCACAGAGCCCTCATAATCTTTTGCAATAAATGATATTGTTTTGTGGACTTCTATAGGTTTTAATATATTTTTAATCTCATTAGAATCTTTGTTGTCGTTAGACTTTTTACTTTTATTAGGTGTTTTATCGCGAGTTTCATTAAGTGTTTTATCGTGAGTTTCATTAAGTGTTTTATCGTGAGTTTCATTAACTGTTTTATATGAATTCGTGGTTTTATCTAGATTTGACGTTTTGTTGGAATTTGAAATTTTATCTGGATTTAAGGTTTTATCTGGATTTAAGGTTTTATCTGGATTTAAGGTTTTATCTGGATTTAAGGTTTTATCTGGATTTAAGGTTTTATCTGGATTTAAGGTTTTATCTGGATTTAACTCTATATCACTATCAAACATGCTTTCAAGAAGTTTTTGTGTTATAAACAATTTTCCAGTATCTAAAATTTTTGTTACGAGAATAGCTATATTTATATCTTTGTTTTCAAGATAATCAAGTGAATCTGCACCTGTAATAATACCATTTTTTGTAAAGGTTTTTAATATTTCACTTCTTTCCATAATATTATCTTAGATTTAAACTTTTTATTTGTAGAGTTTAATGTTAGATTTAAAGCAAAATTTAAATTTAACAAAAAAAATACTCTTTAAAATTACTCAAAAATCAATATTTTCTGTAATTAAAGCCTTATATAAAAAATGCTTTATTAATAAAGTTTTTTTTGATTATTTTCGATATTAACTGTTTGATTTGGATTACAAAATATTGTATTTATATTGTTAAAATCAATCTTTTTACCTATTACAAGATCGCCATAAGTACCATCAAAACCGGGTGGACTAAAACCAAAACAACCATCTTTAACTTGTATTATGTTTGAAATCAAAATATCATCAACTACGCCTGAAAGTCTCTTTTGAATGTCACTTTTAGAATTAAACCACAATTTGCTTTCGTCGCCTATCGTTTTTATAATGTCACGATATATACTATTAATTTTGGGTGATAATACGGTCTTTATACCGAGCGTGTATGCAATTATTTCTATCAAGGGAACCGTACTCACAAAGTCTCGCTTTAATTGTGTTCGGTCTTCGGGATTTATATTTTTTATCTGCATATCAAATATTTTCTTTACCTGTTCAAGAACCCCTATTGTAAGTGATTTATTACAGATTGGGCATATCTTTGTCGGGGGTGTGTTTTTAGGTGAAAAAACGCAATATGAATCATTATGATCTTTTTTTCCTGCCCTGTGTCCTGTCAGAAAAAATTTTCCTTCTTCTGGATTAAATTCTGCCGTCTTCAATATTTTTCTATTTCTAATACAATTTATTATAGAATCATAGCTTGGTTTATTAATATCAAAAGATGTAAATTCACGTCCGACACGATTCAATGCAGCTGAATGCGTATCACTATTAGATATTAATGATATATTGTCAAGCTCGGGTATCATATTTAAAATGTTTGGATCTGCACTTAAACCTGTTTCTACTGCTTTAAACCTATCAGAAACATTTCCGTAAAATTCTTTCATTGAATAAACTGGGTTGTTTGAACCAAATACACCTTGAGGTGTCATAATATGTGCTGGAACAATTTCAATTAAATCGTCTAAATTCAATATTTTTTCTAATTTATTTGAAACATCAATATTGTTGTTACATTTAAGAAAAGGTCTTCCTACAGTGTTTTTCATACCATAAGATTCAAGACATTTTGTAACCTTATCAACACATTCAAATGATGGGAAAAAGATAAGGGTGTGTACTATTTTTCGTGCATTTTTGATATCTACAGTTATTATTATTTCAGTTTGTAAAAGAAATCGCTTATCAGTTTCACTATTTTTCAATGAAAAAAGACCATTTTCTTTTTCGATTAGAATATTTTTAAGATGCTTATTCCATTTAGGATGAAGACAATCACCCGTTCCAAATATATCTATACCTTTTAAGGTCATTGTCTTTTCAATGTTTTCAAGTGATATTGTCCCAACACCACCTGCATAACCTGAATGAGAATGAAGGTCAGTATTTATAACCATAATTATATTAATAGTTAATAATTTATATAAAATATCAGTTTATATAAAATATTAGTTTATATAAAATATCAGTTTATATAAAATATCAGTTTATATAAAATATTAGTTTATATAAAATATTAGTTTATATAAAATATCAGTTTATATAAAATATCAATTTATATAAAATATCAAAATCAAACATATGTATGCTTCTTTATGTTCAAATTATAATTCTTATTATAAGTATTGCAATATTGGTTGTATCATCAAGTAAGCTTATAGATTCTGCGACAAGATTTGCATCTGCTGTGGGTCTTTCTGGAACAGTAATAGGACTTACTTTGATTGCTTATGGAACTTCATTACCAGAACTTGTTGTAAGTTCAGTTGCTTCATTTAATAATTATAGCGCAGTAGCTATGGGTGATATTGTAGGATCAAATATATTTAATATAACTATAATTATGGGTCTTGCGGCTATAATCTCACCTCTTTTTGTAAAACGCTGGAAAATTATAAAACGAGATAGTATAATTATGATATTATCTGTAATTTTTTTATATCTAATTATGTTAACGGGTGGAATTAATAGATTGACTGGAATTATTATGGTATTAGCTCTTGTATTATACACATTATATACGATTAAATATGATATCGAAAACAATCATGTTGAAAAAAATAATGAAATATCAAAAACAAAAGAAGTAACAATAATAATAATTACACTATTTTTTGTGTTTATAAGTAGTAAGATGCTTCTTAATTCAACCATAAATATAGCACAAATGTTGTCAATATCTGAATGGACAATAAGTGCTATAATTATTGCAGCTGGTACTGGTATGCCTGAAATTGCTGTAAGTATTGCTGCAGCAAAAAAGGGTAAATTTGGAATAGCTATAGGAAATATTATTGGAACAAATATATTCAATATAATTGGGGTTCTTGGTATTGCTGCAATTATAAATCCACTTGTTATTGATTTTCAATCAATTAGAATTGATTTGATTTTCTTATTTATAATATCAATGTTCTTTATGATAGGTTTATGGAAAAAAAATATTACGCGTTCTGAAGGTGTTTTATATATTTTAATGTATTTTATATATATTTTATATCTTTTGCAGAACTTACTCTATATTGTTTAATATGTTGATTAAACTAAATTGTTTAATATGTTGATTAAACTAAAAATTTAAAGTGTTTTATATTTTACTAAAATTTTAAAATATTTTATAAATTATAACTTTATAGATTTTAACAATATATTTTAACAATATATTTTAAAATTACAATAATATATTATGACGATTTAATAGTCGTCAAAAAATGTAAATAATATAAAAATACATATCAAAGTAATATTTAATAAAATTAAAATTATATATAATAAAATTTGTATTATATGCTAAAATTAATTATATGCTAAAATTAATTATATATTAAAATTATGTTGTGATAAAATATGAATGAACAAGATGTATCAAAGGATCAGTTATCAAAAAACATGGCGGGTGAAATTGTAATTTCTGATAAACCTAATAATACAATTAAAAAATGGAGAAATATGTTTAGAGTATCACAAAGAAATCTTGCTGCTGAAATGAAAGTAATGCCTTCAGTTATATCTGATTATGAAAGTGGAAGAAGAAAAAGTCCAGGTATTGAAATGATTAAAAAAATTGTAAATGCTTTAATTAAAATTGATGAAAAAAATGGTAGTCTTATAATAAATGAGTTTACAAGCCTACATTCAAAAAATATATTAAATGATGCTATAATTGATATAAAAGAAATACCTAGACCTGTAACATTAAAAGAATTTATAGATACTATAGATGGTAAAATTATTGTTGGTAAAGATAATATTAATAAGAAAATATATGGTTACACTATAATTGATTCAATTAAAGCTATAGTTGGTCTTTCACCATCTGAATTGATAAGACTTTATGGTCTAACAACAGAACGTGCTATGATATTTACAGGTGTAAAAAGTGGAAGAAGCTCGTTAATTGCAATGAAAGTTACTAATCTTAAACCAGGAGTTGTTGTTTTACATAATATGGAAAAACTTGATAAGTTAGCAAAAAAAATAGCTGAAATGGAAAATATACCTATAATTATAACACAGATCAAAAATATAGATACACTTATACTAAAATTAAAAAAAATATTATAAATAAAGATTATAAATTTATTATAAATAAAGATTATAAATTTATTATAAATAAAGATTATAAATTTATTATAAATAAAGATTATAAATTTATTATAAATAAAGATTATAAATTTATTATAAATAAAGATTATAAGTGATTTAAATATTAAAAATAATTTAAAAATTATAAATTATTATTTTTTATAAAAAATATAATATTTTTTAATAATTATTTTTCAAAAAACTATATAATAAATAAATAATTTAATACATAGACGATTATGATTTTTGAATTATATAATATTAATAATAACACCCTCACCCTTTAGTTTCTTATGGAGTTTTATTAAACAAAAATCTATTAATTGGGTTAAAAAGGTTATTATATTAATTATATTGATTTTTTATTTAATTATTATAATATATTGTAATATATAACATATATAACACTGTTATATTTAATTGTAATATTAGTATTAATATATAATTCGACAGGAAATCTAGGGGTGTGGGTGTAATTTTTATAATTTTTTGCGATATGTATATAAACCTTCATTTCCTATAGAACTATAGCAATAAAAATAGTAAATTTTTGACGTGATAAATTTGGTTCAACAAACTCTTGAGAACTTGTTTACAGAATATATTAATTCAAAAAATATTTTTTTAAAAAAAGATGCTTTAAGTTTAAATTATACTCCTGAAAATGTTTCATATAGAGAAGAACAAATGAAACAGCTTGGTTCTGTTCTTGCACCAATTTTAAAAAATAATAAACCTTCAAATGTTTTTATTTATGGTATCACTGGTACTGGTAAGACTCTTGTGACAAAACATGTTATAGATCAATTAAAAAAAATAGCTAATTTGAATAATGTTGAGATTACTACACTTTATGTTAATTGTAAGATGAAACGTGTAGCTGATACTGAATATAGACTTCTTGCTTATATATTAAGCTTATTTGATGTTCATGTTCCACCAACAGGGCTTCCAACAGAATCTATATATAAAATATTTTTTGATACACTAAAAAATCATAAGGAAATTATTATATTAACTCTTGATGAAATTGATGCATTAGTTGATAAAATTGGAGATGAATTTTTGTATAATCTTACAAGAATGAATCAATATAACGAAGGTAATATTGTAATAGTTGGTATATCAAATAATCTTACATTTACAGAAAAACTTGATTCAAGAGTAAAAAGTTCTCTTTGTGATGAAGAACTTGTTTTTTCACCATATAATGCTACACAACTTAAAAATATTCTTTCAGATAGGGCAAAAGTTGCATTTTGTGAAGGTATTTTACGTGATGGTGTAATAGCTAAATGTGCAGCTCTTGCAGCTCAAGAACATGGTGATGCAAGACGTGCATTGAATCTTTTAAGAGTTTCAGGTGAAATTGCTGAAAGAGATCAAGATTTTTATGTTGATGAAAAGCATGTTGATTTTGCACAATCTAAAATTAATCTTGATTATATAATGGAAGCTGTAAAAGTTCAGCCAAAACAGTCAAAGGTTGTATTATATAGTATAATAAAACTTCTTGAAAAAGAAGGTAAACCATATATTTATACTGGAGATGTTTTTAGTTATTATGATAATTTATGCAAATCTGTTGGGCTTAAACCACTTACAACAAGGCGTGTATCTGATCTTATTAGCGAACTTGAAATGTTAAGTATAATTGAAACAAAAGTAATATCACGTGGAAGACATGGAAGAACAAGAGTATTAAATATGTCTGTATCGGATTCAGTTGTTGTAAAAATTAGAACATTTCTTAAAGAGGAATTTTTGATTTGATTTTTATAATAATTTTATATTTATTATTAGTATTATCATTATTTTTTTAAAATTAGTTTATATTATAATTTTAATATTGTTTGATCTGATACTATATTAATATTATCTTGAAGTTTTTTGTTTGCATCTTTTTGAGATATTTTATACCAATGTTCTGAAAAACCTATAAGGTATACTTTTTTCGCTTCAAATTTGTTTATTATATTTATTAATTCAATTCCTCCAAGGTGATCATTGTCTGTTATATATTTTCCAAATATATATTGCCCATCTATGATTAGTATGTCTGCATCTTTACATTTATTTAATTCATTATTTTCAATATTTTCTATATCTGGTATATATACAACTTTTTTATTACCTTCTTTGATTATATAACCTGATTTTTGAAGGTATGATGTATGTTTGATTTTTATTGATTCAATATTTAATCCATTTATTTTGATAATTTCATTGAAATTTTGTATTTTTGTGTTAAATTTAAGCCAAGATATATTTTTTAGATGTTTATCTGTGTCTTGATTAAGATATATTATAAAATTGTTTAAATTAACCCAATTTAATTGATCTAAATCATATATACCCCAAAAGTGATCAAAATGATAATGTGTAAGAAAAATTGCAGTAATATTTTTTATTTTATTTCTTATAATTTGATGTCTTATATCAGGACTTGCATCAAAAATTATGTTATGTTTATTATGTTTTATAAGAATAGAAGGTCTAAGACGTTCTTTTGATGTTTCACACCATTTACAGTCACAAGTCATTATAGGCATACCTTCAGGAGATCCTGTACCAAGAATTGTTATTTCTATATTTTTCACCTATTCAAGATTAATCACATAACTCTTATCATTTTCTTTTAATTGGTCTAAAGATACCATAACCCATTTTTTTCTATCTTGTCTTATTGCAAATATGCATTCAGCATTGAAAGCTTTCGCAACGACTTGTATATTATCAAATTCATCCTTATCTATGTAAACTTTACTATTTTTTGATGATTTACATTCTATAATTATGATTTTACCATTCTTTCCAGCAATCATATCTGGTTTTTTACTTCCGCCAGATCTTATAACTTTCCAGCCGTCAGCTTCAAGCTCAAGTTTTAATAGCCTTTCAAAAGCATATCCTTTCTTATACATATTTAGGTATTGTGTTTTTGTGCTTTAAATCTTTGTGATTTTACATTTATGTTCCTTTTTTTAAGTAGTAGCGTAATACAAATATTTATAAAACTACTTGTTATAATAATATGTAGTATTAATGGGTCCCTTTTTGAGAATTTCAATGATTATAAGGACATCCTAATACATTATAAGCCCGCTTTCGTCAGCAAGATTGATATGATGATATCTTGTGTTACAAGTGGGCTACATTTTTATTAATAAATGATTTATTATGTTAAATAAAAGCTGTATTATCGAAATAAATATTAAGCTTTATAGCAATAAATTTATAATACAATTTGAAAATGATATATTTAAGGTATTTGTGACAGAAATTCCAGAAAAAAATAAAGTAAATAAAGAAATAATTAAGCAATTCAGCAAAATATTAAAAAAACCTGTTAAAATAATATCAGGTTATAAAAGCAAGAAAAAAAAAATTAAAATAGATAATTCAACTTTAGAAGAAGTTAAATTTGCATTTAAGCAAGTTTATCAATAATATTTACATTCAATAATTAATTTCAAATAAATTGGTGATATATAAGAAAGGTATGATTTTATTCAATTGAGTACGATTTTATAAGATTAATATTAATATTTTTATATAGAAACATTTATTTTTAGTTTGTTTAATTGATTGTATACTCTTCTTTTTTGTTATTATTTATTATTTTCTTGTATATGTTTGCTGAAAAACGTGAAAAATATAGGTGAATAAATTATGGGAAAATTAGCTCAAACATCAGTAAAATATGTTATAAATGTTAAATTCGAGGCTGAAGGTATTGTAGAAAAACCGGATGTTATCGGTGCATTATTTGGTCAGACAGAAGGTCTTTTAGGGGCAGAACTCGATTTAAGGGAACTTCAAAGGACTGGAAGAATTGGAAGGATTGAAGTCAATATAATCTCTTTAAAAGCAAAATCAAAAGGTGATATTGATATTCCTTCAAGTTTAGATAGTGCAGAAACTGCTTTAATAGCAGCAACAATTGAGACTATAGAACGAATAGGTCCTTGTGATGCTAAAATGAGGATTGATTCTGTAAAAGATATGAGATATTTGAAAAGAGATTATATTGTAAAACGTGCAAGAGCTATATTAGCAAATATTATATCAGATATACCAGAAATAATGGTAATCAGTGAAGATCTTAAGGAAAGTGTAAGGTCACAAGAAATAACAAAATATAAAACACTTCCAGCAGGTCCAGATGTTGCACTTTCAGAATCAGTAATTCTTTGTGAAGGTCGTGCAGACGTACTTAAACTTTTGAAATGTGGTATACGTAATGGTATTGCTATTGGCGGTACTGCAATTGCACCACAGATAACACAGATTTCAAAAGAAAAAGAAGTTACAGCATTTCTTGATGGGGATCGTGGTGGCGATATAATTATTAAAGAATTAAAGCAGATTGCTGAAGTTGATTTTATCGCAAGAGCACCTGAAGGTAAAGAAGTTGAAGAACTTAGTTGTAAAGAAATTCATAAAGCTTTACGAGAAAAAGTAACATTAGATAAAGCGAGAGATATAAGATCTTTGAAAAGTTATGAGGCGTCATCTTATGAGAAGAAAAAAGAGTATAATAATCGTACTGAACCAGTGAATAAACAATATAAGACGACTGAACCAGTGAATAAACAATATAAGACGACTGAACCAGTGAATAAACAATATAAGACGACTGTTAAAGTAACAAAAAACACTTATTTAACAAAAACCCCTGTTTCATCTTTAGACCATAAGAAAAGCCAGCCAAGAACATCATTTACACCAACATCTCAAAAAAGTGATTTGGATAATGATATGAAAATATTTTTCAAAAAACAGCTTGAAGATTTAGTTGGTTCTAAAGCTATAAGCATTTTTGGTAAAAATAAGGTTTTTGCTGGACGTGTACCATTAAAAGGATTAAGTGTTGCATTAAAACAAGTTGAAGAACCCTTCGCAGTTCTTATAGATGGTACTGTTAATGATGAGATTTGTGTTCTTGCAGAAAATGTGGAAACAAAATATCTTTTAGGTATGGATGTTGAAAAAAGCACATCAAGTAGAAAAGTAACAATACTTAAAATGGCAGATTTGCAGTAATTAATTACTGCATTTTTTATTTTTTAAAAATAGTTAACTATATATTATATATTATCCATTAATCATTTTGTGTATTCTTATGGATGAAAATATATATGATCTGGCAGATAAAGCTATTAAATATTGCGTTAAATTAGGTGTGGATTTTACAGATTTTAGGTTTCAAAATAAAAGAACAAATATAATTAGATTAAAAGACGCAAATATTGAAGAAGTTAATAGTGGCCAAATATCGGGTTTTTCTGTGCGTGTTTTGCATAACGGTTTTTTTGGTTTTGCATCATCAAACAATATTAGTGATATTTTATCTGTTGCAGAGAATGCAGTAAAGATTGCAAAATCAATAAGATGCCGTGGAAATGTTGAAGATAAATCTGTTTTGAGCGAATCAAAAGTTATAAAAGATACATTAACAACAAAAGTAAATATTTATCCAGATGATGTTGATATAAAAGAGAAAATAGATATTATTAAAACAGCAAATTCGTCTGCAAAAGAAGTATCACCTTTTGTCAGGACAGTCAAATCAATATATTCGGATCAATCATCAAAAAATATATATATTAATTCTGAAGGCACATCCATAACAAATAATGGTGTTTCAGTTAATTATGTAGTAGTACCTATAGTTAAAAAAGAAAATAATATACAGCAATCATATGGTAAAATATTAAGTTTAGGTGGTTTTGACAAATTAATTTTAAAAGATCCGGTATCAGTTGCAATAAAAACAACTAAAATTGCATTAAGTCTTCTTGATGCAGAATTACCACCATCAGGAAATATGACTGTAATATTACATCCAAATATAACTGGACTTTTTGCTCATGAAGCGGTTGGACATGCATCTGAAGCAGATACAGTATTAAGTAATGCATCTGTTTTAAAAGGATTTTTAGGTAAAAAAATAGCATCTGATTTTGTATCTGTAATAGATAATGGCAGTTTGAAAAATAAAAATGGTTATTATTCATATGATGATGAAGGTGTAAAATCACAAAAAACAGAAATAATTAAAAATGGTGTGCTTAATTCATATCTTCATACAAGGCAGACTGCATCTAAATTTGGATGTAAATCTACGGGGAATGCACGAGCACAATCGTTTGCTTATAGGCCAATACCAAGAATGAGTAATACTTATTTTGATAAAGGTGATTATTCTTTGGATGATATGTTATCTACAGTTAAGGATGGTTTGTATTTGCAAGGTTTTACGGGTGGTCAGGTAAGTCCGTCTACAGGAGATTTTACTTTTGGTATAGAGAGGGGGTTTATAATTAAAAATGGACAAAAGACAAAGATGATACGGGATTGTTCACTTTCTGGAAATATTTTAGAAGTTTTAAAAAATATTGATGCTGTTGGAAATGATTGTTCAGTTGATATGGGAGGAATGTGTGGGAAAGATGGACAATCAGTTCCCGTTGATAATGGAGGACCACATCTTAGGATAAAAAGTATGCTTGTAGGTGGACGCGGAGATTAAGTGGTGATTATTTATGGATGATTATAATATTGATAAAATATTAAGTGCGGCAAAAAAACTAAATGTTGAAGCAGAAATATTTTCAAATAGTCAAGATTCTACGACATTAACAGTTGAAAATGATAAAGTTACATCAATTTCAAAAAAGATTATTTCAGGGTATGGTATGCGTGTGATTGTAGGTCAAAAGATTGGTTATGCATACACTACAGATGTTTCGCAGTTGAATAAATATTTTGATTATGCCATAAAAAATGCAGCTTATGCAAATCAAGAACTTTTGTCATTTCCAGAACAAATATCTGTGTCTAAACCTAAAAATTTATTTGATAAAAATGTGTTAGATATTGAAGATGATGCACTTATTGATATGGTTCAGGAAATGTTGAATACAATTAAAAATTATAATAAGGAGATTTATCTTACAAATAATTCAATAGGGTTAGTATCATATTTAAGTAAAATACAGAATACAGCTGGTTTAAAACATTCAGGAAAAAAAACTGTTTGTAGTACTGATTTTGAAATATCATTTAAAGATTCTGTCTTTTATGGTTCAAGCGAATCTACAAAATTAAAAAGTTTAGATACAATCGATCTTGTAAAAGATATTTCAAGTAAAGTTGTATTGGCACAGAATAAAAAGCAAGTTGTATCAAAATTACAGACTGTAATATTACATCCGTCCGTTGTGTCAGATATATTAAATAATACATTTATTTCCGCAATAAATGCAGAAAATTTGCAGTCTGGAAGGTCTTATTTAGAAGGTAAAATTGGTCAGATGATAGCATCTGAATCTGTTTCAATTATAGATGATGGGCTTATGTCAGGTGGTATTGGTTCATATGCTTTTGATCGTGAAGGGATGCCAAGACAAAAAACAAAAATAATTGAAAAAGGTGTATTTAAAGGATTTTTATATGATTGTATCAGGGGACAAAAAGATAATGTTAAATCTACAGGGAATGCTGTAGGTGATTTTACAGTACAACCTTCAATTAATACAACTAATTTTTGTATTAACAGTTCAAATAAATCTTTAGATAAGTTAATAGCTAGTGTTGATTCGGGTATTATAATATATTCTGTAATGGGGTCACACATGTCAAATTCAGTTACAGGTGATTTTAGTTTAACTTTACTTAATGCTTTTATAATTGAGAAAGGTGTAATTAGAAAAGCTACAAAGGGTGGGATGTATGTTGGAAATGTTTATGATGTTCTTAAGAAGATTGTAGGAACATCAGATGTAATAAAACAGGTTGATGGTGTTGTAACACCATATATATCAGTTAAAGATCAGAAAATTGTAGGCTAATTTTTATTTAGCTTCCTTTTTTAATGTTTTTAAAAGCGAATCAAGAGCAAGTCGATCCGTAAGGATTTGTTTTTCTTTTCCTTTATCCAATATTTTTTGATATGTATTTTTATCTATACAGCTTATAAGTCGTATTTTTAGGTTTGAACAAGCGATTTCAACCGCTTTGTAACTTTCTGATGTAGGTTTAAGATATACGAAAACTTTTTTGTATGTATCTTTGTGTGTTTTAAGATATTCTTCAATACGTTTTGCAGTAATCTCAATATATTGTTTTTTAATATCAGCAGTTTCCTGCCATTCTGGCCAATCATAGGATTTAAAAGGGTATTTGTTTTCAAATTCCCTAGGGATTACACCTGGACTTGAAACCATGACTTGATGTATTTTTGGATATTGTGGAAGTCTAATAAGTTGTTTTAATATATCTTTATGTGTTTTTGAGTTTGAATAGGGTTTTCTGAATGCACAAGGTAAGAACAAAATAAATTCTTTTATAGTTGGTATATTATAGAATCTATTAAAATAATCTTGCCAAATTTCATAATGGGGATGCATAAGACATTTTTCTCCTACACCATAAAGGTCGGCTCGCAGATGTTCAGGTATTCTTGGTGAAAAAATGAATGTTTCAAAGTCAAATTCAATATTATTTGTATCTTTCCATTTTTTTGTAACTTTATCAAATTCGGTCTTATTAAGAGGTTTCCATTTTAAATCCAGATACAAATTAAGCATATCTGCATTTGCGTGAGGATATAGGTTTATTAAAACAATTGTGTCTGAGTGTTTAAGCACAAATTCAACAGATTTGTTAAGTTCAGATTCTACATTATTAATATAGGGAGGGTTTACAAGAAGATATGTTCTTGAATTACCACCTGATTTTTTGATAATTTCTGTTGCTTTAATGTAATCTTCTATTTTGAAACCTTTGTTTAGTTTTTCAAGAATTGTATTGTCTGCAATTTCAAGACCTATTGCAACAGTGAAATTTAAGTTTTTGAAAATTTTTAGATTTTTTTCGGTTATAAATTCCGGACGACTTTCAAAAAATAGGTTTTTTATGTTATTTTTTAGACATTTATCTACAAGATATTTTTGTGATTCTTTTGGAAATTGCTTTTCATCAACAAAACTTCCTGAGCCAAAAATTTTAAGTGTAGTTATATCTTTATTTTTTTCAAAAAAATAATCAATATCTGAATTTATTTTATTTATATTTGCATCTAAGCCAACAATTTTTCCGTAACCACAATATATGCATTTACCCCAAGAACATTGTCCCGATTTAACTATAAATGTTGCTGTTTTATCCATAAGTATCTTCCATTTTATAATTTTATATGTTTTAGCTGTATTTTTTAGGTATAAATTAATTTTCAATTTGTTATTAAATTATTATAAGATAAACTCCAACGAGCATAACAACACATGCAATCGTTTTTTTAAGAAGATGTTTTTCATGGAACATTTCACCACCAATTATTGTTGAAAATATGGTGCTTAATTTTTTAATTGGAATAACTAGACTGATATAAGCCATAGAGATTGCTTGTGACTGAAGAAGTCTATATGATGTTGTAAATATTGCAACTATAAAAATCCATTTACCTGCGCGCATTATACCCTTTTTGATTCCGATCATACGATTATGGAAAAGATATATCATTATTACAAAATTTATCGCTATAAAAAATTGGATAACAACAATATAGGTAATAGGTGTTATAAAACCCAATACAAACTTATCAATAATAGAACTGAACCCATAAAACACAAAGGAAATACCAAGATAATGTATATATTTTAAGGCTATTAGTTTTTTCATAGTCTGTATAAAATTATTATTTCCTTTTTTTGTTTCAAGTAAATATGCACCAAACATAAGTATAACCATACCACTAATTTGGATTGTTGTCAATTTATCTCCAAGGATCAGAAATGCAAGTATTGCAACTATAGCCGGATTAAAATTTAATAACGGCGAAACAACTGATATGTTCATATGTCTTAGGCTTTTTGCGACCATTAAAAGGCGATACTTCCAAGAAGTGAAGCAGTATAAATTAATAGGATTAAATTTAGTGAATTGGTTAATATGTTAAAATCTGCAAATTTTAGTAAGAGTAAGGCAATTATAAAATTAAATATTGCGAGAACGGTTGAAAATTCCATTGCGTGCTCATTTATTAATGTTTTTTTCTCTACAATTGCAGCAAGTGAAGTTAAAAAAGCACATCCTAATGCAAAAATATACCATTTAATTTTGAATACACTTATTTGTTTTTAATCTTTTTAGAAATTAATTAATCAATATCAAAGCCAGCATCTTTTAAGAAATCATGAATCTTTTTGTTAAGTTGTTTTATTATATATTTTTGTTGTGGTCCCATAGCCCATATACTTAGTTTGAGTATCATGTAATCGGGATCAGTCATTTCGATTGTACCATATTTTGTTCGACCTTTTTTAATTATAAATTTACCTTTTAATGGTTCAGTTGTTTCTGTTTCATTTATTGAATTTGTTGCGGTTTCTGTTATATGCATAGAGTTTTCTAGCTGTTCATTGTTAGTTTCTTTATAGGCAGTTCTATGTGTTTTTATGTATTGTAAATATTTTTTATACTCTAAAGGTGTCATTCTAATATCTTTCATAGTAAGAATTGAATAACAGTAGGGACATTTTTCTTCTGTTTTGTCAATATCCCATCTGAACATATGATCGCATTTTTTGCAAATTACATTTATATTCATAAAGATAATTTATTTCATACATATATAATGTTTTTGGTTTTTAGATGTTGTTTAAATAGGGTCAAATTTGAATATGTTTAAGATGCACTTGTTTTTGTTTATATGATTTTTAATTTTGTAATTGAAATAATATTGTATATTATGAGTGGTTTATAATAATACAATTTATATATTTATTTGAATAATTTTCTATTAACGGTGCTTTTATGGATATTGAAACACGAATTAAGCTTATAGAAAATATTGGACAGGAAACGGTTACACAAGACGATCTCAGAACGCTTCTTGAAACCAAAAAACATCCAGTAGCTTATGATGGTTTTGAACCCTCCGGTGTTGCACATCTTCCTTTTGTTGTAAGAGCTCTTAATATTTCAGATCTTTTGAAAGCGGGAGTAAAATTTAAGCTATTTCTTGCAGATTGGCACGCATATCTTAATAATAAGATGGGTGGTGATATTGAAAATATCCGTAAAGTTGGATTGTATTTTACAGAAGTTTATAAAGCACTCGGTGTTGATTTTAATAAGGTTGAACTTATTTGGGCAAAAGATATAATGGATCAGGATTACATGGAACGTGTATTGAAGATATCAAAAGAAACAAGTATCAATAGAATGCTTCGATGCACAACTATAATGGGTAGGACTGAAAAAGATTCATTGAGTACAGGACAATTAATTTATCCGGCTATGCAATGTGCAGATATATTCAAGCTTGATGTTGATATTTGTCAGCTTGGTTTAGATCAGAGAAGGATTAATATGCTTGCACGTGAAGTTGGACCTAAATTGGGTTGGTGGAAACCTGTTGTTATATCACATCCGATGCTTATGGGTTTAAAACCAACAACAATAGATAATTTACAATTTGATGAGAATTCAGTAATCGATAGTCAAATTCAAATGAAAATGAGTAAAAGCAAACCTGAGACTTGCATATATATTCACGATTCAAAAGAAGACATTGTAAAAAAAATAAAGAATGCATATTGTCCCGAAAAGGTTGTTGAAAATAATCCTATGCTTGATTATGCTAAAGGAATTATATTTAAAAAATATGATGTTTTTAAGATTGAAAGACCTGATAAGTTTGGTGGTGATCTTGAAGTTTTAAGTTATGATGAACTTGAAAAGTTGTTTGTTTATGGAAAGATACATCCACTAGATCTTAAAAATTCAGTTGCATTTTATTTAAATGAATTAATCAGTCCAGCACGCGAACATTTTGAAAAAAATAAGAAAGCTGCTGAATTATATGAGATTGTAAAAACTCAGAAAATTACAAGGTAGATGTGATTTTTTCTAAGTTTTTTACCTCTTTAATTTCATTTTTAAACCATATAATACCTTTGAATTTGCTTTTTGCAAGTTTGTGTTCAAATATAAGGTATATTAAAGGTTTTATTGTAGCATATAATTTGAAAAATAGGTATGTTATAATTTTTCTATAAGTTTTGTTTTTTTTGTCTGTTGATGCAATTATTTTGTAATCTTTAACATTATTATCTTTAAATAAGATTATACCTGATGCGGATATATCTAGTTTTGAACCTCTTTTAAGTTTTTCCCCGAAAATAATAATATCAAGAGCTTCTGAATCTCCAGATTGTGTATCATTAATAAAACCATAATTGAAAGGTATTGGTATTGGCGATATAAATTCAAGTTTTGTTTTTGTTGGAGTAATACTAGATTTTATGAAAGATCCTTTTGTGATTTCGATTGTAACTTTCATAATTATTTTTTAACTTATAACTATAAAAAATTATTATACAAATATGTTATAAGGTAGAGATTTATGCTTGATATAGCTCTTGTAAGAAATAATCCCGAAATCATAAGAAATGATCTTAATAAAAGAAAATCAAAAGACAAAATAAAGCTTCTTGATGAAGTAATTATTTGTGATAAGTCTTGGAGAGATTCTTTAAAACAGTTAGAATCATTAAAACATGATAGAAATATTATTGCACTTGAAATTTCATCTTTGAAAAAAGAAAAGAAAGACGTATCTTCAAATATTAAAAAAACAAAAGATATAGCATTAAAGATAAAGAATCTTGATGAGGCTGTAACAGGATATAAAGAACGTATAGATTATATAATGAGGCGATTGCCAAATATAATGCATGAATCAGTTCCTGTTGGTGTTGATGATTCAAAAAATGTTCCTATTAAGTTTGTTGGGAAAAAAAGAGAATTTGATTTTACACCTAAAAGTCATGTAGATATTATATTTGATTTAGGTATTGCTGATATTGAACGTGCTTCAAAGATTTCAGGGGCTAGATTTTATTTTTTAAAAGGACCATTAGCACTTATGGAGATGGCATTATCACGTTTTGCTATTGACACTTTGATAAATAAAGGTTTTATGTTGGTTGAGACCCCATTCATGATGAAGAGAGAACCTTATGAAGGTGTTACGGATCTTGCTGATTTTGAGGATGTATTATACAAGATTGAAGATGAAGACCTTTATCTTATTGCGACTTCAGAACACACATTAACAGCTCAGCACAAGGATGAAATTCTTCAAAATAATGAACTTCCAATAAAATATGCAGGGTTTACTACAAATTTTAGAAAAGAAGTAGGTTCACACGGTAAAGATACCAAAGGGATATTTAGAGTCCACCAATTTAATAAGGTAGAACAGGTTGTTTTATGCGAGCCTAAAGATTCTTGGAAAATACATGAAGAATTACTTTTGAATGCTGAAGAACTTTTTAAAAAATTAGAGTTACCATATCGTGTTGTTAATATCTGTACAGGGGATCTTGGTACGGTTGCTGCAAAAAAATATGATATCGAAGTGTGGATGCCTGTACAAAATACATATCGTGAGGTTGTATCTTGTAGTAATTGTACAGAATATCAGGCTAGGCGATTGAATATCCGTTCATGGGATAATCCTGGGGCAGAAACAAAACCAATTCATACTTTAAATAGTACAGCGATTGCAACAACAAGAGCACTTGTCGCAATAATTGAGAATTTTCAGCAGAAAGATGGTTCTATAAAAGTTCCAAAAGTTTTAAGACCATATATGTTTGGTATTAAGAAGATTGAGTCTTTGAAAAAATCAATCAACTGAAAGCCAGATTTCAAGGTCCTTCTTTTTTATGTTTGGTTTTTCATAAAAATGTAAAGCTTTTATTAATCTAGGCAGCCTATTTAAAATTCTAATTTCTTTTGTCATTTTGCTTACTCTACTTGCAAGTTTAACTTCTTTTACTTCTTTTATCGTTCTTGAAAGTTCTTTCTCGCTTTCAGTTGCGATATGTAAAGCTTTTTGACTTTCTTCAATTAATTGTGATGTAGTTACGACTTCTATAAATCTAAAAGTTAGGTAAAATGGAAATACTGCAAGTATATCAATCCAATAACTTCGTATGAATTTAGGTATATTTCGTACACGGTTGTATTTGAATATTAAGTCTAGAATAAATGTATAAATTATAAAATTGTCTATCAAATGTATAGTATGTTCATAATGTACAACGGTTTCATGGATAAAGATTTCTGAAAGTGTTATTGTTATCAACATAAGAAGTAAGTATGGTATTATTTTATCTACAAAATGTTCTATTTTTTCTAAAAGAGGGTGCATAATATTTTATTTATTAAGTAATCCTTATATATTAAAATGCATATCTAAACGTTTTGTTTAAATTATAACACTCTAAGATTTAAGGCATATTTAAATAATATACATCACAATTTCTATATTATGTCATATACATTAATCATTGCAGAGAAACCAAGTGCTGCTAGGAAAATTGCAGTATCTATAGCTGAAGGTCCTGTTAAAACTCAAAAAGTAGGTACTGTTAGTTATATGGAGCTTGAGCGTAATAAAAAGAAAATTGTTGTGGTTTCTGCAGTTGGTCATTTGTTTACATTAAAGCAAAAAGGAACAAATTGGACATACCCAATTTTTGATGTTGAATGGAGACCTATGTTTGAAGTTAACAAAACAACAGCATATACAAAAGAGTATTATAACGTAATTAAAAAATTAGTAAAAGATGCAGATGAATTTGTTATAGCGACAGATTTAGATGTTGAAGGCGAAACAATAGCTTTTAACATATTGAGATATATTTGTGGTGTTGAAGATGCAAAACGTATGGAATTTTCAACAATGACTTCAGGAGATCTTGTAAATGCATACGATAATGCAAAACCACATATTAATAGGGGACGTGCTGAAGCTGGAGTAACAAGGCATATGTTAGATTTTTATTTTGGTATTAATGTTTCAAGAGCACTTATGCTTGCTATAAAAAGTACAGGCAATTATAAGGTTTTGAGTTCTGGTAGAGTTCAAGGTCCTGCATTAGCATTTCTAGCTGCACGTGAATTAGAAATAAAAGCGTTTATACCAGATCCTTATTGGCAGATTGAATTTTTATCTAAATTATTTACTGCAATGTATGAGGTTGAAAAAATATGGGATAAATCAAAGGCTGAAGAAATCTATAATGATTGTATAGGCAATAATGCTACAGTATCAAAAATTGAGAAGAATAAATATAAGCAAAAAGTACCAACACCATTTAATCTTACAGATCTTCAGGTAGAGGCACATAAACTTTTTGCTATAACTCCAAAAGACACACAAGCTATAGCACAAAAATTATATGAAATGGCTGTTATATCGTATCCTAGAACAAGTTCACAAAAATTACCAGAAAAGCTTGATTTCAGATCCATACTTTCAAAATTGTCAAAAAATAAAGATTACATTAATATTGTGGACATACTTCTCAAAACAAAACTTAAACCTAATGAGGGTCCAAAGACAGATGAGGCACATCCAGCAATACATCCAACTGGCGAATTACCTTCATCCCTTGTTGGGCGTGAACACAAAATTTATGATTTGATTGTTAAGAGATTTTTTGCTGTTTTCGGTATTGATGCAATACGTGAATCAATGACAATAGTACTTGATGTAAAAACACATAAATTTAATGTACTTGGAAAACGGACAATTGAACCTAATTGGTTTGAGTTATATGCACCTTATGTGAAACTTGAAGAAGTTACACTTCCTGATATGAAAATTGGTGATATGGTTGATGTTACTAAATTTAATTTTATTGAAAATAAAACAAAACCACCAAATAGATATAATCAAGCATCAATAATAAGAGCTTTAGAAAAACGTGATCTTGGCACAAAAGCGACAAGAGCTGAAATTGTGAATAATTTATATAAGCGAGGATATCTTGTAGAAAAAAGAATAGAAGTAACTGATCTTGGATTAAAAGTAATTGAAACTCTTGATAAATATTGTCCGAAAATAATCTCTGAAGATTTAACACGCCATTTTGAAAAAGATATGGAACTTATAGGTGATAATAAACTTGAAAGCGAAAAAGTTCTTGATACTGCAAGAACTGAACTTACAATAATACTTGAACAGTTTAAGAAAAATGAGTTTGATATCGGAAACAGTTTGATTGATTCTGTACGAAAAGAACGAATTAATGATAATATTTTGGGTGAATGTCCAAAGTGTAAAGTAGGAAATCTTACAATGATGAAATCTAGAATAGGAAAGCCTTTTGTAGGGTGTAGTAACTATCCAAAATGTGATAATATTTTTCCACTTCCTGGTTTTGGCATGATTAAAAAGACTGGAACTGTTTGTGAGAAATGTCAGACACCTATTGTTCAGATAATAAGTAAAGGTAAAAAGCCTTGGAAAATGTGTCTTGATACAAAATGTGAAACTAAAGCAAATTGGGGTAAAAGAATAACGACTGCAAAGACTGTAACTAAATCAAAAACGGCTATAAAACCAAAAATGTCAACAAAAGCAACAGTAATTAAATCAAAAACAGTCAAAAAATGATGTTTTTAATCATTTTTATTTTGTTATTCTAGTTCCAAGATTTGTTTCTCCAAGAAGTGCACGTTCAATAAAACCTTCTTTGTTGCCATTTATAATTTCTGAATCAATACCTTCTTTTGCAACATCTAACATAATTTCAACTTTTTGTAACATACCGCCTGTTACATCAACAGCATCAGAACCTGTAATATTATGTTTTATTTCTAAAATATTTTCTTTGTTTATCAGAGGTATTACATTATTTTTTTCATCAAGGACACCATCAACTTTTCCGGCAAGAATGATTCTGTTTGAACCTAGTTGTTTTGCAAGATATGTTAATATTTCTTCTGTTGATATAATACAGCAGCCTTGTGATTTGTCTAAACCTATATCACCATAAGGAACCGGAAGAATCTGTTTCATGTCAAGCATAGCTTTTATTGGTTCAGTATCCCATTTTAGTATTTTTGAATTATTACAAATTGCACAGCTTGAGGCTTGTATTGATATTGCATTTTCACCTGCAGAAATTAATTCAGTTATAAGGATTCGATTAAGTTTCACTGCATCATCCTGGACTTTTGCAAGACCAATATAGCTTTCGTTATTGATTATACCGTGTTGTGTTTTATATTTTGATGCAGATTGATGTGCAAATGAACCAGCTCCATGACCAACAATAAGATCAAAGTCACCTTTTTTTCTTGCATTATGTATTTCTTTTACAATTCGTTTTATGACATCCATACGTACTGTATAGGCTTTGTTCTTATCTGTAATAAGAGATCCTCCTAATTTTAGCATTATTAGTTTTCGCATAAGTACACCTTAAAATATTTTGAATCTTTTTTCAATGTCTACAAGTCCTTCATTTTTTATCTCAAAAGAACATGTTACGCCTTCTGCAATAGATCTATGTTTTGTCATTGTCATTTTTCTTTTACCCGTACCAATTTTTTCAAGATATACTAGGCATTTGCTTGCGTATTTTGGAATGTCACGACCTACAAGCTCTAGTTCACCCGTATCAAAATCGGTATATACTTGGTTTGTAACAAGAATGGGTATATTTTTATCTCGCGAGATTTCAGATAATTTTGCAAGTTGTCTACTTAATTCTTGATTAGTTTCTGAGAAATCTTTATTATTTTTTTTAAGTCTGTATAAACTAACAAGTGAATCTATAATAATAAGACCTATGTCTTGTTTATCACATAATAAGTTAAATGATTCAATTTGTGTTGTTTGTTCTTTGAAATCTTTTGGTCTGAAAAGTAAGATATTTTCAAGATTTTTTTTATCTGTCATCTGCATAAATCTTTCAACAGAAAAGCCACCTTCAGTATCCATAAATATAACTTTTTTCCCATTTTGTATACATGAAACTGCAGCTTCAAGAGAAAATGAGGTTTTTGCAGAACCTGCGACACCATAAATGTTTGTTACAACACCGCTTTCAATTCCACCGTTAAAAAATAAGGTGATACCTTTTGCTCTTAAAGGTAATTTTTGTGTTTCTTTTATGGTTTTTTCCATAAAGAATATTTATCCTTCAAATCTTTTATTTTAATGTATTTGATTATATTTGTATTATTTTTATTCCATCTTTAGTTATTTCAAATGGATGTATCATACTTGAATGATCTGTACGACGCATTTTTCGTATTGTTAAGGTTCTTTTGTAATCTTCAGATACGGGAACAAATTCAAGTTTTATTACGGCATCTGCAAGAAATTCAATAATTTCATTTTTACTTAAACCTTCACTTGATTCTGGTATTTCACCTGTAACTATTGTAGTTACACCAGTTTTTCTCAAAGCCTCCATAAGACCAATTAATGCAATTTTTGCCATATATTTATCTTTAATAAATAGTTCAAATACGGAGATTGAATCAATTATAAGGCGTGTTGCTTTTGTTGTGTTGACTGCTTCTACAATACGTTTTGTTATATCATAAGTATAGAATTTTGTAATTTTTGCATAATCTCCAGGATTAAGTGTTTTTTCAGGAAAGATTGGTTTGATTGAAAGGAAATGAACAAGACCTGTTTTTTCAAATTCTCTAAAATCCCAGCCGAAAACTTCAAGAAGATCATTTTTAATTTCATCTTCCATTTCTTCAGTTGTTATATATACAGATGTTTCGCCACGCTGAACGCCTTCATATATATAATTAGAGCAAAATGAGGTTTTACAAGTACCAGCTTTTCCTGCAATTAGCACGACCGAACCAGGAACAAGTCCACCTTCCATTTTGTCATCAAGACCATGTATACCTGTTGTTATTCGTTTCATTGTAGGACCTATGAATTATATTCGATATTTACCGTTTTATAAAGTTCTATATAAAATATTTATTATTATTTCTTGTTAATATGTCTATGCATATTTTTTTTGTTTATGTTAAGTGATATATTTATTGATTTTTTTTAAATTTTTTGAAAATATCATCAAGATTTTTCATTTTAGAATCCAGATCATTTTCGTTTTTTGTGGTTTCATTATTTTTATTTTCGTCTTTTGAATTTGTAGCAGACATATCAAATTGGAGTGTTTTCAATGTATTTGTTGATGTGTTTTTACCAGTTTCATTGTGTTTTATATTTTCGGTTTTTTGTGCCTGTGTTGTTTGTGTATCAGTTTTAAGTTCTGTTTTTTTGGTTTGTTTATTGTTATTATAATTAGGGTCATCAAAAGATTTCTTTTTCAAAAGGATGTTTATTTTTTCTATTATTTGTTTTCTTTTTTCATTTATGTTTTCAATTATATTCTGTTTTAGCTCTTTAATTTTATTATTAATTTTTTCTTTTTGTTCTTTTATCATTTTTTTATAATCATATTTTTCACCAAGTTCTTCAGTTGATAATGTTTCAAAATGTTGAAGTTTTGTTATACATCCGTTTAAATATTTTATTTTTGTTCTTACATCTGTAAGTGCACCATGTTTTGTTGTCATGATTCTTGTAAATGTTATTTTATCTATGACTCTTTTGAAATATTCAATTTCTGTTGATTTTTGTTCACGTGCAAGACTTAATTCTTTTGATTTTAAGTTATGTATATCTTTTGTGATAAGTATATAAGGTATAATAAATCTTGTTGATGCCAAATATAACATTGTGATGAAAAATATTAGTGCTAAGATATTCCATTTGTTTTTAATAAGGAACCATTTTGTTTCAAGTTTTGCAATTTCTATTCGAAGTTTCATTATTTCAATTTGTGCATTATTTGCAGATAATTGTAATTTGTCATTATCATCCGTTATTATTGCATTTTTTCCGTCATCAAGTATTTTTTTAATTTCTTCAAATTTAGTTTCTACTGTTTTAGTGTTAAGTCCAGAACGTTTATATAATTCAATTGCTTTTTCAATATTTTGTAGAGCATATTCAATGTCATATATTTTTTCAATATTTGGATTTGCATTAATTTGAAGTTTAATTGTTTTTGATTTAGCGAGTTCTACAGATTTCATGTAAATTGTTATAAGATAATTTCCCGGTGTTGTATTAAGTGTCGTGTCTATTTGAATTGGTATATCAATTGAATTTTTTTTAGATATATTGAATGTTTTTTCGAGTGTGACCTCACAACAATCTTTTTTGATATAACTTGTAATCTCAAGATCTATTGTTCCTGTGTTTTCAAGTGTTGTTATAATTGTTGTATCTGTACCTCGTATCAAGCTAATTTCATCTCTTTTAAGATTAAATGTGAAATCTGCATAATTTTCTTCTGTTTTATTATCAAAGAACATATTAAATAATGTGTCTAAAAGACCAGGATTATTTGTACTACTACTACTACCACCCTGATTATTGTTTTGTATTATAGTTTGTGGTATTGTTGTGAGTACGACAGTATCTTCATCACCATATCCATTATCATAAAAATCAGTTGCTCGTATTAGTATACTAAAACTTTCATATGTTTCAGGCGAAATAATTTGCTCTAGATTAGAGTATGTAGTTGAGGTTACTTTTGTGAGTAATATATTAGGGTAGAGACATTTAGTGCATTTTGCAGACACAATAACGTCATAAATTTCGTTACCGTTAATGTTTGTAATTTTCATACTAACTGGTATTTGTGAATTTGTTGCAAAATATTGGCCTTCTGATAAAGATATAAATTCCGTAACAAGATTTTTTGTTACGTTGAATGTTTTTGTATTATATCCTATATTTCCATTTTTTGAAACATTTGCATCTAATGTGTATGCTAAAAATGTAGGATTAAGTGTTAAAGGTGCATCTGTTGTTTTAATTGAATATACGGATTCTTTTTCTAGTTTATTATCTATTAAAGATACATTTATGTTACCTGGTTTGGTGAGATTTAATGTTGTATTAAAATTAGATATACTTTCATTATTTATGTTATATGTTATAATTGTTATATTTACATCTTCGCCTTTATTGTAAGCATCAAAATCTGTTATAATATCAATATGGTATTCATTTGTTACATTGAAATATTTGTTAATTGTAGATTCGTTTTCATTGTCTGCAATATCTTTTGCATATATTTTATATGAATAGTTACCAGTTTGATTTGTGTTTGAGAAAGATATTTCATAAAGATTTGGACTAATTTTATTACCTGTAAAATTATATGTTGTATTATCAGGATAGGTAATTTCAGATTTAACTTGTTTTATAATTGTATTATCTGTTACATTAACTGTGATTGTTAAAATTTCATAAAGATTTGTTATGTTTATTGAGTTAAATGAGTTTATTGTTGGTTTTTCATAATCTTCTTCTGTTATATTTATAAGCATTATTTGTGTTTTATTGCTGTAAACCGATGTTATATTTATTGAAATGTTTGTAAAATCAATTGTTGTTGTATTTAAGTCCCATTGAATAAGATATCCGTTTTTATAATCTTCATAGGATATGTTTCCGATATATTTATTTAATATGTCATTTTGTGTAATATTTATAACACTTTGATTTGTAATTGATAATATTGAATTAATATCAATAAGATCTCCGTTTTGTGGTATTATATAAATACTGTGATTATATGTTCTATTTACAGGTACCATTAATGTGTCATCAACACCATCTGCGAATATAATGTTTAAAAAACCATAATTTACAAAGAAGTCACTTGTGTTTGTCGCATAGCCATTAGCATTGACAGTTATATTGATTGTATAATCTCCAGATTGAGTGATATTTGTATAATCTGTTGTATAAATTGTACTATTTTCCGAACTTGATGTTTGTGATAATATTATTGTTTCTTTTTGTCCTCGCGGTTTAAGTATATCAGCATATACGGTTTCAATATTTGTTATGTTATTTTTAATTATTGCTTCAATATTTAATGAATTTGTTACATTTAGGATTGTTTCATTAAGGTTTAAATAAATTTCAAGTTGTTTAATCTCAAATGTTAAATTTAAGTCACTTTTTGACATTTTATTGTTTTCAGCATCATTAGCATATATTCTTGTAATATTGTATAGACCTATTTGTGCTGTAGCATTATTATAAACATATCCGGTCTGTATTGAACCAGAACCAGATAAAATCATAGTGTAATTTGTTTCATTTCCGTCTGGTTTTTTTATTGTGATTAATGCATTTGTAACTCCTATATTATCTGAAAATCGTGTTGTGATTGTTAATGTGTTATTTATATAATCTTTATTTTTATTTATTGATGTTGAAATCCAATTTGGTGCATTTTTATCTTTAATTGTAATTGTATATGATTTTTGATCTATGTATTCTTGTGTTATGTTATCTTTTGCAATTATATTTATTATATAATTTCCGGGGGTTTCAATAAAATCATCAAAGCTGATGTTTTTTTGAATTGTTGAGTTTATATCGCCTATATTTTTTGTTATGTTGGTATTGTCACGAATATATGTAACTGATACGTTATATGCATCACCTGTATAATTTTCAGAAATATATTCATTTTTGATGTATGTTTGAATGCTGAAGTTTGTATTTTGGTTAATTTGACAGGATTCTAAATCATTGCAAGTTAAATTAGTTATGTTTATTTTTGGTGCAGTTATTTTTGTTATTTGATTATATTCATTTTCATTATGTTTGATGTACCAAGTATAATTAGTATCTTGAAGTTTATTTGATGAGAAAATGTTTGTATTTAAAATTGTAATTTCTTGAATTGGTCCTGTGAAATTAAATATTAAGTAATATGTTTGGTTTTCATTTGTGCTAATATTATAAATGTTACAAGTTCCGAATTGTGTGGTGCAGACAAAATTTGAATTGTTTAGGTATGTTGGATTTGTATTATTGTATGATGCGTTATTTGGTGGTATATAAAGTGTTATTGTTGAGTTTGATAAGGTTTTATTGAAATTAATTGTTAGATTTAATTGGTTTGTGGTTCCACTTCTTGTCGCATTTTTTTCATTTGTATTAAATTGTACATTTGTTTTTGGTACAACTACAAGGAAACTTTTGTTGATTTCTGTTTCATTTAATATTTTTGAATTTCCAAGAGTGTCGTTAATATATAATTTAGATATAGTATATTTACCTTGAATCTGTGTTGTTGTGATTTGTGTTGTCCAAATATCATTAATATAATTATTATTTTGTGGTGTGAGCGTATGGTTGGTTTCAAATTGGTCTGTTTTTAAGGTGATGGTTGCTGTATTTACACCAACTGCGTCTGTTAGGTTTAATAAGAACAATATTGTGTTATTATAGATGATTCTTGTGTCATTGTAAATTGTATCTGTAGTAATATCAAATGAATAATTAGATGATATTGGTGCTATATTTTTAACAAGGAATGTTTTACTATCATTATAAATTGAGTTTCCAAGTGTATCATTCGTAGTTATGTTTATTGTAAAAAGTCCGTTTTCATTTCCTGAGACTGTGTAAGTTCCACCATATTTATTTGTATCAATTTGTGTGAATTGTATTGTATTTACGATATGTCCTGTAGTATTTAAGATATCTGCATATATAGTATCTATATTATTATGTGTGTCTGTTCCACTGATATTTATTTCAAGGATATTATTGTCCTTTACAATTGATTTTCCTAATGTTATTTCTGTAATTTCAGGAGGTTGTCTTTCTATTTGATATGTTCGTGCTACATATAAACTTGTACCAGCATTATTTGTAGAGTTTATGTATATTGTACAAAGGCTTGTTGTTCCAGCACAATAAGTGTCAGCATCAACAAGTATGTTTTGATTACATGTTAGGGGCATCCAATTAGATGCTGTAGTACCGTATATTTTATATGAACATATTTGTCCTTGAGGATCTGTTTCTGTGTGTGTTACAGTAAAGTTTGAATTGTTCCATGTGTTTGCAGGAGGGGAAATAATTGTGATATTTGGCGGACTGTTATCTACTTTAATATAAATACTTTGATTTTCAATGTTTCCTGAAAAATCTTTTACATAAAGTTCAATTTGACAATTTGCAATAGCATTGTCATGACATTGTGATGTTTCAAAATGATGTGTTTTATAATTACCACAATCTATTGTTTTATATACACTCCAAGGATTTGTATTATTTTTATATCTTATTTTACATTCAAATATATTTACTAAGTCTGTTGCATTGTAATTAATTGGAATTGTATTTTTTGTCCAAGTATTGTTTATTGAATTGTCAAGTTCCACAATTGGTGATATTCTATCCAAATAGAACCAAGATTTGTCTGTTGCAATATTTGATAAAATATCGATTGCTGTAAAATTGATTGTATAATTTCCATCATACCATGATGACATGAATATATTATCTGTAAAATTACATTCTGTTTTTTCAATATTTATTTTTTCAGAACTGTTTGTAGTTTCTGTAAAATTATATATATAATATGAACAATTGCTCAGATTACCATTTTCTTTTTGTGCCATAAGATTTAGTGTTATGTTATTATTGTTTGTATAAATTTTATTTGGTGTGTAAATATTTGCGGAAGGTAGATTATTGTCTATATAAAATATGATTGATTTTGTTATATTATTTCCTAATGTATCGTTTGCAAATACTGTTAAATTGAATGTACCATTAGTGTAAATACTACTGTTCCATGTTGTGTCCCAAGATAAGGATTCGTTTAATGTTCCGTTTGCTATTGTATTGTTTATATTATAACTGACATAGGAAATATCTCCAATTTCATAATCGTTTATTTCGGTAAGTATATTTATTGTAGCTGCATAGGTTTGTCCATTCTCAGGAGTATTTATTGTTATAACTGGTGGTTTTTTATCTATTTTTATTTCGTTTGTTGATTTAAATGTTTCATAATTTTTTGCAAGATCTGTTGAATAATAATAAATCTTTTTATTGCATGCTTCATTTTGATTGCAATTTATTGTAATGTACATACCAATAGTATTAGGAGTGCATGGAGGGTCTGTGTTATTTATTATACAATATTTTGTTGTGTTACAACCACTACCCTCAATATCATTACAGGTTAGATTGATGTCTTGATTTGTGCCACGCCAGTCTGTAAATGTATAATTGTTAGTGGTTATTGGGTTTGTGTTATCGATTCTATAGGAATAAATATATTCTTTTATGTTTCCTGCAAAATCATTCATAAATAACATTATATTATTTATACCTTCTTCAAGCCAAGAGGGTGTGAATAGATATGATGCGAATGTATTGTTTTTGTATATTGCAGGCGGAGAAATGTGGTTACTTTCTGTTGTATTGTATGTAAATATATTGATTACATTATCCTCTGATATGTTTGTATTGAATTCAATTATATCTTGTATATTTGAATTGTTTGTAGGTAATTGCGAATCAATTGATGGTTTTTCTCTATCAAGTATGACGGATTTTGAATTCTGTTCTGCGTTAATATTTCCTGCATAATCCTTTACTTTAATAAAGATTGTTTTGTTTCCATCAGTTTCAGAACAACCATAGGTTGTATTTGTTGTATTAAATTGATTGAAACTTGTTGAGATTGGGTACCATGGTGTAAAGTAATTATTATCACATGAGAATGCCATATAATCTGCAGGATTTTCTGAATATATTGTTGATATTGTTATTTCTGGTTTTTCATATAGTGTATATCCTAAATAATTTAGTATAGTCATAGTGGGTGTGTCTGGTTCTGTTTTATCTATAGTGATTTGAAGCGATTCATTTGTTTTCACATTTCCTGCAAGGTCTGTTGCTGTTAGCTTTATGATTTTTAAGCCTTCTATCATTTCGTTTGCGTCAAGATTTTCTGTCGTATATTTATATAGACCATTTTCAATATAATTTAATTGTTGTGTGAACGAAAAGTTAGTATTTATTTTTGAGAGGTCTGCTACTACTATTAGATTTGGTTCACTCAGATTTGTTTGTATTGTTACATTATCTCCTGCCATATAATAGGTATCTGGGTCTGTTACATTAACATATACGAATTCGGGTGTAACTCGGTCAAGTATTGTTGTGTCACTTGTATGTGTTGTGTTTTCTATACCAGCATAGCTTTTTGCACGAAGATATATTGTTTTTAAACCATCTGTTTGGTTACAACCCATAGAAGAGTCTGTTGTGTCTATGATAAATGTATGAAAATCTATTTCTATTGGTTGTAAAACTCCCCCCTTAACGTTGTCAGAGCTATATAAATTATTTTCATCACTAAATAATAGATTATCACAAGAAAATGATACGGTATATGTGTTTGTATTGTTTATCTTGCTAATATTTATTTGTGTTATTTCGCTTTTAATATATCCATTCGCATTATCTAAGACAGTTATTTGTGGTGTTATTGGTTGATCTGTACTGACTGTGAATGTTTTATTATCATATTTACCCCAGAATCCGTCTTTGTCTTGACAATGGATATATATTGTGTGTTCACCACCTGTTAGAGAACTTGTGTTTGTTGTAGCATTTATTGATTCATTATAATTATTGAAAGTTCCGTCTGATGCGAATAATTGGATATTATTTCCATTACTTTGTTTATCATCATCAATATAATATTCTGCGGATTTTATGTTTGAATATATCTCAGAATCATAACAGTTTGCAGTGATTGTGATATTTCCACTAGTTATTGGTGGGTCAATTACGATTGAATTTGTTTCAGGTGTGTATAAGTAGTTTATTATGTTTACCATTAATTCAGATCTTAATTTGGATGGTGTTTTTGAATCACCTGTAAATGTTGTAACTGCTTCGAATCCAAATGCGAAATACACGACTTTATAGGTTTCTGTATTTGTTTTTATTGCTGCTTTAATATTGCCGGATTTATATACGGTGCTAATATTGGGATATCTTATTGGATTATATTCTATTTTAGTTTGAAGATTGTTTATTGGTATTTGTGTTAAATTTAATTCTAAATTGTGACTTACAGAATCATTTGTATTTGTTAGAGATATGTATGTATTAACAGAATTATATGTTGTTTGTAAATAGTTATTATAAAATATACTAGTATAATCAGGTAGGTTATCTTTAAGGTCAAAACCTAATAAAGAACTGCTAATAAAAAGGTTACCTCCATTATCAAGATACTCTATCAAATTTGTTTCATCTTTAGTAGTCAAGGTTATTATTTCAGATAGTTGTGATGTTTTTCCAGTAAACCAGATAACTATATCATAATCTTTCATTTGGTTATATGTTGGTCCATTATTTAGAGAATCTACAGTAAAGTTTTCATAATTATAAGAACTTAAGGCTGTTATATAATATTCTTTAAAGTCATAATCATATAAGTTATGATCATCATCAACTAAAAGGATTTTTGGTCCGGGTGATTGAGCATAGGTATTTGGGAGGATTAAAAGAAATATAAATATTATTAAGGATATTATTTTTAAGTACATGAATGTCGTTTTTTTGTTTTTTTTAATTTTTTTTTGTGACATTATATACTTTTGTATATCTATCCATATATAATTTATTTTTTATATCCGGTTCTGTTTTTGTTTCAATAAACAATATTTTTATATATTGGCGAATAAAAATAGATATACTAGTTTGAATTAATATTTAACATTAAAAATTAAGTGTTTTATATTAAAAATTATTTTAAAAATTATGTAATTAATTATATTTAATACGTGGTATTTTATGATAGATAAAGAAGTTCAATTAAGGGTTGGCGAAATACCATCAAATGCACAAGCAGATATTGGTATAGGTATAGTTCGGTTTGATACTAAAATATTGCGCGAATTAAATATTCGTGAAGGTGATCCTGTTAGTATTGAAGGTAAAAAATTAACAGGTGCTATTGCTGTTCGTGCGTATCCTTCAGATGTTGGACTTAGTAATATCATCAGGATGGATGGGTATACACGACGTAATGCAGGTACGGGTATTGGTGAGCAAGTTACAGTAAAACCACTTGTTCTTAAAGAAGCAAAAAAGATTACAATTGCTCCTGCTGAACATAATATACCACAAGTTCCTATTGAACATATAAAACGTCTTTTTATGGGGCGTATTGTTATTAAAGGTGACATAATTGTACCAATAAATCGTATACGTCGTACTAAATCACAATTAGGTGATTTTATAGGTATTGATGTTGATGAAATGTTAGGCGGTTTTGGTTTTGGTGAACTTCGTTTTGTTGTTGTTTCTTCAGATTTTCCCGGTATAAGTAAGATTACAGATTTGACCGATATTAAAGTATTGAGTACTCCGGTTGATCTTCCTGAGGAGCAAGGGGGTATTGGTGCAGTTACGTATGAAGATGTTGGTGGGCTTAAAGAGGTTGTTACAAAAGTTCGTGAAATGATTGAATTACCACTTAAACATCCTGAACTTTTTACAAAACTTGGTATTGACCCACCTAAAGGTGTTCTTTTATATGGTCCCCCTGGAACGGGAAAAACACTTCTTGCAAGAGCTGTTGCCGCTGAAACAGGTGCAAGTTTTTATTCAATTGCAGGACCTGAAGTTATGAGTAAGTTCTATGGTGAAAGCGAAGAGAATGTTAGAAAAATCTTTAAAGAAGCTGAAGACAATGCACCTAGTATTATTTTTATAGATGAGATTGATGCACTTGCACCCAAACGGGAAAAAAGTGGTGAAGTTGAGCGTCGTGTTGTGGCACAACTTTTATCTTTAATGGATGGCCTTAAAGGTAGAGGACAAGTTGTTGTGATTGCTGCGACTAATCTTATAAATTCAATTGATCCTGCATTACGTCGTGGTGGCAGATTTGATCGAGAGATTGAAGTTGGTGTACCAACACGAGATGGACGACTTGAAGTTCTTCAAATACATACAAGGAATATGCCTCTTTCAAAAAGGGATACTTTAAAAGGTGTTTCAGAAGATAAGCTAAAAGAGGTTTCAGAGGATAAGCAAAAAAGTGTTTCAAATAATGCTGTTGATTTAGAGAAAATTGCAGATGAAACTTATGGTTATGTTGGGGCTGATCTGAATGCTCTTTGTAAAGAGGCTGCTATGAGTTCGCTTAGGCGGAATCTACCAAATATAAATCTTAAGGATGATATGATTGATCCAAAAATAATTGAGAAGATAACTGTTATTAAGAAAGATTTTCAGAATGCACTTCGTTTTGTTGAACCTTCAGCTATGCGTGAGATTATGGTTGAGATTCCCCGCGTCAAGTGGGATGATGTGGGTGGTTTAAAAGATGCAAAACAGTCATTGATTGAAATGATTGAATGGCCTTTAAAAACACCAGAAGTATTTAAGAATATGGGTATAAAACCACCAAGAGGGATATTGCTTTATGGTTTGCCTGGGACTGGAAAGACACTTCTTGCTCGTGCTGTAGCATCAAAAAGTAAGAGTAATTTTATTTCAATTAAGGGTCCCGAAATTTTTGATAAATATGTTGGTGAGAGTGAAAAAGCTATACGTGATTTATTCAAGCGAGCAAAACAAGTTGCACCATCAATAATATTTATTGACGAAATCGATTCAATTGCACCAAAGAGAGGTCATGGCATGGATTCGGGTGTGGCGGATCGTGTGGTGAACCAGCTTTTGACTGAGATGGATGGTCTTGAAAGTTTAGAGGGTGTTGTTGTTGTGGCTGCAACAAATCGACCAGAATTATTAGATATGGGTTTACTTAGGCCTGGACGGTTTGATAGACATCTTTATGTGCCGGTTCCAGATACGGACGCAAGAAAATCAATATTTAATATTTATTTGAAGAAAATGCCGCTTACTAAAGATGTTGATATCAATAAGCTTGTTGAACTGTCTGAGAATTATGTTGGTGCTGATATAGAAGCAATTTGTAGGGAGGCTGCAATAAACGCATTAAGGTCAAGCAATCTTAAAGCTAAAGAGATAAAAATGGTTGATTTTGAAAAAGCTTTTGAAAGGGTTAAAGCAACTGCGACTGCTAAAGATATTGAGAATTACGATAAAAAAGTAAAAGCATCAAAAATTAGTAAAGAAGATGATTTGAGTTACTTTGGTTAACTCTTTTCATTTTTTGTTTTTTTAAAGCTATAGGCCTAAGCGGTATTTTATGTATTATAAGTATTTATAAAGGTTTGAATTGTAATCATATTTATGGATGTAGAAAATGATAAAGTTTTATCACAAATATCAAAAGTATCTGGTATAAAAATTGATGAAATTCTAAAAAAAGTTTTGGAAACCGAATCTGAATTTTCAGGTCTTGTGTCTAGAATTGGCGCAATACATCTTGTTGGTCGAGAATTGGGTTGTGATTTAATAAAACCTATGGATCTTTCAACAAACATTTCGGATATTTTTGATGGTATGAGTTCTTTAAATTTTTCTGCAAAGGTTTTTGAGTTATATCCTGTTAAAGTTATTAATACTGCACGTTTTAATGGTCGTTTACAGACTATAAAAGTTGGTGATATTAGTGGTGTTATTGAGTTGACTTTATGGAATGATGATATTGATAAATTAGAGGGTGTTGTTGTTGGTGATATTGTAGATATTAAAAAAGCATATTCTAAAGAGAATTATATGGGTGTATTGACTGTAAATCTCGGTCGTAGCGGTGTTTTAAAAAAAACAACAAATAAAAAAATAATTGAACAAAATTCATTATTATCTTCAGTAGTATCTCATTCTTTTTCGTCTTTGAAAGGAACACTTTCAAATTTTTCTGAAAATGATATAGTAAATATCAAAGCCATTATTCTTGAGATTAATAAAAAACCACAAGTGTATGATATGTGTCCTGAATGCAGAAAAAAGCTTGTTGGGGATTCTTGTGATGTTCATGGCATGATCGTTCCTGAAAAACAGGTTATTATCTCGTGTGTAGTTGATGATGGTTATAATGTAATTGACACAACTTTTTTTGGGACGGATGCAGAATTTATTATAGGTCAAGATGTTTTGACGTTAGAATCAAAATTATCTCAAGGTTATGATACATTTATATCTTCTTTAGATATTATTGGGAAAGAATTTGTTATAGATGGAACAATAAAAAATAATTCATTTACTGGTACTTTAGAGTTACTCGTTAAAGGGGTAGATGAGCTTAATATTGAAAACGAAATAAAAAAATTATTATAAAATATATAGGGTGTTATGTGTTATGAAATCGCTTAAAGATTTACCGGGTATTGGTCCAAAGACTTCAGAAAAATTAGAAGACGCAGGGTATTCAGATCTTATGTGTCTTGCAACAGCAAATGCGTCAGATGTTGCAGTTATTGCGGATATTGGTGAAGGTGTTGCGGCAAAGATAATTAATTCAGCACGAGATGCACTTGATATGGGTTTTGAAACAGGTCTTAAAGCTCTTGAAAAACGAAAATTGATTGGTAAAATTACATTTGGTTCTGAAACTCTTAATGAGCTTATGAATGGAGGTCTAGAAACACAGGCAATAACTGAATGTTATGGTGCTTTTGGTTCGTCCAAAACACAGATTGCACATCAGCTTGCTGTAAATGTCCAGATGCCTGTTAAAGACGGGGGTCTTAAGGGTCGTGTGTTATATATTGATACTGAAAACACATTTAGGCCTGAGCGAATTGAACAGATGGCTATTGCTAAAGGTTTAGATCCAAAAAAGATTTTGGAAAATATTTTTATTGCAAGGGCATATAATTCAGATCATCAAATGATTTTGGTTGAAAAAGCACAATCAATTATGAAAGAAAAAGATATACGGCTTGTTATAGTTGATTCGCTTACTGCTCAATTTAGAACTGATTATGTTGGTCGTGGTACTTTGTCTGCACGTCAACAAAAATTAAATAGGCATATGCATGATCTTCAAAAATTATCTGATAATTATAATGCGGCAATTTTTGTTACAAATCAAGTTATGTCAAGACCTAATGTGTTATTTGGTGATCCGACTGAGGCTATTGGGGGACATATTGTTGGTCATACATCAACATTTAGGCTGTATCTTAGAAAAAGTAAACAGAATTTGCGGGTTGCAAAACTTGTAGATAGTCCATATCTTCCGGACGGTGAAGCGATATATACTATTACTGAAGAGGGTATTGGGGATGCTGTTGGGGCTGCTCGAAAACCACGTGTTTTCAAAGAAAAAAAAGAAGAAGGAGATATCTCTGATTAGAATATCTCTTTTTCTGTAACTATAACAAAATCACTAACTGATTTAACTGATGAGAACGGGATTAAAAATCGACCCTTTTCATCTTGTTGTAATTGTAATTCTAATGCGTGTTTTGTTGGTTCTGTAATTAACAAATTTAAAAGTTCGCCTGTGTCTGTTATAAAACTAAGATCTCCAACGATTCCAAATTTCCGTCCGTTTTCTTCACAAACAACCGTTTTTCCTATAAGTTCCCTACCTTTTACAAATGTATCCATTTTTATTTCACCAATTTGATTATGTAATTTTGTGTTTTTTATTTTTTTAAATGAGGCTATACTTTTTTAAATAATTATTTGTCGTAAAAGTTTATAAATATTCTTTTTATTTGGTGTTTTATTGGTTGTTTAAAGTAATAATGTTATTACTACGAGTATTATACCTCCAAATAATGTTGTTATGAAATTTACAGAGCCATTTGTTATTTTATTTTTATTTTCAAGTGTTGCTCCAAGTATACTATCAATAATCGTACCAATAAGACCTGAGATAATTATTGCAATAAATATTGTATAATTTATATCAAATAGTATGTATGTTATAATTGCTAAAATTGTGCAACTTGTGATTGCGGCTATAAATCCTAATATAGAAATACCTCCATTTTCACCACTTTTTGTTTTTTTAAGCGTTGTTATCATTATTGGGTCTTTTTTTGACAACATACCGATTTCCGAACTAATTGTGTCTGCTAATGCTGCAGATATACTTCCAAGGTATATTAAGAAAAATATAGGGTCATTGTTTTTAATAGAATAAATTGCACTCATTAATGGTACTAAACCATTTGATAATACATTATCAGTTTCACGTGAACTATGGTGTACACCCTTTATTTTTGAATTGATATGTGTTGCGAGTATACTTATAATTAAGAATGTGAATAATATTAAAAACCAACGCAAGCCCTTTGTTTGTGTTATAATTATTCCAAATAATAACGCGATAATTATTGCTGTTTTATTAAAATATTTTTGATTAAATAAGATACTTACAACCATTAAAATTGTTAAAATTATTAATATTATTGTGTTTAATTCCATAATAAACATCTATATGTTATGTTTTTAACTATCTATTATTTCTGTATCTTAATTATCTATCAAAAACACTTTTACTTTAGGGGTCAATTTGTATATATAGGCTTTACCTTGACGTTCACGTGTAATATATCCTGAATCGACTAAACGTCGTAATATATTATTTATTGATCGTAATGCATGATTTTTCGTTTTATATTCCTTTAAGCTGATTATATTAATAATGTTAGTTGGTGTTGCTGGTTTATTTGATAATATATTTATAATATCCCTTTGTTTTTTTGTAAGCATATCTATACTGTTTCGTGTTATTTGATTTGTATCTGTCATATATTTATGGTACAATACACTTTTTTGTTCACGTTGTTCTTTGTTTACCATTTGTATTGTATTATTCTTATCAGTATGTTCTGTTAGTTGTTTTTTGTCTTCTTGTGTGTTTTCGTTTTCTTCATCTATATTGTCTATTATCATAGATTTAGTGTTAATTGCATTTAATATTAATTTGTTACAGATTTTTATTGTTTCTCTTGGAAACCCACCACATATTGTGTATATTTCCGAGATTGTGTCGAGTGTGAATGGGTTAATGTTTTGACCCCCCACAGATTCGATACGTTTTTTAACTAATTTTACACTTTCATTTTTAGTTAACGTACTTAATTGCACGTTCACGTTAATCCTAGTATCTAATGTTTCGATATTGTTTAATTTGTCTGTTTTAAGTTTTCTAAGGCCTGATAATATAAGTATTGAATTTTCAATATGATCTGTTAAGGTTCGTAACCATTCAAGTACATGTAAACTAGTTTCATGTGCCTCATCAACGATAAATATCAATTGTTTATTCTTTTTATGTTTGTTAATCATTTCTGCAAGATTGTATATGTTTACATCTTGTTCTCCTGTTAGTTTTGCTATGATTTTTTCAATTATTGTTTTTTTTAATATAGTATTTTTGAATATCGTAACGAGTTCTTTTTCATCTATTGGTGGTTTAGGAATATAGACTGTATCATATTGTGTGGTAATCCATTTGAGAAATGTTGTTTTTCCAATACCTGTTGGGCCTGTGATTAATATGAATTTTTGATTGTTTTTAATGCTATTTTTAATAGTTTTTATTTCATTTTCGTGTCCAACAAATAATTCAGGGTATATATCTAGAGAGAAGGGGTTTCGGGTCCATCCCATTTCAGTATACCAATCATAGTTTTGTATTGATTTCATAAGGTTCACGTGTGTTTCATGTGAATTTAAGTGTTATATTAATATTCTATATGACGAATAAATATAAATCTATGTATAGATATATCTTATTATGAGATGTTTCTTCTGTTTTGATATACCTTATGCTATTAGAAGAGGGCTTGTAAATATGCAAGTTGATTTGGCTGAAAGATTAGATAATTTTAATTATATAAAATCGGATAATATGCATATTACTCTCAAATATCTTGGAAATGTAGATGAACACCTTATTCAAAAGATTAATTCTGTTTTAACTCCAAAATTAGAAAGATATATGGATTTAGAATTAGATCTTGAAAATGTTGGCGTTTTTCCTAATGTTGAAGATGCGCGAGTTTTATGGGTTGGTGTAAAAGAGAATAAAAAACTTTTAGAAATTTATAATACTATAGGCACTGTTCTTGAAAAATTTGGATTTACACATGAAATTCGTTTTATTCCTCATGTAACATTGGGTCGTTTTAAAAAATCTTGTGATGTTAAAAAGTTAGAAACAGCATTATCTGATTATAATACTTTTGTATCAAAACCCTTTAAATTGAATGAGGTTTTACTTAAAGATAGCACACTTACACCGCTTGGTATAGTATATTCTATAAAGAACCGTTTTTCTTTTTTAAGTGATTCTTATGTATAAATTAGAAGATAAAGATGTTATTTTTTTAAGTCTACTTGTTTTTTCATTTGGTATTATTTTCGTTTTTATTTCTTCTTCATTTAAACCAGATCTTGTTGAAATACAAGATATTGATTATGATTTTATTGGTGATTTTGTATCTGTTTGTGGTTTTGTTGATTCTTATAGTTTAACTAAAGATGGTCATTTTTTTGCGGTTTTTTCAGATATAAATAATATAAGTAATAAAATTCTTGTTGTTTTTTTCAAAGATATTGCAAAATCAAAAGAAGTTTCATTATTTTTAGACACTTCTGATATTGTGTGTATTAGTGGCAGTGTTGATATCTATAATAGTGTTTTCGAAATAATTTCAGATGATATTTGGTTTTTTGAGAATTAATTTTTGTTTTAATTTGTTTTTAGTTTTTTTTAAAAAATAAAAAATGTAAGGTCTTTAAGACCTTACTACTTCATGTATTGCTTCAAGAGCAACAATTAATGTTGCAGGTGCAACAAAATATGTGATATATATCAAAATTTGTCCTATTGTTGGACCAATTATTGGCAATAATGTTATTGGGGATGTTCCAACAACGATGAATGCCATTGATGCTATCAAAAATTTTGTGATTTCAGAATCATTTATATTTAGTGTTCCTACAATTAAACCGAATACAACAAGGATTATTGCTGCTGCATCAGACGGTATAACATTACCTAATGGTAAACCCGCGATAATTGCAATAAGTACACCAAGTATAAAACTTGTGCTTCCAATCATATCTGCATGTTGTTTTTTAATATTGTTTTTAATTGTTTTTCTTACCATGTAAACTCCCTCTTTATTTTTTGTTGATTGTATTGGCTGTTTTAGCTTTGTTCTAAATTGTATTAGTTTTTAGGCGTATATATGTATTTTGGTTTTAATTTTATTTTGTTTATAGATTGTTGTATTTTTTGAAAAGTTCTTATTGAATTCTTTTTAAAATATTTTCAAAAATAGTTTTTTTAAAAAATAAATAATTTTTTTTAATTTGTTTATAAATAATGATCTTATTGTGTTTCAGTGACTGTTAATTAATAGTATGTGTTGGATATACTACTGTTTTATAATTGCGTTTAAACAAACAGACTTTTTAATGTTTCTGTATAATTATGCTTATTCTTTTTCAAGGTGGTTTGATGGTAAACAAAAATAAAAATAACAATAATAATAATAATAATAATGGAAGCTCTGGTGACACTACCGACAATATTCTTTTTGTAAGGACAAGTGGTGACGATATCTTAAATTGGAATAAAGAAAAGATTACAGAAGCACTTAATCGGGAAACGGGTATGCCAAAACATCAAGCTCAAGTAATTGCAATTGAAGCAGAAAAATTTATTAAAAATTCAGGTGCTAAATTTATATCAGCACCACTTATTAGAGAAATAGTTAATTCTAAATTAATTGAACATGGGTATGAACATTATCGTAAGTTACATACAAGGTTGGGTATGCCTTTATATGATATGACAAATTTATTTTTTTTAAGTAATAAAGAAAATTCTAATGTTCATCATAATTCTGAAGCGATAAATTTGACATTAGCAGGGCATGCTAAAAAAGAATATGCACTTCTTAATGTTTTTTCAGAGGATGTTGGAAAAGCATATCAGAATGGTAGGATACATCTTCATGATCTTGATTTTATTGATAGGCCTTATTGTTCTGGTCAATCCGTAGAGTATTTGAAGAAGTTTGGTCTTGTTATGGATGGGCGTGGTAATTATGCTGTTGCGGGTCCAGCTAAGCATCCCGAAGTTTTAATATTACATCTTACGAAGTTTGCTGCAGCGTTACAAGGACATTTTGCAGGTGCAATTGGGTGGGATGCAGTCAACGTATTTATGGCACCATTCCTTGTTGGTCTTGATGAATCTAGAATCAAACAATTAGCACAGATGATGATTTATGAGTTTGCACAGCAAGCAGTATCAAGGGGGGGGCAGGTTACATTTACAGATACAAATTATTATTGGGAGATACCAAAGCATTTTAGCGATGTTCCAGCAATAGGTCCAGGTGGTAAATATACAGGTAATAATTATTCTGAGTATCTTGGTGAATCTCAAGCATTTATGAAAGCTGCTTTTGAAGTTTATCTTAAAGGGGATAATTATGGAAGACCTTTCTTTTTTCCAAAACCGGATTTCCATGTGACTGATAAATTTTTCAAAACTGAAGGTCATGAGGAAATGATGGATCTTGCGTGTGAAGTGGGTTCAAAAATGGGGAATACTTATTTTATTTTTGATCGTGGTGACGAAGCAAAAATTAGTGAATGTTGTAGATTACAATTTAAGCTTAATGAGAATGATTTGTTAGATGCTAAACAGCCATGGAAAATGAGATATTCTGCAATGCAAAATGTAACAATAAATCTTCCAAGAGCAGCTTATGCTGCAAAGGGCGATGATAGTAAATTATTTGAATATATTGATGAGAGTTTAGAACTTGCGGCTCAAGCACATATAGAGAAAAAAGAATTTATACGTAAAATATTAGCACAAGGTTCGGCAGGTTCGCTTCCAATTCTTACAATGGATCTTGATGGTGAACCTTATTATAGATTTGAAAGGGCGTCTTTTTTGATGGGTATGCTTGGACTTAATGAACTTGTACAGTTTCATCTTGGTGAAGAATTGCATGAATCTAATAAAGCTATTAAATTTGGTCTTAAGGTTATTGTACATATGGGTAAGAAACAGCGTGAACTTTCTGAAAAGACAGGACTTCATTTTGCTCTTGAGCAGACACCCGCCGAATCAACTGCATATCGTCTTGCACATCTTGATCGTGAAAGATATCCTAATGAAGTTGCAAAAGTTGTGAAAGGTGATTTTACAACGTCTGAGATGTATTATACAAATTCAACATATCTTAATGTTGGTGTTCCTATGTCCCCGATAAAGAGAGTTACACAAGAAGGTATGTTTCATCCACTTATTGATGCAGGTGCACTGACTCATGTATGGCTTGGAGATTCAAGACCAGATCCCTCTGCACTTGGCAGTTTTGTAAAGAAGACATTTACAAATACACAAAATACACAGATTGCTTTTTCGCCAGAGTTTACATTTTGTAAGAGTTGTCATAAAGTAGTACGCGGTCTTATTGACCGTTGTCAATCTTGTAGTTCTGTAAATGTTGATGGTATAACAAGAGTGACTGGATATTTGTCAACCACAAGTAATTGGAATAAAGGCAAACTTGCAGAATTAAGGGATCGTTATAGGTCTTATAATTTATCATAAGTGTTATATCTTTGTATCTTTTACATGTATATTTTAGTATGTGTAATGGGATGTATACATTATAGGATAGCAAATGTTAATATATAATGAATCTAAATATTTTTAGGTTTTCTTATATTTTATTTTATGATTTGGTGGTTATGGTATGGAAGTAAAAATATTTTGGCAGGACAAATGTCCAAATTGTCCAGCGGCAAAAGATTTAGTTAGATTGGTTATGTCAGGTAGTGAAGTTTCTGTTAAAGAATATAACATAAACAATGTTGATGGTATGGCTGAAGCAACTTTTTATGGTGTTATGGGGACACCCACAACAATTGTTGTTGATGATGATGATTCTGAAATTATATCCTGGCGTTCACAGATACCAGATAAAACTCAATTGTCAGAGGTAATACAAAATTAGCAAATTACGTATTGCGGGTTTTATTGGAACATCTTTTATTGATTGGGAAGGTAAAGTGACCTCTGTTGTTTTTTTACCCAAATGTAATTTTAGATGTAATTTTTGTCATAATCATGAACTTGTATTAAATGATAAAAAGTTTGAGCTTGTAGATAAGCAAGCGATTTTAGATTTTTTAAAGGAAAATAAAGAGTGGATTGATGGCGTTACTATTACAGGTGGCGAACCGACAATACATAATGAGGCCTTATATCTTTTTTTGAAACAAATTAAGAATTTAGGTTTTTTTATAAAATTAGACACAAATGGCACACATCCTGATGTAATTAATAAATTTATTGATGATGGTCTTGTTGATTATATTGCGATGGATATAAAAACCGCACTTGTTGATGATAAATATCAAAATATAATTAATGTTCCTATTTCTGTTGAAATAATTAAAAAAACGATTGATTTAATAATTAAATCTGGTGTTGATCATGAATTCAGAACAACTGTTGTTCCTGGGTATGTTACACTTGAAGATATTGAATTAATCTCCAAATATATAACTTCTGCAAAATTATATGTTCTTCAACAATTTAATCCAAAAGAAACACTAGAGTCTGGTTTGAAAAAACTTAAACCTTATGATGAATCAGTTCTAGTTGAGATGGTATTAGTTGCATCTAAAAGTGTTAATACAAAGATGCGTTTAAGGTGAGTCTGTTAATATTGCTTTTTCAACAATACCGACATCTACAAAAATAGTTACATCCATATTTTTGTTTTCTTGTATATTATTAATTGTTTGCGATATTTTACAAAGACAATGTCCGTTGTTATCAATACCGCCATAAATAGCACCAGTTATTTGTGGGTGTGTAGTACAGAATGTTTTACATGCTGAAATATCACTTTTTATTTTCGGTGTGTTAATGTAATTTTGGTGTGTTAATACTAGAAGTCCTAAGAGTATAATTATTGTAAATAAAATCATATGATTTTTATCAAATGTAGATCTTTTTTTAATAAACTCTTTTTTCGTTGTCATATGAATCCCTTTTATTTGTTCTTGTGTATTTATATATTATATAGTTTTAATATATATATATTATGTTTAATTAACGGGTGTTAATTTGATTGATATGTCAATATTATTAGAGTTTATTTATTCTTCAGAGATATATTCAATTATATCTTCATTTATGTTAGTTTTAATACCAGTTATATTAAAAATCTATACTGATATTTCTTTGATGTTTTCAGTAGCGATGCGTTCTGATATATTATGGGTAATATTACCTATGTTTACAAGTGTTATTTTTGTTGAATTTTATTTTGGTATGTACAAGAATGAGAGGATGGGGGGTGATACTTCAACAACACATGGGCTTCTTCTTATATGGGCAGGCATAAACGAAATTAAATATTTAGGTTTTTCAAGTTTTGGTAATCTTCTTGAAATGTCACATTTGATTGCTTTAAGTGTTTTATTTATTGGTGTAATTATAACATTTGTTAGTTTTTTCCATGTTTTGTCTGGAACTATTTTATTGACAATATCATCTGTATTAATTACATATTATTTAGCTTTTTTAAGTCTAATTTTTGTTTTTTCAAATGAACTTTTTTATACTATTTCACCTATAAGTCCCGTTGTGCTTTTTGTTGGTCTATATGCTATTTTTAATATAATTAAATATTTAGAACCTGCACGGTTCTAGATTTTTAATATTGTTTTTAAAAGAAAAAATAAAAATTACTTGGTTATTTTATGTTTATGTAGTAATTTATGCATCTTGTGGCATTTCTTCGTCAACTTGAGGCTTAATATGTTTTATTATAATAATATCACTTATTGCTTGAACCATGGGGTATGGCACTTTAACACCTTTTTTCCCACCGACAATTGCGGCAAGGTATGTTCCTTTTGCAGCATCAACTCTTATTGATTTCACTCTAAATCGTGCAAGATCTAGTTCAATGTCAGATGTTTGGCCACAATATGCACCTTTATCTGTAAATACTTCTTTTCCAATAATTTTACTTATATCCATTTCATTTATAATCATATAAAACCACCAAATATTATAATAAACTATAATACATTGTTAATATTTATTAACTTTTGTTTAAAATAGTCTTTTTACTGTTTAATATTTAAAGTTTTGAATTATAAATAGTTTAATACTTTTGTATTTTGTATATGTTTTCAATAAATGCGAGGGTCGCCTAGCCTGGTTCGAATTTGAGTTTAGAATTAAGGTCTATTCGTAGGATATGGCGGTAGCCTGCTAACTGAATATGCTTTAAATAAGCATTTGATGGCTGTAAGCTACTGGGCTTTTAGCCCGCACGAGTTCAAATCTCGTCCCTCGCGCCAATTTTTATATAATCTATTATGTATAATTATTAATAGGGATACTTATGACAAAACAAGAAAGACTTATACAAAATCTAGGAAAGATACTTGGTGAAATAAACGAGATTGAAATTGCAAAATTAAATACACTTGAAACGCGGATTAATGATATAATAGGTCGTCTTGAAACATTATCAGGCAAGCTTGACATTGTTGAGACACATCTTGATAATTTTGAAAAATTAGATAGTTTAACAGATAGAATGTCTGAGATTTCTAAGAAATTAGATAAGTAAATCTGTTTTTTTATTAAAAATAGGTCATATGTTCTTTTTTGTTTAATTATTCCATTTTAAATCGGAGTAATGCTGCAATATTACCAAGACCTTTAAGAATTTTTCCAGATTCTTGTTTTGAATCTATTATACTTATTTTTCCTTTATATTTTTCAACAATATTAATTATTTTTTCGGTTTCTTCATCTCTAATTATCTTGTCTGAGACAAGTAAGTGCTCAATTGCACCCGATTCGGCACTTAATTCTATATGTTTTTGACCGTACGTTATACGACCCGAATTTTTTTTAATTTCTTCAAGTATTTTATTTATAAGTTGTATGTCCGAATAGATTTTAGATTCAATTATTATTTTATCTAGTTCGCCTCGATGTATAACTTCATATATACCTCGTTTTCCAGTGACACTTGAAGTACCACCTATACACTTTCCGTTTAATTTTGGTTTGTTTTTTGTAAGCTCTAGAATATTTTCTTTTGTAAAACCAGGACCTGCAATGATTATTTTATCAACTGTGTCTGCTTGGGTTTCAATGTGGTCTACGATTTTAGTGTAATATTCTTTTTTATTTCCTTCAGAATATAATTTACCTGAGCTTGGTCCTTGAATATTTCCAAGATATTTTATTGTATTTTGGCTTGCAATAGCAAAATCAACATCATGTTCATCTAATACAGTTATTAGTACATTGAAATTTTTGGTTTTTGATGCTTTTGTAAGGCGATCAATTTCATATTGTTTCCATTTTTTTTCAATTGCAATTATATCATTTGGTACAAGTCTTGCTGTGTGGTGTCCATGAGATATATCATCAGGACCATTAATTATATTTCCACCGATTCTTAAAGATTCTGTATTTTCATCAAAGTCAACGCTTTCAACTTCAATATTTAGATATACTGTACGTTTTTCTTTTTTATCTAAATTTTGTAAGGTTCTTATTGTTTTACAGCCAATTATGTCATTTTTTGTAATTATATTTTTAAGATCCCATAAATCATCAATAGTTTCTATTTTGATTTTTGTCTCTTTTTTGAGATCTTTATGGATTATTTTCATAAAATTCACTTATTTAACAATTTAAACAATTAAATATAATAAACACTAAGATATAATTATAATTAGTATTTGTAAATCTTAGTATAATGTGAGCTATTATGGATAATTTTGTTTATGTATTTGCTGCAGGTATCACAATATTTCTTGTAGCATTTTTACTTATAGGTCAAGAACAGTTATGTGATTCTCCACCATGTTTAGATTATGATGGTGGATATAATGATTATGTACCTTATAATCCGGGTTCAGATGTGATGTCTTATGCTAATACGATATTTATTGATGCTAAACAAGGTCAGACATATCGGACTATTGATTTAGGTGAGTTGTCTGTTGGATTTACTCAAAGTAATCACCTGATAAAAGCTCAAGATGAAATTATTATTGAACACGGCATTTTTGAGGATAATGCATTTTCAGTGTCTTTTGAACGACAAGGTGCAACAGAAGCTATTTTTGAATTTGATGTTTTTGATACAAATTTATATGGAAATCTTGTAATTTCATTTAATGATGAAATTATTTTTGATATGAAACCAAATTTAACGCGTTATTCATTTTATTTTGATAATCTTTTAGAGATGAATACTTTATCTATTGAAGCAGAAGGTAGTTCTATGAAATTTTGGGCACCGACTGCATATATTTTGAAGGATTTTTATCTTTCTATAAATTCTTATTCTTATACTCAAAAAGTAATTCCGTTTAATGTTGAGGCATATGAATTTAATTCGCTCGACAATGTTGAGTTTTCATTTCAAGTATTGAATGCTCGACGAAATGATAATTTGACTGCATATGTAAATGGTTATCTTGTCTATACAGGTGATCCTATGCCACGTGCAAAAGTATATAAAGCTAATTTTGGTAAATTTGAAACTTTGCTTTTACCTGGTGAGAATCATATCTTGTTTACATCAGGTCAAGATAGCGAATATACAATATCAGATGCACAATTAAAGATTTCTTATTATGGTGCGATAAGTCCATCAATACATGAAGTTAAATTCAAATTAACAGAGAATCAGTATGACCGTATTGATAATGGTACGGCGGTATTATCTTTTGATATACCTGTAGTATCAATTGCAGGATTAAAGATCTATATGAATGATAAATTTATAGATGAAACTGTTTATGAAGGAACAAATAAGTTTTATTTACATACAGATATATTGGAAGATGGTGATAATCTTTTACGTTTCCAGACCCTTGGAACATATAAGATAGATAATCTTGAGATATCTATTTTGGATGAAGTTATTTAATTGGTGTTTTTATGAGTCATAAACGTTTTTTATTATATATTTTAGCTTTTGTTGTTGGTAGTGTTGGTGTTCTTCCAATTGAAGGTGATTTGTTTTGGATATTGTTTGTAATAAGTGGGATTAAACCTGTTCTTGATGTGGTTCATGCAATTGTAAATTTTCCGCTTTTGAGTTTTATTGAAACTATAAGTTTTGTAGGTATATTCTTTAGGGGGTTTGTCAATATTGTTAGCGGTATTGTTAGTTTTATAATGAGGATTGCACATCTTAATACTTTGTCTTATATTGTGTTTTATTTGTGTGTAGGGTTATTGCTTTAGGTTTTTTTATATTTTGTTTGATAATTGTAATTTAAAGATGGTGTTGTTATGGGTGATGAAAATTCTGAAGAATCTGTTGTTTCTGAACCCTCAAATAAAGTCCGTTTAAAAAATGCAATATCACGTATTTTAGGTCGTTTTTCTCGTAAAAAAGAAAGTCTTTTGCCGTCTGAAGTGCCTGCTGAAAATGATTTTGGAGGTTCACCTGAGATACATGTGAATATTAATAATAATATAAAGAGTCCAAATATTGACGAAACGCACTCAAAATTGGAGGAAAAAGTAGGCGTTATTGATGATAATGTTAATGAAATACAAAACGTTCAAGTAGAAAATAATGATTTATTTGAAAATATTTTAAATGAACAAACGGTCTCTCGTGAGGTTATAGCGAATCAAGCTGATAATCTGAAAATGTTTGAAGAGGATATTCAGAATTTAAAAGAAACTATTCCGAAGGCTGTTGAAGAGCCAACAGGACCGGTGTTGGGTAGTTCCGAGAATCCAATTAATTTCATTGCACAAGGTAGTTCAGAAGTGTTTTCGCAAGCATATTCTCGTTCGAGTAATCCTCTAGTAACGGCTGAATCTGGAGAAGCAAATGCTCAAGAGGTGTCTAAAACTGAAGATGTTGATTCTGCAGTTGTAGATGCAGGTTCTGATGTTGATCCTTCTGTTGTAGCAGGTCTTAGTCAAAATGTTGATAGCACAGAACAAGATGTTGAAAGTTCTTTTCAAGATATACATGAGAATGAATCCGAAATTAAAGCTGAAGAAACCGAACTTGAGAAAGTTTCAATGTTAGATGAGAAGATTTCAGGTGCTCCAGAAAGCGATGAACCCGTTGAAGAACAGAAAGCAGAAGAAGATGAAGAAGAAACACCTGAAGAACCAAAAGAACCTGAGAAGGAAGTTGGTAAATCAGAAGGCGAAGATGATGATGATGAAGATTTAAAAGAAAATGAAGATCATGTAGAAAAAGATGCTGAAGAATTGGTTGAAACTGAAAAAGATAAAATTGAACTTACAGAAGAACAATTAAAAGAGCGTGAAAAAGAAGCTGAAGAATTGGTTGAAAATGAACGTGAAAAGGATGCTGCTGAAAAGGATGCTGCTGAAAAGGATGCTGCTGAAAAGGATGCTGCTGAAAAGGATGCTGCCGAAAAATTAGAAAAAGAAAAACTGAATTCTTCAGGTGATACGGGGGCCGGATTGTTATATCCTGAAGATAACCGTATTCCCGAAACAGATGAAACTATAGGTTCCGAAGAAATTTCAGATTTAGATGACTCTTCAGAATCAAATACCCAAAACTCTGCATTTTTTGTGGGTGGTGCTTTAGGTGCGGCGAAAGCAAAAGTTTCAAATTCAGATTATACAAACAAATTAAGATCTGTTATGTCTCCAAAGAAGAGTTCATGGGAAATTATTAAATCTATTTTAAAATGGTCTTTTATTCTTGGCATTGTTGCACTTATTGTTATTTTCTTGTTACCTATATTAAGTTATTTTTGGAGTTCAAATATGGATTCAGATAAATCAACACTTGCAACTCATGATGCTAAACAAGTAGGGGGTAGTGCGATTGATTCATTTATTGATTCTTTTACAAGTTCTTTGTTATGGTTTTCAGATCCGGAACAGGCAGAATTAGAAAAACAACAAAAAGATTCTGTAATTCAGGTAGGGTCATCAAGTGCGCTTGAGTTTAAAGGTATTTCGGCATACCCTTCTGCAGTATATCCGGGAGGTCTTGTAGATATACAGTTTGAAGTAAAAAATGATGGTGTTTCAATTGCAAATGAAGTTATGGTCTATGCTAAAGGTAGCGAGGATTTTGTGACTTTAGGGGGTAGTATAGGTCGGGGTGGTGGTCTTGGTGGTTCAAGTAGTGCTTCTGCCGAAGAATCCGTTGGATCTTTGTTACCTGGAGAACCTAGATTATATTCATTATTAGTGACTGCACCAAAATGTTCTTCAAAAGCATTTGATATTGATGCACACGTTATTTATCATTATGATACGAGTGGAACAAATGATATTACTGTGATGGATGGAACTCTTTATGATGAGCAAGTAAAACAAGGTAAAATGAAATGGTTTGATGGTCGGTCTTTAACCTCAGCAGGACCGTTTACACTTTCAACATGGACAAGTAAAAAACAGCCAATACCAGTTATTTCGAGATATGAACCGAGAGATAGTTTTAGAGTTTCGTTTGGTATTTATAATCAGAAAGATGGTGAAGCTGAACTTGCGATATTGAAGATATATTTACCAGAGGTTCTTGTTCCTGCGGGATGTTATGATGCTGTTACAAAAACACTTTATTCACCTGATGATTCTCGTTGTGCAAATTATTATGAGACTGATGATTGTCAGTTACCTCAACCAGAAAAGGATGAAGCTGGTTGGTATGTGTATAAGATTGATTATGATGCCGCGGTAAAAAAATTAATAGGTACACCGGAATACACTTTTGAAAGTGAGAAACGAATATTAGCCCCAAATCAGCTTAAGATGTATGGTTGCACATTTTTTTATGATACACTTAAGGCTCCTGTTACAACACAGAAAACTGTATTTATGCGGTCAAACGTGTTTTATAAATATGATACTAAAAAAAGCGTATCCTTTACGACGACTAAGACAGATAGTGTACCCAAATGTTCAAGTCTGGCATCAGGGGAGTTAGATGTTGGTACTGAAGTAATTGGTGATATTGAGACGATACGAAATTCTGTTTCAAAAGCAATATGTCTTTGTCAGTCTGAATATGGTGGTGATAATCCAGAAGGTACTGGTATATTTGATACAAAAACTACAAATTTACCTTGTACTAGTTTTAAGATTGATCTTGATGGCTGTAATGCGTCTGATGTCAATTCAAAAAGTATTGTAGGGAACGATGATTTGTTTAAAATATCTTCAGATAGTAAATCTTTTTGGAGCAGTTCGTGTCTTGTAGATGAAGGACATTTACAGTGGTTTGATGGTGGCGATTCTGATGACACTTATAAATATACTGACGATTTTACATCTGGTAGCGAGCCGTATATTTTATATGAAGATATGGATTATACTGTAACTGTAGAATATTATGCTGAAGATGTTTCAATTGTTGATTGGGTGCGTGATGTTGTGCCATTGTTAGATGCTGGTTTTGCAGGTGAATGGGCTGTGCGAGTCAAGATTGATTCTGAACCTGATGATGCTTGTTATAAGTCACTTAATGAGCCTTGTACTGAAGATAATCAATGTGGTAAATGTGATGATGTAGGGGTTTGTGGGAATTATCTTGGTGGTGAAAAATTGACATGCATTTCTCCAAAAGCGTCAACTAAAGAGATTTGTATGTATGAGTCTTGTACGTTTGAAAAGGTTGTAGATGATACTTGTACAACTGATTGTCAATGTATCTCAAATAAATGTAGTATGGGTGTTTGTGTGGGTAATTCTTTAGTAATTACTTCAGTAAAAAATAGTTCTGTTAATAATCTTACAGGGGCTGTTATAGAAATCAATTATTCGTCTTCTTTCAAGGTAAATTTGACTAATGGTAATTATTGGCTTTTGATTAAACCTGCTGCGGGTGCAATTGAAGAGGAAATCATCCTTACAGATGTTGATGCTGAGTCTAATAAAATGAAACTTGTTGATTTAGCGATATTATTTGATAAAGCGCCCGAACAAATCGAAGGTCCTATATCTATAACATTATCTGGTTTTGATAATGAGAGTGTTGAGCATAAAGATACTGTATCAATTTTATATGATATGAAACCACCACACGTTGTTGAAAATTTAAATGTTGAAAATACTGAGAAAGGTGGTGAGGTATATTTATATTGGACACCTAATGAAGATGATTCTGATATTAATTATTATACAATTTCGTTAGATGGTGTTATCTATATGGATCATGTACGAAATACAATACATTATTTAACGGATCTTAAAAATGGTATAGAATATGAAGTATCTGTTATGTCTGTAGATTTAGCTGGAAATGTTGGTCCTGTGGCAATGAGGAAAGTTACACCTTCAGATAAAGTACCTCCAACAATAAAATCTATATCTGTGTCCCCATCAAGAGTTTATACAAGTACAGATATGTCTAAAATATCGTTGTTTGTTATTCCATCCGAAAATCTTTCAAGTATGACTGCAAAGGTAATTCAAAAGGAGATTGAATCTGATGTTGTTAATTGTGTTGCATTAAAAGATAGTTCTGGTGTTGTGTTATCACAGTATTATGGTTTTAACTGTTCATTGGTTACTGCAGGTGTGCCAATACTAACAACAGTTCCAGGAATTGTTTATATTTCTGTAAATGCTACAGATTTTTCTGGAAATAGTGCAATATACGAAGGTCAGACATTTACGATATATGATTATTGATAAGCTCTTATGTTATTTTTATTAATGTCTGTGTATAATAGTATTATTATAATAATTATCCATTTGGTGTGTGTATGAAATTTAAATTTTTTAAATCTTTTTTTATTTTTTTAATCTTATTTTTTGTACTTATGACTAGCGGTTGTTTTGGTATAGGTGGAGGTCAAGATATAAACACACAAATTGTTAGTACTGATCTTTTGAAAGTAAATAGTTTGGTTGTAACGCCTTCTAGTGAAATACCTGTTGATGGGCCTTTTTTAGTATTGATGGAAATTGAAAATGTTGGTCAAGTACCTGTAACATATCTTTTAGATTCTGATAGTGCACCTGGCGTATCCAAATTTGATGGTGACGGTGTTCTTACCGATTACTGTAATTATCTTTATAAAATTTCAGAATTTAGTGTTGTACCTAAAAAACAATGTGTTGTAGGTTTTCCTAAGTCTTGTATGATGAATATCAAACCGGGTGAGGTACAAAAATTGCAATGGAAATTAAAAGCACCATCTGAAAAAGCTATAATGGTGGGTGAACATGTTTGCGATTTTGCATTTTATCTGAATTATACAGCTCAAGCAATCACTACAAATTATATTTATTTTGCAAGTAATCAAGAACTTTCAGAAAGGCAATATTCTGATAAAGAACTACCCTTAACAGGGAGCAATATTGCGACATATGGTCCGGTTGCAATAAATTTAAAACCTGCAGAACCACAGCCTATAGTTTCCGATTCAAATTGGACGTTGTATGTGACTGTTAGAAATTTTGGAACTGGTCTTGTGAATATTGGCGATTTAACAATAACTTTGCCTGATGTAATTACTAAAAGTGAGCTTTGCGATTCTGAATTATTTAATCAAGTGGGTGTTGAATTGCGTTTAAGTGATACTGACAAATCTAAGACTAAAAAAGTGATATTTAGAGATAAATCAACAGACCTTCCTTGTGTTCTTCTTGCACCCCCTATTAGTGAAGTACCTATATTGACACCATATAAGTTTGTTGTAAACGCATCATATAATTATCTGATTAGTGGAACTCAAAGAATTGTTACATATTCTCCAGCATATCGGAATATTGTAGAGCATAAGTGATTATTTTTATATTTTGTTTATATCTATTTTTGTTCTTTAATACTTTCTCTAGTTTTTACTCCAAGTCCATGATTGAAATCAAGTAGTTCTTGTCCGTTCAACAGAGTTTTTCCTGTCGCAATTAGATTATCTTTGGAGTCTACAATAAAAACTTCGTCATAAGGTCGTATGTTTTTATCTGCTGCTTTTACAAATTTTGAGAAAACGCTTTTTCCATCTCTAACAAAAGGTACGGCATCGTCTGTTATGACAACTCTATAATCTGGATAATCAAGACAGTTTTTGATTAATTCTGCACAATAAATGGATGGAATAAAAAGTCCATCGCTTGCTCTGAGTGTTCCAAGGAGTTTATCTTTATTTAATACGCGTCTGATTCGTTTTGTTTTTTTTGAAATTTCAAGAGATATTTCGTGTTCGAGATCCATGTTTTTGAATATATTTATTGCTTTCTTTCCATATTGGAACATAAGAACACTTCGTATTTCGAGAAAATGATCTTTTTCTTCATCTTTCGCATCTTTTTTCCAAGCTTCTTCGTATTTGTTATCAATAATAGTCATTTTTGAATAAGACTCTTTATTTGATTTCACATAATCTTTGATACTTTCTTTATTTGCAGTTTCTATAATCTTATAATTATTTTTAAGTGCAACTGTTTGGCCTGCTGGATAAAGATTTGTCAGTTCTGCGGGAACAACACCAAATGGCGATTTAATAAGTACAAAATGTGTATCTGTTGTAGATATTATATTTTTTTTGAATGTGTTTATAATTATACCATTTTTTCGTTTAGGTGCAACATAACGTTCTTTGATACGTTTTTTGTATCTGTATACGGATGGTTTTTCTAGGCTTTCTGGACCCGTCACAAAGAATGCGCTTTTTTTAGTTATAGGTTCAAATTTTTCAAGATATTCTTTATATTTAAGTGCTTCTTTAAAGCCATCGAGAAGATGTGGGTGTGATCTTGCTCTCTGTTCTGCAAATTCCAAAAGTCGACCTTCAAACATAGCTTGTCTGATTGCGCGTATTTCAGCCATTGTTACATAAAGGTTATGTCTTGTAAGATCTCCTAATGTGAAATCTTTAAGTTTTGTAGTTGCACAGATTGGACATGTGCAAGGGAGTTCTTCCATTTCTGCTAATTTACGAGTACCGTCTGGCATCATATATCTTCCGCCTTTGGCATATAGAGCATATGCAGCAGAATCAAAAAGATCAATACCAATCGCTGCAAGAAGTGAAAACATCATTGGATGTCCCGCACCAAAAGCATGTAATGGTCTGTCAAGCGATAGGTTTTCTCTTACATTAATTATTGTGTTTACAAGGTCGCGGTATCTATATTGTTCCATCAGTGGTACAATTCCACCAATTGCAAATATGTCCGGTTTTATTTTGTTTGTTTCTTGGGCTGCTAGGATTCGCAAATCCATATAGGCTCCACCCTGGATTGGTCCTACAAAAAGACTATCTGTTATTTTGGTTTTTGCAATTTTCATTCGCTCTATTGTTTCAGTAAGTTTTGATTTGACTATATCTTCTTTGTCTTCAGGAAGTGTAAATAAATCCAGAGGTGTTATTATATTAGACCCTATTTTTTTTTGATATTCTATTGTTTCATCTGGTGTGATATCAACTTTGCCCTTTGAATACATTTGAAATGTTCCACTATCTGTGTATATTGGACCATCCCAGTCTAAGAATTTATGTATACCCATTTTTTCAATTTCGTTAGCATGTTTAGATTTTTTTATGATATATGCATTTGTTATTATAATTTCAACACCGAATTTTTCTTTAAGTTCTTTTGCAGGTATTATCATTTTGTTTGGGTTTATAACTATTGCTATATTTGGTGTTGTTATTTTGTATTTATCAAAAGTCCAATCACAGACCCTTCCAGCAGCATCTCTATATTTTATTTCAAGCAAAGTATACACCTAATTGATTATAAATTACATATTTTTTTAATACTAAAAGAATGATTATGTTTCTTTTTATTTATATTATAAATTTTATAATTTTATGAATTTTTATGTGTTATTATTTTAATTTTTATTTAATTGATTTTGTTTTGGTATATTGATTTTCAATTTGAGTGGTTGGTGTTTAAATAGTTTACTGTTGATAAAACCGAAAACATTATAAATAGAATAAACAATATATTTATTACACTATTTTTTAACCACCAAAATAGTTGGGCATTCAACCACCAAAGCACTTTTTTGTGATGTTTATGCATATGATCAAAAAAGTGTATATTCTCACCTCTTTATCTTTTTTAAAATTTACAGAAATTGATATAAATAGAATCTCACAAAATTAATTTAGTTAAATAAAAAGTATAGTTAAATAGTATATTTGTATTTTTAATTTTTGATGTGTTATTATGGCAGGAGCTTTACTTTTTGATATTGGTGTTATAATAATTTTTGCAACTTTTTTTGCTTTTATTGCACGTTTTTTAAAACAACCTTCAATACCTGTATATATGCTTGCTGGAGTTTTTCTTGGACCAATAGGTCTTGGGATTATAACTAGTGGGGATATTATTTCCGTTTTGAGTGAACTGGGTGTTATATTTCTTCTTTTTATTGTAGGTATGGAAATTGATATTAAAAAACTTAAGAATGTAGGTTCTTTTGTGATTTATGGTGGGTCCCTTCAGGTAATTTTAACTTTTGTTATTGCTTATTTCTTTTCACAGTTTATAGGGTTTACAATTATTGAATCTATTGTTTTGGGTATGATTCTGTCTTTAAGTAGTACAATGGTTGTAGTTAAACTTCTAAGTGATATGAGGTTGCTTGAAACTCTTGAAAGTCGAATAATGATAGGTATATTATTGATTCAGGATATTTTTGCAATATTGGGCACATCTTTAATATTAGGGTTTAATTCAACAAATTCTTTTCAATTTGTTTATACTTTTATTTATGGGTTTGGACTTCTTCTTCTTGCATTGTTTTTTAAATTTCATATTTTTCCAAAAGTATTTTCTTATGCAAATAAATCAACAGAACTTTTGTTTTTAACAGCATTATCTTCATGTTTCTTTTTTATAGGTCTTTCAGAGATGATTGGTTTTCCAATGGCAATTGGTGCATTTATTGGTGGTTTAAGTCTTGCAGCATACCCTTATGACCTTGAGATTATAAGCAAAATGTCTTCTTTGAGAGATTTCTTTGCTGTACTTTTCTTTGTATCTCTTGGGATGCAAATTGTGCCATCTGGTATTATGGGTTTGTTTTGGCCAATTGTAGCTCTTATATTGTTTATACTTATAGTAAAACCGTTGATTATTTTTATAATTGCAATGAAATTTGGATATAGTTTCAGGACTGCTTTTATAACTTCTGTAAGTTTGAGCCAGATTAGTGAGTTTTCATTAATTCTTGCAGGGATTGCTGTTGTTCAAGGACTTATACCTAGTACACTTTTTTCAATAACAGCAATAGTTGCAATTGTCACAATTTCTGTAAGTGCATATATGATACGTTATGGAAATTTTCTTTTTGATTTATTATCAAAGATAGGGATTTCAGATTATTTTGATAATTTTTTTAAAATCAAAACAAATGACATCGTAGAGTCTAAAGACATTTCAGGACATACAGTACTTATTGGTTGTCATTTATTTGGTAGCGGTATACTTGAGAAACTTAAGAGTTTGGGTAAGGACATAATTGTTCTAGATTATAATCCTGAGATAGTACAACATCTTTCAAAAGAAAATCATGAAACTCTTAAAAACCACAAAATGTATGTTTTATATGGCGATGTTCGGAATAAAGAAGTTATTGAAAAACTTAATTTTGATTCTGCAAAATTTGTAGTTTCAACAACACCATATTTTGAAGACAATAAATTTATTTTGGTTGCAGTTAAATCCAAATCTAAAGAAACGGTTGTTTTTCTTACGGCAATAACAATTGAGGATTCACTTAAATTGTATGAGTTGGGTGCAGATTATGTTATAATTCCTAAATTCCTTGGTAAAGAAAAAGTAAATGAACATATTGATGAAATATTTGCTTCAAAAGAGGGTCTTTTTAATCAAGCAAAAAATATAAAATCGAGGCATCTTAAAAAATTAGATACGGCCAAATGTTATTTTGATAGTTGATTAATTAGGGTTGTTATGGTGTGATAATAGTTAGGGATTATATAATCTTTATGTAGTTGAGTATACAAATAATTATAACTTGTTTTTAGGATGATTGTTATGGAATATATTGATAAACATATAAAACATTTAAAGGATAAGTTGGAGCATAAGCAAGAATTTACAAATATTGATGAGCGGCTTAATAATCTTGAGACAATTGCTGTTGAAGACAAGACTATTGCGGCACGAAATACTGTACTTATTGATATTATAAATAAAGTTCAATCAGATATACGTGAGCTTCAGATTGAAGTTAATTCAATGCATAAAGAATTGGGTTTATTTAAAAATAGTATAGATAGTATGGCTAAAGTTACAAATTCTGATTTAGGGAAGCTTGATGTTTTGGATGATGTTGTTGCACAACATAAGGTTGTATTAGATTCGTTAACAGTTAAAATATCCGAGTTTGATTTAAAGTTTAATAATACACAGGATCAAGTAATAACTATTGGGCATGATGAAGAACTTGAGAATCTTAAAAAAATGTTTATCGATTTTAAAAAGCATGCACTTTTAATTGATAATACAAAAAATGAATAATTGTGGTATTTATGGTTAGTGTTATTTTATTGATATCTTTATTGTCAATTGTTACGGTTTTTTTCTCTCTTGGAGTTATTTCTGAAAAATTTAGTCAAAATTCAAGAAGGGTTGATAAAGAAAGAACATTAGAAGAACTTTTGAATGAATTTGAACAGATATCTAATGTTTGTGATGATTTAGGTGATATTGGTTCTAAAAACACAATTGTTTTAACAGATGCTGATTTGCAGGGTCTTGATGATGTTTTTTTATCAAGTCATAAAAGTCATGTTGTTGTTTCGGATAAAAAATGTGTTGATGTAAATGATATTTCAGTTTTAAATGCTAATTTGAATATGGTAATTGAAAACCCCGAGTCATCTTGTAATCTCGTGTCAGATAATGATTTTATAAAACATATTTATTTGATGAAGCAAAATATTCAAAATCGTATTGAAGATCTTTCTGGAAAAGATACAATTAAACCCATTTTGGAAAGAGTGCAGGATACTTACATTAATCTTCAAGATAAATATCTTCAAAGGATACCAAGTCGTATTGATGAAATTGTATCAGATAGTTCTTTAAAGTCTTTTGTATCAAATGATTATGTTTCTAAAAATAATTTAAATTATGTGTATAACCATAAAAAATAATAAATCCTCTTTTAAAATTAACTGTGTAAGTTGAGTCTATGATCCCTAAAATACCTAAAGTTGAAAATTATAATGTAATATTGAATAAAGCTTTTCGTAGGGCTAAGCAGGCTGCAGATAATGTTAGCGCACAAGACCCTGTCATGAAAAAGAGATTAAAAGAGTTAATTCGGTTAGAAACATCTACAATGGTTGTTGTAACATATCTTAAAAATATTCATGATAAGGTTCCAAGGGTAAACATGCTTTCACCATTTTATAATGAATTAATCTCTTTAATTGTTGATAAGAATCAGTTTAAAAAATCAATGGCTGCTATTAGATGGGCATTTGAATTTCTTGAGAAATTTTTGTTAGAGTATAAGAAAAAAATAAAAGGTTCAAGACCACAAGACTTAATGCGTTTAAGAACGCAGTTTTATGGTCGTTTAGCTTCAGTTTTGAAGCAAATTCGTAGAGATATGGAATATATTGAAATGTGTAGGATACAATTTAAAGTGCTTCCAGATATAAGGGATATGCCAACGATTGTTATAGCAGGATTACCTAATGTTGGAAAATCTTCAATTCTTAAGGCTATTACAGGTGCAAATCCAGATATACAGAAATATCCATTTACAACAAGATCAATTAGGATTGGAAATTTGGAAAAGACTATACAAATTATTGATACGCCAGGACTTCTTGATAGGCTTATGGAAAAACGTAATGATATTGAAATGAGATCTGTTTTAGCATTGAAATATCTTGCTAATAAAATACTTTTTGTGTTTGATGTGTCAGAAACTTGCGGGTATCCTCTAAATGTACAATTAAAGCTTTATCGTGAGATTAATAAAACGTTTGATTTGCCTTTTATTATTTGTATTAATAAAATAGATATGGCTTCAAAAGAATCTATAGTTAATTTAAAGAAAGAATTAAACCTATCTGTATCAAAAATACCTGTTTTTGAGGTTTCTGCTGAAAAAGATATTGGTATTGCAGCTGTAAAAAAAATAATTTTGTTAGGTGTAATGGAAAACAAGGATAAATTTTATAAACATTAATACCGAAGTATATTTGAGTTTGATTTGTTATGAGTTTTGCAATTACATTTGTATTGCTGTTTATTTTTTTATTATTATCTGCATTTTTTTCAGGTGTTGAAACAGCAATTGTGTCAGTTAGTAAGATTCGAGCACAATTTCTTGCAAGTACGAATGTTCGTGGGGCTAAGGCTTTATATAAACTTAAGCAAAATCCGGACCGTTTTCTTGTTACAGTTCTTGTTGGAAATAATCTTGTTAATATAGGCTCATCAGCTATTGCGACATCAATAGCAATTAGTTTATATGGTTCAGTTGGTGTTGGTATTGCAACAGGAGTGATGACTTTAATTATTTTAGTCTTTTGTGAAATATCTCCTAAATCTTATGCACTTAAGCATTCAGAATATGTATCTCTTCACGTTTCAAAGTTAATTGTTCTGTTGGAAATTTTTATGTATCCTTTAGGCGCGTTGTTACTTAAGATAACAGGGGTTCTTGTGAATAATGGTGCTATGGAAAACAAACAGAAGATTACTGAGGAATATTTGAAATCATTTATTTCAATGAGTGCTGAGCAAGGTGCTATAAAAAAAGATGAAAAAGAGTTTATGCATCGTGTGCTTAATTTTGATGACTTTCTTGTTAAAGATATAATGATTCAACGTATGAAAGTTGTGGGTCTTGATATTAATACATCAAAGAGGGCTTTATTAGAATTTATAGATACTGTTAATTATTCCAGAATACCGGTTTATGAAGATTCGATTGATAATATTAAAGGTGTATTGTATGTACGCGATTTTCTTCATTATTTGAGGAAGAAAAAGTCTGATTTTAATCTTAAAAAAATGTTACATAAACCAATATTTGTACCTGAAACAAAAAAGATTGGTGTTTTGTTGAAATTATTTCAGAAAAAACAAATTCATATTGCATTAGTTGTTGATGAGTATGGAAGTATTTCTGGTATTGTAACTCTTGAAGATATACTTGAAGAGCTTGTGGGTGAGATTTATGATGAAACAGATACCGAACTTAAAAAAATACGAAAACTTAAGGGTTCTACATATATTGTAGATGGTGACATATATATGGAAGATTTGGAAGTTGAATTGGGTATAAACTGTATTGATATTGTTGATCCTAAATATGATACTTTGGGTGGATTTATTTTACATCGTCTTGGACGGATACCAATATTAAATGAGAAAATAGATATTCCTGAATTTGGTTTTACTGCAATTATAGAAGCTGTTGACACGATGCAGATATTAAAGGTTCGTCTTATCAAGATTTAACTTTGGTTATTTCTAATTCTTTAGTTTTGAGGATATGTATGTTATATATCCGAATAGAGGGATGAAAATGAGGAACATACCATTTAGAGTCATGAATGTTATGGCAATAGATGCAATAAGTGGTCCTATTATAGAACCTATCTGATGTGATGTTTTGTATACACCCCAAAATGATGTTGTGTGCTCTTTTGGTGTTCTTTTGATGAAATATGCGTCTTTTAATGGTTCTATCATAGCTGCACCAATATAACCTAGTAGCATTGACATAATAAATATTGTTGTGTTATTATATGATACATACATCGCAAGTGTTGATATTGTAATTATTAAAAAACCACGCGTTATTAATTTTTGATCCCCCTGCTTTTTTGCGAATAGTCCAACTGGATATTCAAATAAAAGAAGGGGTACTATTAATAGACTCATTATAAAACCAATTTGCGTTGTTGTTATGTTTGATTCTGAAAGTATTAGGGGTAAGTATGTAACAGTTGTGATGTAAAACATTGAAAGTCCTAAACTAACTATATAGATATGTTTTAATTCTGAATTATGTGTGAAATATGCAATTATATCTTCTTTGAGATTTATCTCTGTATGTGTGTAGTTGTGTTCTTTAAATTGATTTGAATCTATACCCACTACAGTTACTAGCATAAGCATGCTTGCTATTATGAACAACACATCAAAACCGTAGATGTTTGCTAGAAACCCCCCTAGAATTGGTGCGATAAACCAGCCAATATTGCTGAATGCATAAGTAAGTCCTTCAGCTTTATCAAGTTCTGATTTTTTACTTATGTCTTTTATAAGAAGACCTAAACATATTGCTGCGATTGTTATTGATGTTGTTCTTAATATTTCTATAATTGTTAAACTGAAGGTGGTTTTTACTAATGTTAGTGATAGATAAAGTAGTGATGCTGATATTGTTGTTGTTTTCAATGTCTTTATTTTACCATATTTTTTGATAAGTTTGCTTGAAAAGATACTTGCAAATATAGCAAAGATTGTTGCACAACTTATAAGTACTCCAACTAGATTATCCTGGATAACGAAGCGTTTTATAAAAAGAGAATATATAGGTGATATAAATGCACCCGCTGACGCAAAAATCAAAACAATTATAGCATATTTTCCAATTTGGTTTTTTTGGATTCTATGTTTTAAATGAAGCATTTGATTAACACCAATTGTAGTATAGTTATTTAGAATATTTTGAGTATTATGTATAAGTATCCAGAGAAATATAATATTGTTGGTATTATTAGACACCCCATAAGTATACTGACTTTGACTTTCATTTTTTTTGTTGCAATACCTAAGGCTGTTGAACTTATTAGGAGTATTAAACCATATAGTCTGCTGAAAAGTATTGTTATTAATATTATTAGTATTATGACTGATGCTGTCATTTTTTGGTAGTTTATATTTTCAACAAGTTTTGCTGCATGTTGACCAATATACATTGTTATTATTGCGGATAATCCTGCAGATATGAGTGCAAGCCCACAAAAAAGAACTAAAGTGTCAAAGGTCAGTGTATTCATAATATTTTCGATTATTATTGCACTACCACTTCTCGCATTTCCAATCAAATATATTGAAATGAATGATAATATTATATCAATAGTACCGATACAACCAAGGACTGTTATGAAAATCTTTGTTTTTTTAATAAATCCTAATTCTTTTAGTATCATACTGCATTGTGATGTTCCAAGACCTGGAAGTAAACCCGATATGGTTCCACCAAAAACACCAATAGTAGCACCATAAATATTATCTTTTAGAATAATAGATGTTTTTGTAGTTTGTTTTGGTATGTTTGAGGTTTCATTAAAACTTAGTATTAGGTTGCTTAATCCGAAAAGTCCACTAAACATAGGGAGAAGGACAAAATTTTTGTTGATAAGGTTTGTGTTTAGGGATACAAGTCCGAGAATTCCTGATAAGATAAATATGAATAATGTTGCTTTTCTATTTGTTGATATGTGTATTATTATAATCATTATCAGTATGAGAATCAGATGTATGTAGGGTCTTATTGCGATATATATTTGAGGTATATAGGTAAATAAGATGTATGCAGATAAGGTTAATATCAAGATACCCATTAATCCGCCTGTAACACTCAATAGTATTGCTTCATAGCCTCGGCCTTTAAGTAGCATTCTGTGTGTAGGGAGTACAATTAGTGCTGTGTTACTATCGGGGGCACCAAGAAAAATGGCTGGTATAAAATCTAGAAATGTGTGTGATACTGCAGCACCAACGATAAATGCTGAAGTTGTGAGTGGATTAAAATTGTTTGTATAATATAATCCTAGAAGTATTGATGCAATCGTGTTTGTGTGTATTCCTGGTATTAGGCCGGTGATGCAGCCTGTGAGACATCCTATTATACAATATATTATGTATATAATTAAATCTGACATAGTTTTAAAATCGTGTTAATTTTGTGATATGTTAAAGGAACCACAAAGGTTAGTCATTCGGATTAGAGAACTTTTATAAAATTTATAGATAAAGTATATATGTGATAATATGATACCAGGCATGAATCCTAAAATGATGAAAAAAGCAATGCAACAGATGGGTATGCAGATGAAAGATCTTGATGCTTCTGAAGTAATAATTAAATTGAAGGGTGGTACTGAGATAGTTATACAAGATCCTCAAGTTTCTAAAGTAAAAGCTATGGGTCAGGAATCCTATCAGATTGTTGGTGAATCTTTTGAGAGAAGTTCTGAAGAAATTGAAAGTGGTCCTAAATTTACTGATGAAGATGTAAAACTTGTTATGGATACTGTAGATGTTTCTGAAGCTGTTGCAAAAGAGGCTTTAGATAAATTTGAAGGTGATCTTGCTCAAGCAATATCAAGTCTTCAAGAGTGATAATGATATTAAGATTATCTTGATATCCAACTTTTTACTTTTTTTATTCGAATGAATTCTTCACGTTCTCTTTCTGCAATTTTTCCAGTTATTGTTTTTATTGTTTTTCTTAATTCTGGAAGAATTATGCTTTCAAGCGAATTAACTTTTCTGTTTGTTTTTTTAACTTCATCAGAAATTGTTATTATATTATGTTTTTTCTCTCCAATTTCAAGGATATGCGGTAATGCTTTTTCAAAAGAAAGTGCGGCATTATCAAGGCTTATGTTTGAATCGTATATATTGTATCCGCGTTCTACAAAATTCCGCTCAAATTTTTCAAAAGTGATTTGTTTTACTTTAACACCCATAATTTTTTTATCTTTGAGTGTTATGTTTTTTGCATCATTTGTTGATACTGCAAGATATTTTATGTTTGTTAGGCCTAGTTTTGAACTTGCAATATCGATGTTATTATATGCTTCATTCATTTGATTTTGAAGTTCTTTTTTTTTTGAGTTTATATCACGTCTAATATTTGATAGTTCATTTATTAACGCATCATTTTTATTTTTAAGTAGTTCAAATCCATTTGTTGTGAGTTCAAGGTGTTCTTTAATGTTTTTGAGTTCCATTCTTGTTGGTTTTATGTTTTCATGGATTGACATAAGATCATCTTGTTTTAGGTTATTAATTAGTTTTTAATATTTATTTTGTATAATTTATTACTTTGATTTATTGTTTTGTAAACTTTGTTATTGTGTCTTGTTTTTTATTTTGCGTACCAGTATGTGTCTATATATTTCGTTTCAATTTTTGTAAGGTCTTCTTTGGGTAATATTCTAAGTATGTTCCACGAAATATCAAGTGTGTCTTTTATTGTTCTTTTATCTTTTTGGTTTATGAACGTTTCTTCGATTTTTTTGACAAATTCAAGATATTTTCTATCTGTTTCAGATAAAGCGTCTTCACCTATTATTTTTTTAAGTTCTTCAAGTTTTTTTCCTCTAGTATATGCGGCATAAATCTGATCAGATACTTGTTTGTGGTCTTCTCTCGTTTTATCTGTTCCAATTGCATTATGCATCATTCTTGAAAGGCTTGGTATGATATTTATTGGTGGAAATATTCCTTTTCTTGAAAGTGCATTACTTAGTATAATTTGACCTTCTGTAATGTATCCTGTAAGATCTGGTATAGGGTGGGTAATATCACCTTCAGGCATTGTTATGATAGGTATTTGTGTTATACTTCCTTTTTTACCTTTTATTATACCAGCGCGTTCAAATATTGTTGCGAGGTCTGTATAAAGGTATGGCGGGTATCCACGTTTTCCAGGTATTTCTTCTTTTGCTGCGGAAAGTTCACGTAATCCGTTTGCATATGCCGTTATGTCTGATAAAATAACTACTACATCACGTCCAAGTTCCCATGCGAAATATTCAGCAGTTGCGAGTGCGATTCTTGGTGTTACGACACGTTCTATTACAGGGTCATCTGCAAGATTTGCAAAAACGATTATGTTTTCAAGAGCTCCGGCTTTTTTAAATTCATTTGTGAAATAATGTAATTCTTCGTTTGTAATACCAATTGCTCCAAAGATAACTAATATGCCATCATCAAGTTGTTCAGCGATTTTTGTTGCTAGTTTATTATGCGGTAAACCTTCTTCTGAAAAAATTGGGAGTTTTTGACCTTTTACAAGACTAAAAAGTCCATCTATTGCTGAGATTTTGGTTTCTATAAATTCTGTAGGCACATCTCGTATTGTTGGATTTATTGGTGCACCGTTTATGTCTATTTCTTTTTCTGCTATGATTTCAAAATCTATAGGTCGTCCAAGACCATCAAAAATACCACCAACCATGTCTTTAGAGACAGGATGTTTAAAATTACCACCAATAAAACGAACTTTTGTTTTATCTGTATCTATGCCTGTTGTACCTTCGAAAACTTCTATTATTGTAAGATCTTCATTAAGTTCAAGAACCTGCCCTAGTTTTTCAACTCCCGCAGGCGTTATGATTTTTACAATCTCATTATAACCTACATTTTCTGTGTTTTTTAGTATTATAAGTGGTCCTTTAACCTTTGAGACTGTGCTGTATTCTTTCATTGTTATCATCTTTTTTTTAGTTATAACTTTATTTTTTAATTTCCAAGCCATTCAATTTTTGTTTCTTCTTCAAAAAGTGTGTTTTTGATTAAGTTATTTATTTCTGGAAATTCATTTTGTTCTTCAAATTTCATTCGTGCAATTTTATCTACAATGTTTGGATTTAGTACATATTCTATATCTTTTTCATGTTTCATTGCTATAATTCCAGCCTCATAATAATTTATAAATATTTTTAACATTTCATATTGTTTTTTAAGTGGACAGAATGCATCTACTTTTGAGAATGCATCTTGCTGTAAAAAGTTTTCTCTGAAAAGTTTTGTGACTTCAAGAAGAAATTTTTCGTTATTTGGCAACGAATCGTAACCTACAAGGCGGACAACAGTTTCAATCTCTTTTTCATCTTGCAACAGATTCACTATTTTGTTTCTAAGGCGATTCCAGCCTTTGAATTTTAAATCCATATTTAGATTTTCATTGTAATTTGAATAACTTACCATCCAATCAACTGAAGGGTAATGTCGTCTATAGGCAAGTTCTGTGTTTAAAGCCCACAAACATTTGATTACATTTTTTGTTGCCTGTGTTACGGGTTCTGAGAAATCACCGCCAGGTGGGGATACTGCACCAATAATTGTTATGGATCCTGTTGTGTTGAATTGGGTTTCTATTACACCTGCTTTTTCATAGAATTCTGCAATTTTTGATGCCAGATATACAGGGTAACCTTCTTCACCTGGCATTTCTTCAAGTTTTCCTGAAATTTCACGCATTGCTTCAGCCCAACGAGAGGTTGAATCTGTTATGAGTAAGATATTATAACCCATATTTCTGTAGTGTTCACATATTGTTGTTGCAAGGTATATTGAGGATATTCGTGCAGCTACAGGCATATTTGATGTGTTTGCTATTATTATGCTTTTTTCCATTATGCTTTTTTGTGTTTTGATGTCCTTTATTTTTGGAAATGTGTTTAATACATCTGCACATTCATTGCCACGTTCCCCAATTAAAGCCATTACAATTATATCAACATCAGCCCATTTTGCAATTTCTTGTGTTGTTATTGTTTTTCCTGCACCGAATCCTCCTGGCAATGCAGCACTTCCACCTTTGGTTAGTGGGAAAAGTGTGTCAAGTACTCTTTGTCCGGTTATAAGAAGTTCGGTTGGTACAAGTTTTTTAATTTTTGTTCTATGATTTATTGGAATTCTTTTTCTGAGTGTTAATTCTTCTGTATTTCCATCATTTGTAATTAGTTTTCCAAAGGTTTCATCAAGTGTGTATTCGCCTTCATTTATTTCAACAATACCGTCTTTTGGTGCAAGTATTCTGTATTCGATGAGGCTTGTTTCATTTAGGGTTGCAATTATTTCTCCTGTTTTGGTTTGACCTTCTTTTATTTTTTTAATTGTCCATTTTTGGTTATTGTTAAGTGCGTTAGGTCGTTCTCCACGTTCAATAAAATTACCTATTTTGTTTAAAGGTCTTTGTATTCCATCAAAGATTGATCCTATAAGACCCGGACCTAGTTCTGCTGTAAGTGGTTCATTCTTTGTTTCAACAATATCACCAATTTTAAGTCCTGTTGTATCTTCAAATGTCTGGATATATGCAACATCTTCATGGATTTTTATTATTTCACCAATAAGACCAATTTCACCAATTGTGACCTGGTCCAACATTCTACATCCACGCATGTCCTTTGCTTCAATTGTTTGACCAACAATTCGTTTTATTTTGCCTGACATAGATATTACCTAGGATGTACATATTGATTATTGTATTTGTGTTATTGTATTGATTATTGTATTTGTGTTATTGTATTGATTATTGTATTTGTGTTATTGTATTGATTATTGTATTTGTGTTATTGTATTGATTATTGTATTTGTGTTATTTTTTAATTATTCTAGTTAATTATTTGTTTTTTTGGGAGTGTAATTATAATTTTGTCTGATGTAAGTTGACCTATTAATTCTTTTTCGTTTTCGGCTATATCTTCTTCGATAATGATTATAGTTTCGTCTTTTATTTCATTAATTGAATTATATGTATTTTTTATACCTGCAAGATTAAATCCTGCTGCAATTTTTGTGTTTCCAATTATACAAATCATAGTTATCATCAGTTCCAAAATTTTTGAGCGGCATGTTTTAATGTTTTTATTTCAATTTCTTTTTGTCTGATATAATCGATGTATAGTCCAATTCCGAAAGGGTCAATCATAAGTTTTGTTTTTGATATTTTTGTAAGTTCAAGTTCTATATTTGTTTCAGGGTCATTGTTTTTTATATGTTCAAGGTGTTTTGGTATTTCTTTGTGTTTTAATATGAATAATTGATTTCCTATGTTTATGTTTTTATCTTGAGATCTAATAATTGTAAGTGTATCTTTCATAATTATTTCAGCTAACATATATTCTTTAAGTGTTTGTGTTTTTATTCTATTAATTAACGATATATATGTTGTATCAAGAATTTGTTCTGCATCTCTTATTTGTTTTGTATTGTTATATTTTGTAATTGCGTCAATTATACAAGTTTTCCATATACTATCCATGATAGCTGTTTTTATAGAGTCTATGTCTTTTGGAAAATTATGTTCTACCAAATTCCAAATAGCACCTGTTTGAATAAAATCTTTTTTGATAATATTATAATCTATGTTTGCATATAAACCACGTAACATGAGTTTTATATTGTATAAGTCCCAACGTAAAATGTATATATTGAAATCCTCTTTGAACTTTTCAGGTAAAAATTGCGTTATTTTTTCTATTGTGTTTACAAGTTCTAAATCTAGATATGATTCAATCTGTATTATATCTGTTTTTGTAAAGATATTCTCGTATATTTCACGATTTAGGTTAGAAATTAGCTCTTCTTTGGTTTTTGCAGATTGTATCTTTTTTAGTTCATCTTGTTTAAAAAGTTGACCTCTAAGGGCACGGACTCTCGAAGATGCATATTGGAGCTGAAATAGCATAATATATATTAGAATTGAAGAGTATATATTGATATTAGTTCGTTTTTTTATTTATTTTTAAATTACTTTTTTTATCTGTTTTATTTTTTTTACAATAAAGATCCATTTTTGTTTCAAGTTCTTCAAGTTGTTTTTCAAGGCGTTTTATTTCTTTCTTAATACTGATTATTATGGTTTCAAGTTGTACCTTGTGGAAATCTTCGTTTGTCATTGTAATCTATTAATTATTTTATAGTCACATCAATAAATATCTTTACTTATTTTTATAGTAAGGTATATCTTTTTTAAAATATTTAATTTAATAGTTAAAGGTTAATTTGAGAAGTAAGTACGAATTCAGATTTAATATTTAATTATATTGTAGACCCTGGATTAGGTGAACGGAAAGCAAACAATCATGAGTAAAGATAATCTCTAAGGACTTTTTTCCAAGCACCTAACCACTAATTATTAAATAGTTTTTAATCTTATATAATCATTTCTCTCTTATAATATATCTTTTTTATAATAATCTTTAAGACTTGTATATTATTATTTCTAATTTTATAATGTGTATTTAGAAAAGTATATGACTTAGTTCTTTTTCGAGAAGTACACGGTTTTTTTCAATAATTACATCTAAGCTTTTGTTTAACGAGATTTTATCTTTCATAATAATTAATCCGCCTTTGATGTTTGTTGGTATTGTGGTGATTCCTTTTTCTGAAAGTATGTTTTTAAGTGCATTATCATTATCATTTATTAGTATTTGTGTATTGTCGTCAAAACCATTATTGTCTATAGTGAATCTAATAAAATCAATGTATTCTTGAGATTGTATTGTTTGTTTAATTCCGTTTTCTATTATATTGTTAATTATTGTTTTCTTTTCTTTAAGGATTGTTTTTTTTGATTCAATTTTTGCGCTACTTATGTCACTTTTTTCTGTTTTAGCTGCTGTTTTTGTCTTTTCAAGAATTAGTTTGTCTCTAAGTGTTCTTTTTTTATTTATGAATTCTGTTTTTATTTGATCCATATCTTTAAGGTGTTTGAAATGTAGATTATTTTTTTTAAAAGAATCTTCTTTTTTTAAATCATCTATTAGTTGTTCAAAATTCAATAGAATCACATCTGTTTAAGTCTTTAGATTTTGTTTTAGTTTATACTACAACTAGACCAAAACCAAACACAATTAGTATTATTGCAATAGTGAAACCATATAGTGCTTGTGTTTCTGTAAGGGCAGCCATTGCTAATGCTTTACCAAACATGTTTTCATTTTCAGCAGTTGCACCAATTGCAGCTGCAACAGCCATACCTTGCCCAATACCAGAACCTGCTGCCGCAATACCTACGGCAAGACCTGCACCGATTGATATAAGGCCAATTTCAGCTACAACCATTATTTTCACCATTAATCTTATGATATTTATTATTTAGTTTCAGCGGTTTATATTCTTTACCACCACCTTCATAGAATCTGTTGAAAAATTCAACATAATTGAGTCTTAAGGAATGTACAAATGCGGATATGAGATTTGTAATTGTTATGAATGCGTGACCTATTATAAATGGTATTGAGGCAAGTACGATTGAAATGTCTGATAATGATATTGCAACAAGGTTTACTACAAAAGCAAGCCATGCAGTTGCAACAGTTAATGCCATAAGTCTGATGTAAGATATCCATGATGCAATAAATCCAGGAATTTCTATTATTCCACTAATACCTTTTCGTGTTTGATTTAGTATTGTGATTGTGATAAGTGTGAGACTTATATAAGTGTATATAATTGGAATTGTTGATGTTTTTGTTAATATATATATTATAAGTCCAATTTCAAGACATAACCAAGATATACTATCTATAAGTCTAGGATAATTTTTATTTTTGAAACTTGAAATAACGCCAAGTACTAAACCCATATTTGTGTGAATAAAGCCTAATAAGAGTGAAAAAATCATGATTTGTATTGGGTTTTTCATTGCGTTAAATAGGGATTTAAAGCTCAATAAGTTTCCAAAAAAGCTACCAAATAATATGCCAAAAAATATTGCGATTATAGAGGATGTCATGATAATCTTTGATATGTCTTTTATAGTATCTTTTGATGTTTTCATGAAAAGTGCTGTTGATAGTAAAAGGATGATGATGCCATAAGCGATGTCTGCAACAATTATACCAAAAAATAAAGGGAATGCAATTGCAATAAATAATGTTGGGTCAATATCATTATATTTTGGGAGTGCAAACCATTGTGTTAGTTTTTCAAAGGGTTTTATTAGTTTATTATGTTCTAGTTTAATCGGTGTTTCAGTATCCTCTGTATCTTGTATTGATAAGACTATGTTTGGTATTTTGTGTATTTGATTTATCTTATCTTGAGGTGCCCAACCTTCTATTATAAATGTTTTATCTGTGCAGCCCATGTGTCTTTCAGAACGAATACGAGTTTTTATGTTTTGCCATCTTTCTTCTATAGCTAGGATCATATCTTCTTTTTTTCTTATTGTTTCAATTAGATTTTTATTTTCTATTTTTTTGTTGTCAATATCTAATAAATCTTGTTTAAGGTATTCTATTGCTACAAGTGGCATAACATTATATGTTGTTTTTATTATTTTGATTTTTGTTTTATATTTATCCCAATTGGATTTAAGAGCATTAAATGCAATATATATGTTATCTTCATCCATTCTTGTAATCTTGATAACTATATGTTTTTTAATTTCTCTAAGATCTCTGACCTTTACAATACCAAAACCCTTTATAATTTGTGATGTATCTTGTTTTTGAAATTGGTCTGTGTGTATTGATTTAAAATATGTTAATAAGTTAATTTCATTTTTAATATTTTCTTCAAATTTTGTTATTTCTGTTTTTGATTTAATTATATCTTTTGTTTTTTTATGGATGTTGTTAATAAATAATTCAGATTTATGTGTGAATGCACTATCTGTATAACCATCAAGTTCAATTTGTTTGTGTTTAGTTCCAATTAAGGTTTTTAGCATATTTTGTTTTAGTTTTAATAATTGTTTTATTTCATGTATCTTTTCGAGATTTGATAATACTTTATGTATTATTATTGAAGGATTTTCATTAGTTTCGGATATATTTGATGTTTTTATGTGTAATACATTAAGATGTTGTATTTTTGTGATTATATCTTCCTTGTATTTTTTAAGCCCGATAATTTCAACCTTTTTCATTCTTGACGGTTTAAGCATTCAAGTATCAGCTCCGAAAATTTATTTATGGCTTCATCATTTTTGTTTGAGCTTTTTGATCTTATCGTTTCAAGTTCTTTTTCAAGTTCATTTGTTATTTTTGTTTTCTCAGAATTAATTTTTATTTGTGTTTCTTTATCTATATCTTCTAATTCAGTTTCAAGGAATTGCTCAAATTCTTCTATTTTTTTAATATTTGCCATTTCTTCTTTTTTCAATTTTGATTTAAGGCTTAATTCAAACTCTGAAAGTTCTTTCTCGAGTTTTTTTTCTGTTAAAGTTATTTTTTCAATTTTTTTATTAAGCATATTTATTATTAGGTTAAACTAGTATATATCTGATACTGTTAATATTTAATTAGAAATAAAATAAGCTTGTTTCTATTGTGATATTATATTATGTTAGTTGTTATTTTATATTATACAGCTTGCAGGACAGATATCTTTACAAGCACCACAATCTGTGCATTTTTTTTCATCTACAACAGGACCCTTATCACTTTCAGAGATTGTGTTGTTTGGACATACATTTTCACAAGCATAACATTGCATACAATTTTCAAGTTCTATTTTTACGGCCATTATTAATCACATTTATTTTTGAAATCTTTTATTTAAAAAGGTTTCTTAATGTAAAGTTGTATTTTGAAAACCAAAAACTATATATATGATAAAAAAATATAAATACTTAGGTATAACAAGATTTTAAAATAAGGTGTTTTATTAATGATTAAAAATATTAAAAAACTATTTTTGTTTAGTGTTGTGTTTGCAGTGCTCCTGGTTTCAGGATGTACTGGTAGAGGTTCACCTTTTTCAGAAAGTCAAGGTGCTGTAGTAAATCAATTTGCTTTTGATGTACCGAGTATATATGAAGATGAAGATGTTGCTTTGAGCTTAGTTTTTGAAAATGTTGGAGCTAAGAACATGGCTGGTGATACGTCTATATGGATATATGGTCCTGCTATGGATAGTAATGTTCTTGATCGAAGTAAGGGTTGGCTTATTACATCTCCAAGTGGTGGTACCGTAGATTATGCTAAGGAATTAGTTACTTGGAGTATGACTTCATCAGAGTTTTATCCACCAGATGTTGAAAGGGGTATACCTGGTATGGCAAAAGAAGTTGTAGTTGTTATGAAACCTATGGATTCTCCAGAAGGTATGAATCCATCTTATACATTTAATGGTAGGATGTGTTATCCCTATCAGACAACAACTATGAGTACATTAACATCAACAGGAAAAGAAGAATATAAGAGTTCAGGGGATGCTGCACCTGGTGCCGCAATAACAAGGAATAGTGCAGGACCTATAAGGATACAGCTTAAATCTGGTGATAAAATTAGAGCTACTGGAACTACATTACCTCTTGTATTTACAGTATCTGATGTTGGCAATGGTTTTGTTACTCAAAATACTGATGCTTGTAATGTTAACATTGATTCATCAAGTCGTGGTCAAGTAGCATTAACTGTAAAAGTTGATGGTGAAGCTATTGATTGTGGTTTGGGTGTAGGTGTACCTGCTGTCGCAAGAATGCGTTCTGGACAAGCTGTTGTTTATTGTACAACTACATTTAATTCAGCTGTACCTAAATCATCATATCAGATTGTTGCAACTGCGGCATATAATTACTATGTTGATGCTGTTACAGAAATTACTGTAAAAGCTATTGATTAGTTTAAAGTTTAAGAGGTTAATCCTCTTTTTCTTTTCTTTTTTTTCTTATAATCTTTAAATACTAAGTAAACCAAATAGATGTGATTGTGTATGCGTTTTAATTCTTTTTTTATATTTATATCTATGTTAATTATACTATTCACGTCAGGGTGTGTTTATTCTAGTGGTGTTGGTGTCTTCAGGTTAGGCAATGGTGTTGTTTTTAATTCATTAGATTTTAGTCCGCCGGCCGTTAAAGATAACGAGCTTTCAGTTCTGTCTTTGAACTTTGAGAATACTGGTAGTGTCAAGACCGGAGATGTTTATGTATATCTTTTTGGTTTGAGTAATGATTGGACTATATCTGAACCAAATATAGTTTCACCAAGGAATTATATGATTTCTGATGATTCTAAGATTATTTTAAATCCTCTATCACCACCTTATGAGGTTATGAAGGTTCCTGGAGATACTGTTTATATATCATGGCCTTTAAGAGCTCCTGAAGAATTACCTAAAGATATGTCTTTTGATTTTAATGCTATGGTTCGTGTTTGTTATGGTTATAGTACGATTGCAAATGCTAAAGTTGTGATGTATTCTAAAGAAGAGTACCTATCTAAACAGATAGATGGCGGTATAAGACAACAGCCTATTGTTCTTGAGCAGACAAGAGGTCCTATAAAACTTGAGATAACGTCTTTACAACCCCTTGTATATAAAGATAATATTGTGTTGAAACTTAATCTGTATGATGTTGGTGGTGGCACGTTAATAAAGAATTGTAGTGAGATTGATGATTATACTTTAGATAATGAACTCTTTAAAGCACTTCAAGATTTTGATTTGAAAATAGCAGGTATTGATTGTGATACGGGCAGTCTTAAGGCTGATGAGGTTTATTTTTTTAAGAATCAAGCCGGGAAAACAAGTGCAAGTTTCACAATGGAATGTCCTATCTCATCAGGTGGTGCTGTGCCTATGCAAGTATCAGATCTAATATTGCGTTTTGATTATAATTATTATATTGATGCAAAAACACTTGTTTCTGTTGAAGGTACAAAAGCATATTGAGTATGTTATTGATTGTTTTGTTTTAGAAAAAAATAATAAGACCCATAAGGGGTCTTATGTTATATTGAGGTTGTTATTTTTTTAATTGTTTTTTTATATGTTATCAAGGATATCTTGAATATCCTTATCTATAGAAGGTTTTTTTGGTGGTTCTACCTTTGTTTCTTTAGTTACAACTTCTGTTTTAGTTATAACTTTATTTTTATTTTCGGGTTTTTTAGTTTTTTTCTTTTTAATTTGTTCTTTTTTCTTAGGGGCTTCTTTTGTTACTGTTACTGTTTTTGTGGTAACTGTTTTTTCTTTTACAGTCTCTTTTTCAGTGTTATTACTTTTTGGTTTTTCTTTTTTAACTTCAATTGGTTTTTCTTTTTTAACTTCAATTGGTTTTTCTTTTGTATCTTCATTTTTTTTTGTTTTTTTATCTTTTTCGTCTTCTTCATCTTTTAGAAGGTCAGGACCAAAGATTATCACAAGTATTATAATAATGCCGATTAAGAGTGCAGTTATAATGTTTGAATAATTTATTTTTCCTGGCGAATCATTATTAGTATCTGATATGTCTGTTTTTGCTGAAGTGTCTTTTGTATTTGTAGACGTTTTTGTATCTTTTGTTGCAATTGTATTTCCTGTAATACTATTTGTATTAAGTACAAGACTTAATTCAGCTTCTTTCTTTATGCCATATTCATTAACTAATGTAATTGTTGTTGTATATGTGCCATCTTCAGTACCATATTCAGCATTCATGTAGATATATACAATTCCGTTCTCATCCATACTTATTGTTTGACTTTCTATTGGATCAATCTTTATTAAATCATGACCTTTTGTTGCTGTTGCTTGAACATTAATTGGGTATAACCCTGTGTTTTTTACATCTATTGTAAATAATACACCCTTATATTCATTTATTGTATGGACTTGAGTTTCTGGTATAACATTAAAACCATAACATTCATCTAAATCTTTTAGTTTCTGTGTTACTATTTTTGTTTTTATTCCTGTGTTTTCTGAAATAATGTCTACTGTTATGTTTTTTGTTCCAATTTCAGTTTTTTCAGAATTTACTACTAAGATTGTGTTTAAATTATCGTTTACCTCTAGTTTTACTTGATTATTTGATAATTCACCATATTCTGTGTTAATTTTATATGTGTCTGTTCGTTTTCCAGTATTTTCAATATTTATTATATAACTTGAAGGTCGTCCAGGACATACTTCATCAGATGTTGGTTCAATTGTAACATCAGATGTATAACAATTTTCTACATTTATTATTGATTTTGATGTGTCTATGCTGGATTGTGATTCTGATGTAATAACGAATTCATGTTTTCCAAAATCCATATTTGTTGTTGGTATTGATATTTGTGTTTTTGCGGTATCTTTTGAAAGGATAAATAGTTTATCATTATCTATTGTACTGTAGATATCGCGGGATATTAAGAATGAATCTTCTTTACCACCTATGTTTTTGATTATTATATCAAATTGTGCAACATCGCCTTTACATACTGTTTTTTCTAAAGGTGTTGTTAATACAGCAACACTATAACATACAGCTGTAGCTTCAAGTTGTATCTTTGCAGAATCTTTTGCATATGAAGTTATTGATTGTACTGTTGTATCTAAAACTTCAAAATTTGAAGTTAATGGTATTGTAAGTGTCATGTCTTTTGTTTTACCAGAATCTATTGTGATTGTGTTAGAACAAATTTTATTATCGGTACATAATATGAATGATTCTTCAGATTTACCAGTATTTGTGATTTCAAATGTTGGTGTTATGTCTTCACCGACACAACCTTCGTATTCAAATGTTTTTGGTGTTATAGAAACTCCATGGCAGTTCATAACTGTTAATGTTATTTCTTGTGTGTATGTTCTACTAATATCTGATTTTGGTTGAACTTTTATTGTAATTGTATATATGCCCGGGTTTGCATCAATTTTCGGATTTAGATACATATATATATTTTCCCTAGCTCCTGCTGTTATTGTTGGCTTATCTGGTGCAATAATAATCCAGTTGCTTGAACTTGTTATTGTATAAGTATCATCATCAGTTCCAAGATTTTTAATAATTCCTGTTACTTGAGATGATCCTGTTGGACATAAACTTAAAGCATTCACATCTAATGTGAAATCTGCCGCATAATTTGTAGCAGATACTGTTCCAGAAATTAAAAATATTGCAAGCAGCATTGCGCTTACAACATAAAAATAATTTTTATTTATTGTATTTTTCATTTGTTACCACCAAATTTAACTTATTTATCATTTATACAGAGTAAATATTTAATCTTTTGTTATGTATCTTTTTAATATTTTACATTATTCCATGTTGTAAAATATTTTTCATATAGGTTTCCCTTTTTTATTGCTTTAGGTGTTGCGTTAATACTTTTTGGTTGTGTCATTACCATATTTAAATGGTTTAAACTTAACGGTTTTGGACTTGTTCGTGTGTTTTTCATAAGTGTTGTTATTATTATTGCCGAAAAAATGATTGTTAATAATAATAAGCCTATAATTTCATAAATTCCAGACATTGTATTTTTATTTGTATTATCTATTGGGTTTTTTGCTACAAACAATGTGATTGGTATTTCTCTTATTATTGTAGTGTCTTGTTTTACATAGATTGTTCCATAATATCTGCCTTCTTTATCTCGTGGATTGAAGTATATATGGAATAATTTTGATTTGCTGTCATCAATTACTTCTTTATGTGGGAGAAAAAGCATATTTTGATCAAAATCAGTTTCTATTGAGAATATTTCATTTTCTCCAAGATTATTTGTTACTTTAATTATTATTGTGTTTCCTTCATATCTGTTTAAATCTATTTCGTTTGTACTTACATCAACTGTTACATATTTATGCTCTTTTTCTTTAGGTTCGTCAGATATTATGACTGTATTATCATATATTATTGTTGTTTCACATATAGTGCAATCTCTTTGTGTGTTTATAGTGTAAGGTGGTGCTTGTATTACTTGTATATAACCATATTTTTCAACATTGTTTATTCTGACTGTGATTTTATGTCGTCCGTCATCAAACATTCTTATATCTTTTGTATAATATCCGTCTTGGTTTACTTTTACTAAACCCATATAGTCTGTATCAACATACATATGTACGTATTGTTTTCCTTCAACAGGTCCTACATAACCATATATTGTTACAAAATTTTCGGTGTATATCTCAAGAGGGTATATGTTTAAAGAAATGCTTGAGTATTCAGCTGAAACAATAGGCATTATCGCCATAATTAAAAGGTATATTAGTGTTGATAATAGTAAGGCTTTAAAGATAGTCTTTTTTTGATTATCCTTATTATTTTTAAGTATCATAGTTATCATACCCTAATTTATGCTTATTTTATGATTGTTTGATGAATCTTTATATATCTTTGTCTTTTTGTTACTTATACATAATAATATAATTAGTTTTATTGTAATTTATAAGTTATATAATTATATACTTTTGTTTTGAAATTAATTAGGTATATTATGTAAAATATTATTTGTAAAAATGTGCGAATTATTAAAATGTTTGACTTTTTAACGTTTGTTATGCATTTTTTTATATATTTTAGAAGATAAAAATAATTTATATAAATCTTCAATTGTTCATTATCAAGTTTAAATGTTCAACGGGATTTTTTTTGTTTCAAAATTAAAAATAAAGTTTAAATTGGCGTTTTTATGGATAAATCTGAGTTAAAATTACTTATTTCCGAGGGTTGGATTAAATGTGGTCTTATTTTTGAGACACAAGGGATTACTGAAAAATCTACAAATGAATTACTCAATAAGCATTTAGATAAAATAAAGAAGACAAAACATATTAAAGTAATTGAAGAATCGTTTAGTACACTAGAAAAAACTGAGCCAATTCCACAACTTCGTGAAAGGGGAATTAATGAAGTGTATAGTCAGATTCTTGAAATTGTTGTTCTTGCAGAAAATTTTGAAGAGCTTGTACATCTTACAATTTCTTTTGGACCTAGTGCACTTGAAGTTCTTGAACCTGAAAAAATCATATTATCAATGAGAGATGCTCAAAATTCTTTATTGGCTATGGCTGAAATGATGCATCAGTTTGCGGCATCTGGTGCAGGCGGTTTTATAATATCTAAATAACTTAATCTAGTATTAAATTTAAATAGGGTATATTAAGTATCGGTTGATTGTTTATGTCAAAAAATATTAAAATGTTGTTTGTTTTTATTGTATTTTTGATTTATCTAATTATACCTGGTGTCAATGCATCACAGATTGCTTCTCAGGATGTTTCAATTGAGCTTTTTGATGATTTTTCGGCTAAATTAGGAATTATGCTTAATTTTAGTGACATTACAACAACCGAAGTTTACTATATTGTGAGTTCTAGAATAAGTAATATTAAAGCTTTTGATTCTGGTGGTCCTGTATCTTGTACTATGGAACAGCTTTCATATGGTACTCAAATTGTTTGTGTTCCAAATGTGGATGTGTCTGATGGTTATATAATAAATTTGTATTTTGATGCATTTAATTTACAGAAAACTGAAGGGCAAGCAATTTTGTTTAGTTATAATTTAGGTGTTATGAGTCCTACAGATAGTGTATCTGTATCTGTTGTACTTCCAGATGGTATGGGTCTTGTTGAAATGATTGGTGATGTTGTGCCTTATTTTCCGAGTTATGGTACAATTGGTAGTACGGGTCGTAATATTAATATTTATTGGAGTCTTTTTGATTTGAGTCTTGGTAAAACATATTCTTTTGAAGCTACTTATGAGACTTTATCTTTATCCGAGTCAGACAATCTTTTTATTTATTTGATTTTGATAATTATAATAAGCTATTTTATTTTTTTAAAGTTTTTTTCAAAACCAAAAGTTGAGACTATTTTATCAGTATTAAAAAAAGATGAAAAATCTGTTCTTGATATTATTATGTCAAGTGGTGGCAGTTGTATACAGAGGAAAATTGTTAAGGAAACGGATTTCTCAAAAGCTCGTGTTAGTCGCATTATACGAGATCTTGGTGAGCGCGGCTTAATTCGTAAAGTGCCACGAGGAAGAACAAATTTGATTGAGTTTATCAGTAATAAGCAATTAAAAAATAAAGACAAAAAGTAAAATATGATATCTTAAAGATATCATTTATTCTGTTTTGCAACTGCTTGAGGTATGTCAACCACAGGTGGTAGTTGCATTAAATCTGTAAGCATTAATGCTTTTGGAAGTGCATTTCTGAAAATATAGTTTGTAAGTTCAACTCGGTTTTCTTCAGACATTGTTTTATTTTTCTTCCATTGTTTAATTAAATCATCTGTATTTTTTACAGTATATATTATTGTACCTGTTATCTCAACAAATCCAATTTTAGGTTTGAATTCACTTTTTAATTCAAATTTAACATTTAATGATTCTACTGTTTTTTCAAATGCATTTAACGTTACTTTTGTTATATCTTTTATTAACGATGTTGTGTTAACACTTATTTTCTGGTTTTTGACACCAGTTCTTTCAGCCATTATTTTATCATAAGTTATACCAAGTATACCCATTATTATCACCATTTGAATATTATTTGTTATCATTTAATTGTTTTGTGGTTAATCCTATACAATTAGATAATCTTAATATATTATTTTATCTATTATAATATAAAAGTATATAAAAATAGCTATCTAAAATTAATTATATGTTTTGAAAATCATATATTTGATTTTTAGTCTAAATTTTTGATGATTTTGGGAAGATAATATTATTATATTATTAATTTTTATGAGGTGCTAAAAATGACACAAGAAGATATTGAAGAAAGTAATATTGAGATTATTACTGATGATGTGGCAGATACAGAAGAAAATTTTGATGAAAATTTTTCAGATGTTGCTGACGTTTCTGAAGATGATGGTAAATATCCGTTACCTATGGCAACAGTTGTAAGACTAATGAAAAAGAATATGCCTGATAAAATGATTAGTTCAAAAGTGAAGATTGCTATGAATCTGTTTCTTGGTGAAATGATAAAGAAAGTTTCGGAAGAAATGGCAACTAGTAGATATTCTATGATTGAAATGGATGATTTTCAGAGAGCTACAGATAAATTTTTGAAAGCAGAAGATCTCGATGCCGAAAAAGATAGAATTGTAAGTCATCTTATAGGTATCAGAGGGGATGTAGAATCTATGGTACGTGAGCTTGAGAGAAAGTTCAGTATTGAGACAATTTAATGTCTCATTTCTTCTTTTTTAAATTTTATTGTGTTATATAATATGGATTCTTTATCAACGATTTTGACTCTTAGGTCTGGAGTTAAACTTCATGCAAAATTAAAGCAGATTCCGTCGGATTTTGTGGTGGAGGAGATATCTCGTTCAGGTCAGTTAATGTCTTTTGATTCTGTTAGCGAAGATAATTTTAATTTTGATATTCTTAAATATAGTAAGGGAACTCAACAGGATAGAAATGTTGGTAGTGTTGGTACGGTACGTGGGGGGGATGGGGGTGTTAGTTATGTCTTACTACACAAAATAGATTATGACCCATTTAAAGCCATTGATGTTGTAGCTAAAGCATTGAATGTGCGTCGAAATGACATAGCTTTTGCGGGTACCAAAGATAAACGGGCAGTAACAACACAAATAATATCTATAGCAAATACTACAAAAGAAGCTATATCTAATTTTAATGTAAAAGATATTTCGTTAAAATACCTTGGTTGTGGCTCTAAAATACAGCTTGGAGATTTGTTGGGTAATCGTTTTACAATCGTTTTACGTAATATTGATTGTGTAAGTGATAAGTTAAGCACCTTTTTTGATTTTAAAGAAACTATTCCGTATCCGAATTATTTTGGACCGCAACGTTTTGGTGATAAGAGGCCAATTACGCATATAATAGGTAAGCATATTCTTAAGGGTAATTATAAGAGTGCTGTTTTGGATTATGTTTCAAAAATATTTCCTGGCGATAATTCTAGATCTGCTGCAATTAGAACTTTAGCCGCAAGCAATCCCAAACAAGCTCTTGAAAGTAATGATCTTAAAAGTTATGAGCGTATGCTTGTACAATATCTTGTAGATTATCCTGAAAATTATAAAGGTGCAATACAGAAATTTCCGCTTCAACTTAGGCGTATGTTTATACACGCATATCAATCATATCTTTTTAATAAAGTGCTTAATATTTTGATTAAAGGTAATATTTCAGATAAAAAAATACAGATACCTTATTTTGGTTATCATATGAACTTACCTAGGAATCGGAACCTTGTTGATGCGCTTCGTTTGGTTTTTTCTGAAGAAAAAATAGATTTATCTGATTTTAGGGTAGAGGGTATGGAGGTATTATCTTCTAAAGGTGGTAATAGAAATGCATTTGAGTTTGCACGAGATTTTAAAGTAATTGATATTTCTGAAGACGATTTGAATGTGGGTCGTAGTAAAATTAAAATAGCATTTACTCTTTCAAAAGGATCTTATGCAACAGTATTTTTGAGAGAATTTTTTAATTTATAAATTTGGTTTTTTATTTTATATATGTTAAAATCTTTTGAATTAATGTTTATTTTGCTCTTAATATATCAAAATATTTTGTTTGGTTTTCTCCAATTTCACATAAACATCTACAAAACTGGTTAGTATTTTTTTTAATAATTTCCGAAATGTCTTCAGGTTTAGTGTATGGGTAACAGTTACATGGTATTGAAAGGCTTTCATGATTTTCTATTTCTTTACATTCTCTCATTGTAGCATCATATTGGATTTTATTTGATATTATATTGATTGAAAAAACTAGTAATATTAGTATTATTATTAATAATATAATAAGACTTTTGTCTATTTGTTTAGGTTTTTCATCTTTTGTTTTAGTGTTTTTTGTTTCATTTTTTTTAGTATCTGTTTCGTTTTTTTTATTTTCGGTTTCAATTTCTTTAGTCTTTGTTTCAGTTTTAGTGTTTTTGTCTTTTTTCATCAATTATCACACGTAATTTAATTATTTAAATATTCTTTGATTTCATATTTATTTATTATTTTTCCTTGAAATGTTTTGTCTCCGTTTATGATTATTGCAGGACTTTGTGTTATGTTATATTTTTGTTTGATTATGTCTAGAAGTGGTTCTTCTTTATATTCAATATCAAAGGATAATGTTGTCATATCATTATTTCTTTCTAAAAATAAGTCATCTAATATATATCCTTGTCTTATTGAAAGCTCATCATCAATTTTATAAAAATATAAAAGTACATCATAATTAGCACCACAATCTTTTCTATAACTTGTTATGTGGTTGTAAAGTCTAATTTCAGAGATAAAATATTTTCTTTTAAGATAATCAAATTCGCTATTTTCAAATGTTGTTTTACTTCCATATAGTTCCAGTTTACGTCCTATATTACTAATTGTTTTTGTAAGGCTTATTATTGATGTTTTTATTAGTTCACATTCATTTGTATCAAGATTTTCAAAAAACATTTGTTCTGTTATGTAACTTTGCATATCAAGTTCGTTTTGATTTAATATGTTTGTGACTTCTTTGATACGGTATTTATCAAGTCCAATACCAAAAAGCATGCCTGCAAAAAATATAGCAACAGTTATAATCATACTTGTAATAAGCATGTGTTTTTGATATTTTCGTTTTAATTCTTGTGTCATATTACCACTCTTTTTTTGCGTTTCGATATTCTTGTATGAAGCCAATTATCCAATATTTTGCAAGCAATAGGGGGTATATTATTATATACATGAATAATATTGGAGATATTTTCATTTTTTCATCGGTATAATTATGTGCTTTTTTAATGAAATATAGACCTATTATTGTTAGTAATATTAATGGTATCATTAATTTTATATTCATACTTAATATAAACTCATTTAGCTTAGGTATATCGTATAATCTTGGCAAACTTTTTATGGTTATAGCTTTTATTATGTATGTGTAAATTTTATCTAGTACACCATAGGTTACAATTGCACTTCCAAGCATAAGCATTAATGCACCTATTACACTTAATGAAATTTGAAATCGTACTAATATGTTGAATTTGTTTCCGATAAGCATGTCTTTATATTTTAAAGTGTTATAAATAAATCCACGATTCCATCTGATTCGTTGTTTTGCAAGCGCTTTAAATGTATTTGGTGCCTTTGTATATGTTATACTGTTAATTTCACTTTTGATATTATAGCCATTATATTGTAATCTCATTGCGATTTCAAAATCTTCGGTAAGATTTCCTTCATCAAATTTTCCAACCGTATCTAATGCTTCTTTTTTATATAAACTCAATACTCCCGGTGTGACAAAAAGTGTTCCAAGTGATGAAAATAATCGTCTAAATAATGTAGATATAAGGTACTCAATGTTTTGAAGTCGTTCAACTATTGTTTTTGGATTTTCAATTTTAATACAACTTATTACAGCACCTACATCTTTTTCATATAAATGTGGTATTAAATATTTTATTGAATTAGGTTCAATTCGTGAATCTGCATCTACAATTGCGATATATTCTCCAGTTGCTTTAGTCATTCCATTATTTAGTGCCGAGGCCTTACCATTATTTTTTTGTTGGAGCAATTTAATTTTAATATTAGTATATTGTTTAATTAAATCTTTAACGATTGATGCGGTTTTATCTTTAGAGCCATCGTCTATGATGATAATTTCAAAAAGATTTTTTGGATAATTAACATTTATTATAGATTGTATTGTTCTAGTTATTGTTTTTTCTTCATTATATGCAGGTAATAGAAACGTTATCATTGGTTTTTTTGTGAGGATGTATGTCTTTTTGATATCATGTTTTTCGATATAATGTATATTTAACCAAAAAACAGATAGGTATAAGCTTATAAAACTGATTATAAACATTATGTTTTCAAGCATATTTAAAACCGTATTATAATAGTTTAAGTTTTCCTACAACTTTATCAATTTCTGCTTCTTTTGCAGGACCAATACCAACAGCTGTAAGTGTGCCGGGCGTTACTTGTGTTTTTCCAGCATCTCTTATGATTGAAACTGGTAATTTTTCATTTTTACATTTACCAAAAATTAATATTAGTTCTTCTTCACTGTTTACTTTCAATACTACTTTTTTTTGGCCTTGAAGTTCCCATGCAGCTTTATTCAAGAATGTTGTTTTTTTATAAGCTTCAAGTGATGCATGTGCTGCTTGTGCAGCTATTTTACCTTTTGAAAGTTTTATGTCAGAACGTATAATAATTGCCTGTTTCATTTTTATCACAAAGATTTATTTTTAAATAAATAGGTTATTTTAATATTTTTAATAATCTATTAATATATAGTATAATTTATCTATTTTAAATCTGTTATCTTTTAGTGGGTTTATTTTAATAGGTTTATATTTTAATAGATGTATTATATTTTATATTGAATTATATTTAGTTTATTAAATGTTTTTAAGGTTTTTTAATGAAGATTGATTTCCATACACATACAATATATTCTTCTGACGGTTTTATTGAAATAAAAGATGCTATTTTACGTGCTAAACAAGTAGGTCTTGACTGTATTGCGATAACAGATCATAACACAATAAAAGGTCATACACTTGCAAAACAGATGAGTAAAAAATATAATTTTCCTGTTATTTTAGGATGTGAAGTAAAAACGATTTCAGGAGATATATTAGCACTTGATATTTCTGAACCAATAAAACCAAAAAGGACTATTTTGGAGACTATTGATAGTATTCATGATCAAGGTGGTATTGCTATTGCAGCACATCCGTATTCTTTTTTTATGTATCATAGGGGTGTGGGTCGCAAGTTTATTGATTATAAGTTTGATGCTGTAGAAGTATTTAATGCACGGACATTTATTGGGAATGGGATAACTCAAAATTTAGCTGTTAAACATAATATCTCAAAGGTTGCAGGCAGTGATGCACATACACTTTCTGAAATTGGTAATGTGTATACTTCTGTTAAAGCGGATAATATTTCTGGAGCTTTGAAAGAAGTCAGACGTGGAAATACTAAACTTTTTGGTAAAAATATAACTACACGTTCGATTATAAGATGGTATTCTTTGAGACTTAAGAAATTGTTTGATATTTAGTTTTTTTGTTTTCTATATTTTTTTATTTCTTTTTTTTTCGGTTATATGTTTTTGTCAAATATATAGATATTTATAGTTAATTTAGGCATAATATATTATGTCTTTTTCTGAATCTTTAAACAATACAATAATACAGCCGTGGTTTAATGATACTGGTTATAATCTTGTAAATACAACTGTGTATGCAATCATTTTTATTGCGTTTATGTTTTTTGTTTTTAGTTTTATTCAGAAAAAGAAAATTAATATGGATCTTAATTTTATTTTAGGTTGGTCGGGATGGATTGTTGCAGCATCTGCAATACGTGTTCTTGAAGATGTTGGCATTTATGATACGATTTGGGCGGTAACGCCTGGACTTGCTGTTGTTATCTGTGGTAGTGCTTTTTTTACACTTGTAATTTCAAAATATCTTGAGAACTTATATGGCATTTCTTATAATTCGATATGGTTACCTTCTGGTTTTTTGATATCGTTATTTAATATTGTTAGAATACCTTTTGTGAATTTGTCTGGATTTTTATATTTTGTTGTAATTTTTGCAATTTGTTTATTTGCAGTTTTATCTGTTCGCAAATCATTTCCAAAGCTTTTGACAGATATTAATGTAATTGTTTTAATGTCTCAGCTTTTTGATGCAACTGCAACGTTTGTTGGAATTAATTATTTTGGTTTTGTGGAAAAACATGTGCTTCCATTATTTCTTATAAATATTTTTGGACCTGCGATAATGTTTCCTTTGAAGATTTCTGTTGTGCTTGTTGCACTTTATTTTATTGATTTGTATTCAGATACTGAAGAAGAGAAAAAGTTCTTTAAGCTTGTGATTTTCACTTTAGGGTTGATTACAGGACTTCGCGATTTGCTTCAGATAATTTCATTTTAAAGTTGTTAATTAATTAATTATTTAATTAATTTTAGATTTACCAAGGTACATCTTTTAATTTAAGCTTGTATGCTATATAATTTGCAGTTTTATGTATTGCTGGCGTCACTATTACCCAAATAAGAATCCAATCAAATTTGATGTCAATTACAAATGACGTTATGAAGTATGCACCAATTATGAAATCTAATTGGTCTAATATTGGGAATTGTTCTCCACGTTTGACATTATATCGTCTTTTTATAAAACTTCCAAGAAGATCTCCAAATAATGCACCGAAACCAAGGACAATACCAAGACCCATTGTCATTTCAGTTAAACCATAAATTTCAAGTGAATATGTGTGCCATAATTGTCCTTGTATCAAGCCTATTAGGCCACCTGTGATAGTGCCCCCTAGCAAACCTTCCCACGTTTTGCCTTTACCGAGAATAGGGTTACCGTCTCTGAATTTTTTCCCTAAATCTATTGGATGTGTGCCTTTTAAGAGAACTGGTGTTGGATTTGCAATGTATGCAGGCAATATAAACCACATTGCTTGAATAATTAAGAGAATTAAGGTATTCATATGAATTGCCTTTTAAATTGGTGGGCCGAGCCAGATTTGAACTGGCGATCTTCGCCTTGTAAGGGCAACGTCATAACCAACTAGACCACCGGCCCAGGTAAACTTATTAATTTTAATTAGTTAATTATATAAATATGTTGTCTATTGATGAATTTAGGATACTTGTAAAACTTTCAAGAGAATCTGTTTTTGGTTTAAATGTGTCTGGTACTGTTTTAAATGTAAATTCTGATTTTTTAAAAAATAAACATGGTGTTTTTGTCACTTTTTTGGATTACAAAACACATGATCTTAAAGGTTGTGTTGGGTTTCCATATCCTGTTTATGAATTATCTGAGGCTGTTTGCACTGTTGCAAAATCTGCTGCTTTTGATGATTCTCGTTTTGAGCCGTTAACACAAAGGGATGCTGGTTCGGTTATTATTGAAATATCTGTATTAACGGTTCCAGAATTGATTGATGTTAATGGATTAGAATCTTTAGATTATATCAAAAATATTTGTATCGGTAAAGATGGACTTATTGTTCAGAACTCCATTGATTCTGGTCTTTTATTGCCTCAAGTTGCAACGGATAATAATATGGATGCACTTAGTTTTCTTGAAAACACTTGTTTAAAGGCCGGATTTAAAAAAGATGCGTATAAAGATGAAGATGTATCTGTGTTTAAGTTTCAGGCACAGGTGTTTTCAGAAGTTTCTCCAGGTGGGGATTTAATCGAAAAATTATAAACTTATAAGTATGTTAACCATTTTTCAAAATGTTCTTTTCAGTTTGTTATATTTTCATATCTGATTTTTAAGGTTTAAAATTCTTTATTTTTCAATATAAATTATTTCAATTCTAAATTAATTTACTAAGTTAATATTCTTTTATTAATAATGCAAGATTTGTTATTCCATTATCAAAATAATTTATTTGATATCTTTTGAGATGATCTTCTCCACGGTTATTACTTATAACAACTTTATTTTCATGTAATCCTTTATGTTTTTCATCTGAGTTTTCATAGTTTTTACTGAAATTGTCCATAATATCATATTTGAATTCAAATTCATTATCCTTAAGCGTGCTTTTTAATTCCTGTACTAGAAGGCCTTTTAAAAAATCATGAAGAAATTGATCTTTATTTGTTAAATGTTCAAAATCTCTAGTTATTGATTCTTGTATATTCAAAATATGTTTTTTTTCATAATTCACTAAACTAATAAGGTTATTATCTGTTTTAGAAATATATTCTTCAATCAAATGTGTGTGCATTTTTTTTAAGAATTTTTCTTTGGTAAATGTTTTTAGTTTAGTTAAGTCGCGATATTCTGTTGTTTTTAATTTGCGTTCTCCTTTGTCTTCTTCTAAATCATTTTTAGGATTGAGTGTGCTTTTCAATTTTTTTATTTTTGTATCTATAAGGTTAATCGAATTTAAAAATTGTTGAGTTTCATCAGAATATCTAGAAAAAAGATCATTAACACGATTAAGTTCTTTTTTAGTCGATTCTCTAAGTTCAAAGCCATTTAATTGTTCTATTGATTTATCAACATAATGATTAAATGTTTTTGTGGTCAATTTTGAAATTTCAAGAGCTTTTGAATGTAAAATTGAATCATAATAGTCGTTCATACTATCTGTAAATTCTGTAATAATTTGTGTATTCCAATTTTCAAGTTCATCGTTAGTAAAACTATTATTATTATTATTTATTTCAAATATTTCTGTATGGTGTGAACTATCAGAATGTTCACTTACATATCCTTTATGGATTGAATTTATAGATTCATCCTTCGTAGAAATATATGTAAATTCCACTTTTAATCCATATGTTTTTGCAACTTGTTCAATTTGTTCTGCAAGGTTAGCATAACCTTTGATTTTTTTCATGTTTAAATCAGTATGTTTTAAACAAAATTCAAAAATCAAATGATTTTCAGGATTTTTTGTATCATAAGTTGAGTTAATGACAGATTCAAAATATTTATTTAAAATTGGTTTAATGTCCTCTAAATAAAGATTAGGTGTTGTTTCATACTGAGTTTTATCTGTTCGAAGTATAGTTGTAGTTTTAAAATCAAAAAGTTCATGTGTATTTTTATCACATCCCGTACAAGCTGGGTTAATAACGGTTATTGAATCATCTTTTAAACCTTTCATAAAAAACACCAAAATAATTAAATACTGTTAATCAATATAGATTTTTAATATTTATATAATTTACTATGAGATAATGATAACTATAGAGTGTTGTGTAATTGATATACAAGGATTAGTTCTTAACTTTATATTCTTTTTAAATATTAATTTAAGAATTAAAACTTTTAAAAAATATTAATATCTTTTAGAGTTTTTATCTTGTATATAGTATGTATTTTTGTGTGTGCTAGAATAAAATATTAATGCAGGGAAAGGGATTTGAACCCTCGTACACACTAAGTGAATGGATCTCTCAATTTAATCTATTTTTTTTGAGTCCATCGCCGTTGACCAAGCTTGGCGATCCCTGCATAAAGAAATATTTGATAAGTCAACTTTTTAAATATGTGTGCTTTTTTTAATTATCTTAATGTGGATAAGTTCAATTTTAATGATGCTATATCTGTACGTAAACCATCAAGATCTTGGAATGAATTGTTTGTTTCATAGTTTCGATTTGCATATTCTGGAGAAACTAATTCTCTATCTATTAAATCTAATTTTTCTTTAAGTGTTTTTATGTCAATTTCCATTTTTTTGATTGCTTCTTCTTTTATTTTTTCAGCTTCTGCAAGAAATGCTATTGTTTCAATCATTTTTTTCATGTTTTGTCTTATTTTTAGTGTGTTGTTACGTATTTCTAAATGATTGTCTATTTTAGCAAAAAGTGTTGTTGGTGATTCCTTTTTAATTTGATGTGTATTTTCATGTTTTGTTTCTGTTTTATTCTGTTGTTGTGTTTGGTTTTGTGGTTGCATTTGTTGTGGTGGTCTGTTTTGCGGTGCTGTTTGTGTTATAGGATTTTGTTGTCTTATTTGCTGATTATTTAGCATGTTATTTGGTTGCATTTGTTGTGGTGGTCTGTTTTGCGGTGCTGTTTGTGTTATAGGATTTTGTTGTCTTATTTGCTGATTATTTAGCATGTTATTTGGTTGCATTTGTTGTGGTGGTCTGTTTTGCGGTGCTGTTTGTGTTATAGGATTTTGTTGTCTTATTTGCTGATTATTTAGCATGTTATTTGGTTGCATTTGTTGTGGTGTGTTTGGATTAGGTCCATGCATATGGTTGAAATCAATACCTATTGCTTTTTTAATTTTGTCAATATTGTCATTCATATAATCAACTGATAATATTTATGATGTTGTATATTTATATTTTGCTTATTTTTTTGTAATGTATAGTACTTAATGCTCGGAGCGAGATGTATTCAGACAGATATTTTAATTTCTGTCTTTTGAACTCGCGTTAAAGTCTTCGCAGGGCTTTAGGATATCCAAATGACCCTATACAGGCATTATATTTTTGAGTTGTAATAGAATATATAAAGATTTGCTTATAAATGTTGTTTGTTTAAAAGATAATTTTTAAAAATGGTGTTAAGTATGACATTAAAATGTACAACATGTAATTCAGAAATATTTTCGGGAGAACACTTCTCCAAATTTTCTTGTCCTAAGTGTGATGAGGTTGTAATATGCAGATGTTCAAAGTGTAAAACTCTTTCAAATGATTATATCTGTAAAAAATGTGGCTTTAACGGTCCGTAATTCTTACTGGTGATATTTATGGGTAAAGTCGCAACAACATTTAAAATTATGCCTACCTCTCCTGAGGTTGATATGAATAATCTTATTTCTAAAGTTAGTGAAATTATGAAAATTCAAGATTCTAAAATTGAACCTATTGCATTTGGTCTTAATTCACTTACTGTAATGTTTGTGACTGAAGATTCTGATGGTGGTATAGGCGAACTTGAAGACAAAATAAATCAAATCGAAGAGATATCTGATGTTGAATTAGTGAGTAGTACACTGATTTAATTATTTTTTAATATACTTTTATTTTTTCTTTTAAATGCGCTTTCCAAAGTTCATCACTTTTTATTTTTATTAGATTGTTATCTTGTATTATTTTGAATCTTTTTGATATTGATTCTGCAATATTTCGGGGAACACCTTCTTTTTCAAGATTAAATTGGTCTTGTTTAAGCCAGTTTTTAATAAAATCCTCAATCTTGCAATGTTTTCGTTCTATTTCTGATATGAATCTGTCTTCTTTAAACCATATTGTTTTGTGTTTTTGTGTGAATTTTTCTTGGTTATCTAAAGGGTCAAAAATTCTTGGACCTAGAGTTTCTTTAAATTTTTCAAGATGACCATAATGTGTTTCTATTGAAATACCACAATCATCATCTGCAAATTCATGTGCGTTTAAAATGTTGAATCCTTCTTTCTCAAGAACATTTATTGTACGTTGTTTGAATCGTCTTAGTTGCGGATAAAGTATGTCTTCAACAACATTTGGTTTTTTAAATATTATGACAATTAGTTTGGTTTTTCGTAATTTTAAGTCATTTATGATTTTTTCTTTATTTATTTTTATTTTTTTAGGAAAGAAAAAAGTGTTTTTTGGTTCATCTAAAAACATTCTTGCCATAAATATAAATCTTGAGAATTTTTCTTTTGATAATACCGCAGCAACGTTTCGTTTTTTATCTGTGGGGTCTATAAATATTAAGGGTTGGTCTTTGAATGTCTGTTTTATCTTGTTATAGAATTCATTTGTGTGATGATTTTCTAAATCTATGATTTCTTGATAAGTCCATGATTGAGCAATTTTTAATGTATTTTCAAATGTTTTGTATTTTAAAATAATCAATTCACAAAGATATCCTGAGAAACCAAGTGTTTTAAGGTCTGAACCATAACATTCAATTCCTTTTAAGAATTGTTTTAATAATAATACATCATTTTGATTTTTCAAATTATCAAGAACATATTGTGTGTGGAATGGTGTTCGATCTACAGCTGATTTGAGTACTTCAGTAGAAGTTATGTTGTATGCAGGCACGATTTCAATTTTAAAACCGTTAATTGTTCCCTTTACATAAGGATGTTCTGCATAATTTATTGTATATTGACCTTTAAACTTTTTGAAAACATCTTTTCCAATATCTAGGCCTTCTTTTTCAAGAGTGTCTTTTGTTGTGTTTATATTAAAGAAAACGAATATATCAAGATCATTATCTCCAGATATAAATGTTTTTTTACCAACAGAACCTACAAGAAGGACATTTTTTTTAAATTTTGATTCTATATATTCTTTGATTTTAGAATACATATCTTTATTTTTTTTAATTTCAATATTAGTTGGTTTAATCTTATCAAGTACATTTTTGATAAGTTTTACATATTCTTCCATAATATATTATTTGTTGTTTTTTACTTAAATGTTTGTGGCTATCATTTTTCATATTTTGAAATGTTTATATTTATTGTTTCAAGAAAGTATTTTATATTATATGATTTTTGTGATAGGCTTTTTAGTATATCTGTTCTTTCTTTTAAAATTTTGTCAAATTCTTTTGTGTTTATTGCAGAGGCTTCAGAAATCTTTGTTCTTAATCTGCTTGGGATATTTGTAGATTCTAGAATCCTGTTTATTGGATTCCACTTATAGATTGTATTAAGTCTAGGGATGCCATTTTCACTACCACTTATCTCACTTATTTCGGTTATGTGTCTGGTTATGTGTTGTTTTGAGATTGTTTGTTGTTGCATAATTATGAGATCTAATCCTGTTAGCATGCTTGACGGAACATTCATTGGTGGATTTATAACACGATTTATTGTTTCTTTTGATGTGTTGGCAGGGATTGTACCCATACAACCCTCTTGTCCCGCGTTCATTGCATTAAATAACGTTTGCGCTTCTTCACCACGAACTTCACCCACGATAAGTCGATCGGGATGCATCCTCAAAGTGTTTTTAAGTATGATGTCTGAAGTTATATTTGTTTTATCGTCAGTTTCAAGTGTGATACAGTGTTCATGTTGTAATTGTAATTCAGCGGTGTCTTCAATTGTAATTATTCTAGATGCAGCAGGGATAAACATTGAGAATGCATTAAGATTTGTTGTTTTTCCGCTTGTAGTACCTCCTGAAAATAAGATGTTACATGGTTTATTGCCAAGCCCATCTATACAACACCATAAAAATGCTGCAGCTTCAGATGTTATTGTATTTTCTTTTATGAGTTCAGGGACTGTTATTACATCTCTTCTAAATTTTCGTATTGTCATTGTTGGTCCATGTATTGATATAGGGGGTAATGTTGCGTTTATTCTTGAACCATCTTTTAATCGTGCATTTAATATGGGATAATTTGGATTTATTACTTTTCCCGATTGTGCTGCAAGATTATTGATTATTTCAATACTATTTTTTTCGTCAATATATACATTTGTGTTACACATTCCATAGCGTTTATGGATTACTTTTATACAGTTTTTAGGACCAATATACATAATTTCTTCAAGATTGTCATCTTCTAAAAAATCTTTTAGTTCTCCAAGTTCATTTGGAATTATTTCTTTTAAGTAATATGTGTATACTATTCCAGCAAACGTTTTTTGTTGGTATATACCTACATTACCATAATTTTCAATGATAAAAGAAGGTGTCTCTTGCATTATTTAAAACCCTAAAGTGTTATATTTTCAAAATATGGAATTGTTCCTGTTATTATTGTTATAATTATGAGCGAAACTATAAATCCTATTGGTATAAAGTATGCACTTTCAAAACTATTTCCTTTTGATACTGCTGAGATAATTGATGAAATTATAGCAATAATTAATAGGAAATTTATAAGGAATGGTGTTGTAGTTAGTTCAAACATTCTATTCATATAGGTTAACATAAAAGGCATAGCAAAAGAACCTAATATAAATTGTGTCATTGAAGTTATTTTTGTTTTTTTAATCCGTTCTAGTTTTAATATATGTATATCACGCAATTGGTTTGATAAAGATCTTAGTACTTTTGTAAGATTTTCATTTGTTTTTTCAGAAATGATTAAAATTGCTGCAACATTTTCAATTAATTGTGATTTTTCATGTTTTGCTGCATTTTTCATTGCATCTTCAAATGATGTTCCTGAATTAATATTTGATATTATTTTTTAAAGATATTTTGACGTTTTATATGTTTTATCTTTAATTATTTTTTTAATTGCAGTATTTATTGAATCTCTGGAGTCTATATTATCCGCTATGTCTTCAAGTTTATCAAGTAAAGATAATTCAAATTCTTGTTTTTTTTCAATTTTAAATTTATATGAAATGTAGGTCATTATTGATATAAAAAATATCTCAATTAACATTATATCACCGGTTCTGTAATTTTTATTATAGGAATAAAGGCTAATAATACAATAATATCTGAAATAAATATGAACATGTATATGTTATCATGTATTGTGATTATATTAAAGAGTGTTGTGCTTGTTATTGTTTACATAAGTTTGAACGTTTGTGTTATTATTGGTATAAGTAATATTATTGTAAATGTTGTAAGAATTACATTTAGACGTTCATTAAAAATATTGATTTCTATTTTTTTCTCATCAAGTATATGCTGTGATATGTTTTCTAAGCGTTTTGATATATCTGTGTCATTGTTTTCACAAGTTTCAAGTGCATCAATAATTCTTTTAAAATTTGTTGATTTTGTTTCATTTCTTAATTTTTCAAGTGCTTTTCTAATAGAATAACCATTTTTAATGTCATTAAGAACTGTTTTGAAGTTTTGAGATATTTTACCATACTTTTCGGTTGATATGTGATGTATTACTGTTTCGAGACCTAATTTAGAATTAAACAGAATTATCATTGCTTTTATTGCAAAAAGTAAATCTTTTTCGATATAGTCTTTAGCATTAATAATAAATCTGTTGTATATTTGGTTTTTGTTATTATATATACTTTAAATTTATTATTTAAAGCTTAATTAGATTAAAAAATAAATAGATTGCTTGATTTAATCAAGCTTCTATAGATGTTGTTTCTTTGTCTATTGAGATATTATCTGTTTTAGGTTGTGCCATTTTTATAACTTTTTTTCGTGGGTTAAGCACTTCAATTTTTCGAACTTCAATAGCTTTTAGAGGATATATTTTTTTTGCTTCTTTTGTTATTATTTTTTGTATATCTGTATTATTTATACTGTTTACAATTTGTTCTAAATTGTTAGTTTCACAATAATTTTTCATTTTTTCTGAAACGAGTAATCTAATTTTACTCTTTATTGTTGTATTGACTTTTCTTCTTGTTACAGCTATGCTTTTTACTCTAATCTTTTTGTTATCTTTTGTTGTAATATCATCAATTGAGTCAATTCTAGAACTCCATCTGTTTACGAGTCTTAATATTTTATCATCTCTTATTGTTTGACCTATATAATCTGCAATAGCTGAATTTTCAGTAACTTCTTTTATTCTTAAAACTATATTTATATAAAAATGCTTGAAATTGCCTGTAATTTCGTTTAAAGGTATTTTCAATATTCTGTTATTTAAGTGATCTTTGTTTGATGAAGTTGTACTTCCAACTTTTTTATTATCAAACATTTTAGGTGCGATGATATCATACCATACTTTCTGTATCTTTTTTTTGATTATTGTTTTTCTTGCCATGCGTAAACATCTCAGATATTTTGTTTATACGTAATGATTTTCTAATTATAATATATTAAGAACTATTATTATTTAATTGTTCTTTTAATAAGTTATCCAACAATTTTATAAATCTTTCTTCACTACCTTTCGGTATTTTTGCACCACCTGCAAGATTATGTCCACCACCTTCGCCTTTTAGCTCTTCAGACACTTTTTTTAGTGCTGCACCCAAATTAATCTTATTTTTAAGGTTATCTGAAACTCTTCCAGAGACCTTTATACCATTATCACTATCTGCTAGCCCTATCAAGATATATCTATCGGTTTTAGAATAGGATTGGATTGAGATTACAGTACCTATAAAATTATCATCTATATTGTTTTTTGCGATTAGGTAGGACGCTATGTCTGTTTTTGTTATTGCATCTTTATTTTGTGATGCCCATGTGAGTGATTCTGCAATTTTACGTTTATAATCAATAAGTATATCATCAATAGAGTTTCGCATATTTAGGCAAAGTTTCATACCTTCTTCAGATTTACCCATTCGACCACATGCATTTAACATCGTTGCAAATTCACGTATCTCAAAATTATTGGGAAGTATATACACACAACCGATAATATGGGTTTCATTTGATGTTACATTTGCTGCAAGTAATATCGCTGTTGACAATTCGGTTTCTTGTTTTTTGTCAAGATCAATTAACCTTGTCCATTCGCCATTTGTTTGTTTTATTGGGATATTTAAGTTTTTTATGAATTTTATGGCTTTCATTTCATTGTCTGCAATTTTTGGTATTTTTGGTTCTCTGCAATATTGTAGACATTTGTGTAATGGTTTGCTACTTCGTCCAAAAAGTCGTAATCCTTTATTTGCATTGATTCTTTTGAGTTTTATAGCTTTTTTTAATATTTTTTTATTTAATGATTTAAATATGCCATTTTTCTTTTGTATGTCTCCTACCGCACCTGCTAATGCAAGGTATATGAATTCATCAATGTCTTTTGATATTTTTGAGGCTAATATATATGTTGTTCCCGCACCACTTATTTCGTCTGTACCGTCGATATCTACAAGATGTGGGTTTATATGGATAATATCATTTTCATTATTTTCAGATTTTGTGTTATCTATATTATGGTGATCTGTTATTATGATTTTTTTACCTTTAATGTATTTGTTAATATTATTTATTTGTCCACTTCCAAGGTCTGTAAACCAGAATAAATCGGCATCAACCTTTGCAATTTCTTTTAAAATGTCCAGTTCAAGCTGTTTTATAAATTGGATATCACATTTTTTCCCAATATTACCTAATGCTTTGTATGCTAAAGACCCTGCACAGATACCATCTGCATCAAAATGTGAAACTATAAGAATTTTACCTTTTTCATCTATAATTTTTTTTGCAGCAAGTTTAGAAATATCTTCTATTTTTTGATGTATCATCAATATTTTGTTGTGTGTAGATATTAAAGTATTATGTTTTTTATGATTTATATTTAATTTAAGATTTATATTTAATTTAAGATTTATATTTAATTTAAGATTTATATTTAATTTAAGATTTATATTTAATTTAAGATTTATATTTAATTTAAGATTTATATTTAATTTAAGATTTATATGTTATTTAACACTTATTTAGTCTATGTCTTTTTATTCACATCATGCAATACATGATTTTTTTAAAAATAAGGATATGGATGAAATCTATTTGTCTTTTTCAATTATGTCTTTTGCTGAAAGTTTGATATCTATTTTTGTTCCTATTTATTTGTATAATTTAGGGTTTTCAATAGTATCTATAATTTTTTATTTTTTTATGATTTCAGTAAGTTTTGTTGTATTTTCGTTTATGGGTGCGAGATTTATTTCAAGGTTTGGTGTTAAGCATTCTATATTTGTTAGTACATTTTTTCTTGTTAGTTATTATTTTGGTTTGCAATATATTGTAGTGTTTCCACTCTTATTTTATATTTTACCTATATTGTTTTCTTTAAGGATGATATTGTTTAATTTTGGATTTCATCTTAATTATGTAGAACATTCTAGTAAAGGTAAACGTGGTCGTGAGCTTGCATTAATCTATATGTTATCTATGATTTCAAGTGTTTGTGCACCGTTTATTGGTGCTATTATTATTGGTTTATTTGGTTATTCTCCTCTTTTTGTTTTTGGTTCAATAATTCTTATTATTTCGGTATTCCCTTTATTTATGACAAAAGATTCTTATGAAAAGGTGCATTTTGAAAATTTAGGATTGTTAGGTTTAATTTCATCTGTTACAGATCGTAACATGTTATTAAGTTTTTCAGGATATGCAATCGAGTCTATAATTGGTCGTGTTATATGGCCTATATTTTTAATAATTTTGATGTTAGATATAGAATCTGTAGGTCTTGTGTTTTCAGCATCATTGGTCTTTTCATTATTTTTATTTTATTTTATAGGTGTTATGACAGATCATTTTGATAAGCGAAAGGTGCTTAAGTTTGCAACAATTTTTTATTTTATAGGTTGGATTGGACGGATTTTTGTAAATACGCCATTTAAGGTGTTTATTGTTGATTCATATAAAAATTTCTCTGAAAAAGTATTGATTATTCCATGGTCTGCGTATCTTTATGATGTTGCTGTAAAAAGAGATTATTTTAAATTTATTGTTCAGAGAGAAATAATTTATAATCTTAGTAGGTGTGTTTTTATGCCTATTTTAATGGTAATATTTTATTTTGAGTTTTATCCTTTTATTTTATCTTTTATTATTGCGTCAATATTTAGTTTATTCTATATATTTTTGGTAAAAGAATAGCTTTAATAAAAAGAAAAAAAAGAAAAAATGTGATCTAAAAGATCACTGTATTGCAATTTTTGCTCTCTTTGGATTATATACCCATTTTGGAGCCAATACTTTTGTTTTAGTATAATATTTACCTAGTCTTCTGATTTTTGCTTCAACAAGGTTAAGACCTCTTTTTGATCTTAAATCTTTTTTGTTGTTTTCCATATGGTCTTTTATGTTTACAGCTTTTACCATAAGATTTCTAAGATCTTCAGGAAGTTCTCTTTTAAGACCATTTTGTTCAATGATGTTAGAAATACTGTTTCCTGTTAATGCTTTTACAGAAGGGATACCGTATTGATCTTTCAATATTGTTCCAATCAAAGCGGAATCTTTATCCTCTTTTTTGAGTTTTATAATAAGTCTTTCAACTTCATCTGCTTTGTATTCAACCCATATTGGTACTGTCTTATCAACTGGTTTAGTACTACCTGCGTTTCCCTTTTTTCTTGAATGCATTCTTGCCATTTATATCACCAATCTAGAAACGTTAAGATAACTGTTCTAGTCTAAACCATAATTATTGATAGAAGTTTTTTAAATGTATTGATAATTGTTGGGTTTTGTTAAATAATTGTGTATTTATTTTATTTATTTATTTTCAATTTTATATAGATTTTATAATTAATAAAAAAATAGTATTAGTTGGTATGATGGTATTTAAACATAATCTAGAGACTCTTTGTAATCATCTCAAACAGGCACAACTAGGTATAACTGTTCATGTTATTGTGCATGGTATTGATGGTGAGTTTGTTTTTAGGGATGGTGCGGATTGTTTATTGTATCGACACCAATGGGATCTACCGTTTATTCGCTTTCTGCAGGAGGACCTATTGTTGCACCAAATTCAAATGTGAATCTTATAATACCTGTAAATTCAATGAATCAGGCAATAAAACCTATAATTGTGTCTGATAAATGTATAATTAATATAAGTAATATATCATCTGGGTCTGGTAATGATATAATCTTTGATGGTTAGAAACGGATTAAACTTAATGTTGATTCAGTTTAATTTAAAAAAGCATCAATAGATGTATTGTTTGTGCGTTTTGATAGTGGCAAATTTTCTAAGATTACTGGAAAATTGAAAAAGAAGATTGAGACTTATGGACAAGACCTTGACGATCTTCCACCTAGTGCTAAGTTTGTATATAAAATGCTTCAGTATGAAGGTGAGCAATTGACACAGAAAGAACTTATTGAGCTTACAAGTCTTCCTGATAGAACTGTACGATATGCTTTACAACTGTTAGTGAAAAAGGATATAATTGACAAAAGGAAGTCTCTTAGAGATATTAGACAAGATCTTTATAGTCTGAAATTTTAACAATTTTACATATCTTTTTATAATTATCAATTGTATATATTTGGTATGCATTCCGATAATGAAGAAATTAAGGTTTCAGAGATTATGACAAAAAAAGTTATTGTTATTGAGTCTGAAAAATCAGTTAAAGAGGCTGCACATTTCTTAAAATTATATAATATTCGTGGTCTTGTCGTAGTTGAAAATAATGATGTTATTGGTCTTGTTACCGATAAGGATATCATAAATAATATTGTTTCTGAAAATAAAATTCCAAGTCAGTTTAAAGTAAAAGATATTATGACTTCAAAACTTTTTAGTGTTGGTCCTGACGAAAAGATTTCAGATGTGGCTGATAAGATGTATTCTAATCGTATAGGTCGTGTACCTGTAATTGATTCAGATGATAATCTTGTAGGTATTATAACTGAAACTGATATTACAAAGATTGTTCCAGCGCTAATTGAAGTCTTTAATGCAAAATATGATATGCAAGAAGAGGGTCATGAGGTATCAAAGAGTATACGAGGTATTTGTGAAGATTGTGGGAATATTTCTGATGAGCTTATTGATGCTGATGGACGATGGCTTTGTGAAGGTTGTAATGATTCAAAAAAAATCGATTTAGATTAATTTTTACGGTAAGTTTTACCTTAAATTTGCTTTTTGTTTGTTTATATTTTTTCTTGAATTTTTGGATTTTTTAGTCTTGGCAAGATGTTGGTTTATTTTTGATTTATTTACAATATTTGCCAATTCAATATTCTTCTTTTGCGGTCATATATTGATTGTTTTTTGGAAATATGGTGTTTATGTATCTCAACTTCTTCTTACAAATTTAGATTTTGTGGATTGTAAACGGAAATTAATTCTTAAAAATCTGTTAGATAAATTAGTTTCTCTAAATTTAGTTCCAATAATAAATGAGAATGATTCGATTTCTACCGATGAAATAACTTTTGGTGATAATGATATTTTATCAGTACAGGTTTCTGAATTGTTTAATGCCGATTTACTTATAATCTTATCTAATGTTGATGGTTTGTATCGCGATGTTGAAACTAAAGATGTTGTTTCTTTTGTTGATAATATCAATTCAACAGTTTATGGTGTTATAAGTAGTGTTAAATCTGATTTTGGTACAGGTGGTATGCAGTCAAAGATTATTGCTGCTCAAGTTGCAGCCAAATCAAATATTATGACAGTTGTTTCGAATATCAATAGAGATTGTGTTATAAAAGAAATTTTGAATGGGGATGATGTTGGCACATTATTTTCTTTAAGTGTTAAATAAAAAAATATTACATTTTGAAGATAGCCGTGTGATGTTGGCACATTATTTTCTTTAAGTGAGGTGGATAAAAATGAATGACCTTTTTAGAGAATTTGTTGTTATAATGGACCGAGCGAGATTTGAACTCGCGGCCTCCTGCATGCCGAGCAGGCATTCTACCACTGAACTATCGGCCCATTTATTTTTTTAATTTATTTTTTTTGATTTTTATTTCAGGTTTTTTAGTTGTTTCTTTTTTTGTTATCGTTTTTATTACTTTAGTTTTATTAGTTTTTTCAGATTTTTTAATTTTGTTAAGCATTTTCTCAACATCTATTTTTGTTATTTTTTGAGATGGTAATGATATGATATAAAGTTTTCTTTCATCTGCAAGAGAACAGTTTACTGCGAGTGTCTTTCCAATTCTTTTATGGCCATGATCTTCGTGTATATGACCAAAGACGTGTAATGCGGGTTTTTTATCTTCAATGAAATCTGTAAATTCGGGATAACCGACATGGCGCCCGCTCCAGATCTTATCAAGAACTTTGTATGGTGGGTAATGTGTTATAAAAATAAGTTTTTTAGGGTCAATATGTTTTGTTATTTCCATTGCAATTTCATTAAAATTATAATATATACTATTTCCAACTCCAAAAAAGTAATAACCTTGATGTTCTTCAATACCAAAATCCATTGATGATATATATTTATTTTTGAATGTTACATGATCCCAGTTACCAGATACTACAAAGCCTCTAGTTTTAATTTTTTTAAGGAAATTTTCGGTGAATTCTTTTGAATGGAAATCTCCTGCGCCTATATATACATCAATTTTGTGTTCTTTTATTGTATTTAATATTGCTTCGGCTAATTTATGGTCTGTGTGAATATCTGCAGTACAGAGTATTTTTAATTCTTTTTTTGCCATTATGTTCACGTTATAAATATAATTTATATTAGATTATAAAATCTAGTTAGTGTTTTATAAGATTATTTTTATAAGATTAACTAAAATTTTTTTTAATTCCTGTTACTGCATCTACCATAAAATTTTTACCTAGATAATAAGGATAATAAATGAGTTTAATAGAATCTATTGCTCCAAGTATTGCTTTAGCTTTTCTTTCTGATTGTTGACCTGATATTTTAGGTTTTATTAGTTCACCATCAATTATTACAAATTCTGGTTTGAGTTTTGATGTCATCAAAGTATCATGTGATTTTGAGTTTCTTTTGATAATTTCATCACCTGTGTTATTATTTGTTTCAGTACTGACATAGCCTTTTTTTGTAAGATTTTTTACAGCTAAGTTTATATCGCCAAGTGATAATGTTGTTTTTTCAATTAGGGACTCGCTATCACTTTCATCTTTGATTGCAGATAATACTTCAGTTTCATTTTCATCCAAATCTATATTTTGTTGTTTCATACCACTTTTATCATAATATATTATGTTTCCTTCCATACCTTCAAAAAGATATGATCTTGTGCCGCTTATTATGTGGTAGCAAGGATAATATACTGTTTTTAGTATACCTAGTCTTTGTTCAACAGTTTCTCTTGATACTGTTCTTAATGAAAGTATTTTTTTCCCTGTTTTTGGTTGATCTGTTATGTTTACAGTAACACCACCATGTCTTGTTCTTCTAACTCTGATATCAACAAAAAGTGGTAGTTCCATACCTAGTATTAAAGCGGTTCCAGGGTTAAGACTTTTAATTTCTTTTTCCATACCTTCAAGCATACCTTCTGCATAACTTACAGCTTTAATATCATTAGGGTTTGTAATTTTTAGTATAATTTGTGTGTTACATTGTGATAAGACACTTTTATCAACTCTTGCAGGTCTTTGTGATATGACGCAGAGACCCATACCAAATTTACGACCTTCACTTGCAATTGTTCTTATTATTTTTGTTGGTGCAATTACTTCTCTTTCTGGGCAAAAATTATGTGCTTCTTCTAATATTAAAAATAAAGGAGGTATACGTCCAATTTTTCTAAGTTCAAAAAGATCTTTTGTAAGTTTATATGCGACCATTCCTTGTATTTCTGGTGAAATTCCTCGTAAGTTTATGATTGATGCTTGACCTGGTTTTACAAGATCTTCAATTTGTGTTGGTGTTTCAGAAAATATACCAATATCTTTTACTATATCTAGCATATTTATGATGTTCCATTTTGCTGGGCTGTCTAAAGTATCAATTTGTGATATTATTTGGGATAATGAATATTCGCTATCACGTGATTTTAAATCTCTTATTGCTGTATATATAAGACCCATTTGTGCATTAGATGTTTTTGATGGCATAATTTGTTGGAGTTCAACAGCTTCAAGGTTAATATCACTGAATGTTAATTGTTCTGCACCTGGGTTTATTCTAGGGTCTGGACTATATTCCATAACATTATAGCCTTTTGGTTTGATATTATACATTTCCATGTTTTTGATTTCGTCTTCATTATCATTTGCAAATCTTAAACTTACATATTCACCGTGAGGATCAAGGATTATAATTGGTATTTTTTTCTCAAGTAATTCTTCCAAAATTACGCCCACAGTATATGATTTTCCTGCACCAGTTGATGCCAATACAGCCAAATGTTTACTTACGAGGTCTTTTGGATTTAAATAGACTTCAGTATCTTTATTTGCATCAAGAAGACCCATATATAAGCCATTGCGTGTTAGTTTTAATGTGTCTTGTATTATTTTTTTATCTGCAGTATATACAAGCGAATTTGGTCTTATTGCACGTTTAAGTGTCATAAGCATACCTTCTTCATTTCTGAAACCAATTACTTTAGTATATGCAGTATTAACTATTGTTTTTTTGTCTTCTGATTCACTTTCGACTTTTATAACTTGTCCTAGTATCCATCTACCTTTTTCATCTTTGATTGTTACAAAATCCAATCGTTTAATGTCTTTATAAGCCTTGAAGCTAAAGTGTATTGTTCCAGTCTTTCCAAAAACTTCACCTATAAGCATCAAATCACCGATATCAATTTAATTTAGTTAGAATATTTAAAATAGTATTGGGTTATATAATTAATAATTATTTAGATTATATCTATTTATTATGATTTTATACTATAATACATTTTTTATAATAGATTTTTATAATAGATTTTTATAATAGATTTTTATAATAGATTTTTATAATAGATTTTTATAATAGATTTTTATAATAGATTTTTATAATAGATTTTTATAATAGATTTTTATAATAGATTTTTATAAT
>JAHYJR010000001.1:0-8562 GCA_019429005.1 Nanobdellati archaeon | reverse complement strand
ATAATAACGTTTAAATGTGATTTAGGACAAATAATATAAGACTCTTTGTTTTAGATGTGATAAAAATGGTTGATATTGTTATTTTAAAAATATTTTTATCTGTTATATTTGGATTTATCTCTCTTGCGATTCTTGCAGATAGTAAGCGACAAGGACAATCTCATATGTTAGCGAGACATGTGATGAATAATATTGGTATTATTCTGTTTAAAAATGAAGATATTAAAGATGAACATGAAATTGAGCTTGAAAATATTGAGCTAATTAACGAAAAAAATAGATTATTAAAAAATAAGAATTTTTTAGATAAAATCTGGTTATTTTCAAATGCTGAAAAAAAGCTTCCAGATTGTATGATTCCTGATAAGGGTATTGCTAAAAATGCCGAGCGACATATACAAAGTTTTAAAGATAAATTTATGCCAGATCTTAAAAAAACAAGTTTTACGTTTAATGATATTAAATGTGAATATGATTCTATAAGGATAAAGATTGATGCCTTTTCATTTAAACGAGATGAAGTTAAAAAAGCAGTTCAAGTTAATTTGGACGCTTTTAATGATATTTTGAAACGTAAAATAGATGATGATAAAAATATAACTAGATTAGAGAATGGTTTTAATGAAAATTCAGTTGTTGATTCTATACAAGAAGTTGTTATTTCATCAGACAAAGATCTTTTAAAAGAACCGTTGGATAATGTTTCTTACGAAATTGATTATTTAACTTTTCCAAGTGAGGAAGAAACCTTTGATTTTTTTATGGCATCTATGAGAAAACAGATTTATGTTATTGAAGATGATATTCTTAATCCTGATTGTGATACGATTGTTGAGACTGTGCGAAATATACATAAAAATATTGGCGAATTGATGAAAATTTATTTTGAACTTTCATCAAAGATTGATATGTTTAAGGAAACTGAAATTGAACTTAAAGCTAAGCTTGATGAATCTTATAATAAATATAAAACTAAAAAAAATGCATTTGATAATCTTGTTGGGATGAATGAAAAAGTTATTTTAAATAATACAAAGACATCGCTAATATCTCGTGAGATTAGAGATTTAAATCGGGTTGATTCTTGAGATATTTATTTATATAATATCTACCTAAAATAAAAACATGGTATTAGAAAAGAAGATTGATCAATTTATTAAGTCTCAAACGAGTATACAATTTTATTTTAATGTTCAAAAAGCATTGAAAGATGTATTGTCTTCTATGAATGCTAGCGAATATAAGGAATGTACTTATAATTTGTATCTGTTGGTTTTACATAAGGAAGCTTTAGGTCAGGTTATGCATTTTCCAAATCCTAAAGGACGATTTAAAGTGATGCAGCTTACAATTCCTAAAGATATTTCTGAAATTGAATTGAAATATGTAATTGCACATGAATTTGGTCATGTTCTTCAAGGACGTAATTGGGAACATGATGATGCGGATAAGCTTGAAGTTGATGCTGATAAATTTGCTGCACGTTTGGGTTATAAACGTCCTGAGTCATGGTCTAAGCGTCCAAAGACATATAAAAAAACAGTAAAAATTATGTGATTTTTTAATGAGACCCCTGTGATTTGAACACGGGTCGCCAGCCCCCCGAGCTGGAATGATGACCAAACTACTCTAAGGTCCCGATAGAACTTTAAAATCACAGACCACTCGATAACAATAAGGGCCCATGTTACCACAGTCTCTTGACATTATTATTTCAATTTCATATCCAAATTCTTTGCATTTTTCAGTTATTTCTGTTGGATATTCCTTTAATTTTTCCTGTGTTTTAAAACCGTATATGTTTATAATACCGCCAATTTTAACTTTTTCAAGTGCCTCTTTAATGAAATTTTCTGCATCTTTTGGTGCGGGCATAAGAACGCGGTCAAATGTTTTTTTTATTTTTGGTAATTCATCTGTGATATCACCAAGGATTATATTTATTTTACCTTCAACTTTGTTTAATTTTATATTATCTTTAAAAAAATCAACTGATTCTGGATTTATTTCAATTGCGGTTATGTTTACATCCTTAGTTTTTGCGATATTTATAGGGTATGGACCGATGCCGGCAAACAGGCAAAGTATATTTTCCTTATCTTTAATTGTATCTGTAATTCTTTGTCTTTCATAGCCCATTTTTGATGAGAAATATGTTTTTGTTGGATCCACTTTAAATCTGCAACCGTTTTCTTTGCATATTGTTTCAGTTCGGTCTCCAATTAAAGTTTCATATGTGCCCACACGGTAGGTTCCTGTGATATCTCCTGTTTTTCGTAGGATTATGTTTATGTGCTTGTTAAGGTCTTTGAGTGTTTTTGCGATTAATATTTTTTTATTTTCTAATTCTTCAGGGATATCAATTATTGCAATATCTCCAAGGACTTCAAAACTTTTGTTTACATGTTTAAGCTCATCTTCAGTAAGATGTTCTTTTAATGCATCAATAAATTTCATAAAGTAATATTGACAGTTAATCTTAAAATGATTTGGTTTGATTAATACTTGTATGGCAAAATTGTATATTATTGGTCTTGGTATAGGTAATGAGAAAGATATAAGCATTAATGGTCTTGATGCATGTAAAAAATCTAAGACTGTGTTTGCTGAGTTTTATACCTGTCCCGTTGATCTTGATTTAAAGAATCTTGAAAAATTAATTGGTAAACAGGTAATCGTCCTTGATCGTGCTGACGTTGAAGATAAAGATATTGTTTTTGAAAGGGCAAAGAGCGAAGATGTTGCTTTTATTGTTGGTGGCGATCCGCTTTCAGCAACTACGCATTCTGATATTGTATATAGGGTAAGAAAAGAAGGAATTTCTGTTGAAATAATACATGCATCATCTATATTTTCCGCAATTGCTGAGTCTGGTTTACATCTTTACAAATTTGGAAAGACCGTGTCAATACCGTTTCCTAAAGAGAATTATTTTCCAACATCCGCATATGATATGATTTTTGACAATCTAAGCATTAAAGCACACACACTCGCACTTCTTGATATCGGTATGAGTGCTAATTGTGCAATGGAGCTTTTTCTTGAGCTGGAAGGTATAAAGAAAAAAGCAATCTTATCTGAAGAGACTGAAATTATTGTTCTTGCACATCTTGGAAATGGTAGTAATATTTATTATGGAATAATTAAGGATCTTATAGGTCTTGATTTTGGAAAAATGCCACATTCTATAATTATACCGTCAGAACTTCATTTTCAGGAGTTGGATTTTGTTAGTATGTTTAAACAATAAAAAATCTAAATCTATTTATATTATTGTTGCCTAATTTAGTTTTAAGTGATTTTAATGAATTTTGTATTAACATTTATTATTGGTGCAGCTTTTGGTGCTCTTGTCGGTATATTATATGGTCTTAAACGGATTATAAGTCTTGATAATAATATTGTTGAAATGAATAACAAAATTGAAGTTGTACTTGAACAAATTAAAGCTGAAGAGGAAAAAATTGAAAAGGAAGTTTCAGATGAGATGAAAATTATAACTAAAGAAGAATCTGTTCTTGAGGAAATTGATCATATGGATTCTCATAATCCAATAAAACAGAAGATTGAGAATCTGATTATTGAAAATAAGATTGATTCTGTTGAAAAAGATCTTTCAGATAATTGATTATTATGGATACTGAAAAACAGTTAATCTCTGAGACACTTAAATGGCTTGAGAAAGCAAAAGCGATTTCAAGTGATGCTAAGTCTATGGATGTTAAAGGTTCTGATTTCTTAAAAAATGTGAATGCATATATCAAAGATACGGATTATTTCTTAGATAAAAAAGATTATGTTCGTGCGTTTGAAGCTGTAATTTGGGCATGGTCATGGCTAGAAATTGGGAAAGATCAAGGTATTGTTGATTGGTGATGTATACAATCACATTTAAACAACTAAATCCTATTAATGTTTATGATTGAATTTATCTTGTTTAGCATATTATCTATGTTTTCAGCGGTACTTTTTGTTTTAGGTATTGGTACGGTTGCATATCGAGCTAAAGATAAAGGGCAAAATTATTTAAATTCTAATGTTAACGGGTCTGATAATTCGTATTTAGGTGAGTTGGATTTGCCTGTGCTCGCGTCATATAAAGGTATTGATTCTATCAAAGAAGATCCTAGTTTGACGCCTTTTGAAACGTATAGACAGGCGGCGAAGGTTGCATCTGCATTAATTACAGGTTATGCTCAGAAAAGGGGTGTTAAATTGAAGAAGCTTGCTTTCAGTTATGATGAAAGTGACCATCTGACAGGGGAATCTGATATGGGTACACCGGGATATTCATCAAAAAAGGATAGTTCTGTTGTAATAAATCATGCGTATGCAGATAGTATTTATAAATCAGCTGGAACTGTTAAAGATCTTGCTAAAAAATATCTTGGAATAGGTCTTCATGAGGTTGGTCATTTGGCAAATTGGGCTGCATCTGAGGGTAAAGTTCATGGTGAAGCAATGGCTGAGATGGTTAAATTAGGTTATACAGATACTGTTGATAAGATACAAGATTGGATGGGTAGTATAAATAATACAGCTTATCAAGAATCAAATAAGGTTGTTGCAAAAGATACGGGTTATGTAGTACTAAACCCCAAAAAGAAAAGTTTAAATTATTGTTAATTATCGATTTTTCTTCCAATCATCAAAAGTTGGCTGTCCTTGGAAACCTGGTTGTCCTCCTATAAATACGTGTGGGTATCCGCTAACACCACCACCAAAGTTTTTATTCTGTTCTTTCATTTCACGTTGGTATTGTCCAAACAGTTGTGTTGCTTCTTCTTCTTTGCTTGGTGAGAGCATCCACCAGAATACACCAATAACTATTATGAAACCGAATAGGCCATTTAGATAATATAGGGGCAGGCCAAAATATGTGAAAAAGATTACAAGGCCACCGCTGCTTGCGAACATTAGACCGCCTACGACGAATACAAATATGATTATAGCTTGTGAGTGACCCGATAAGAAGTTTATGAATGGGTTGCCATCTTTATGATTATCATCTTTTTTAAATGAAAAGGCCATTGTGCCTATCATCAGTATGAACAGAATACCGATTAATATGACACCTAGTTTTGCTGTCATTGCCATTAAGTATACTGCAAATGGACTGAATATAACTGTGTATGCTGCAAGGGACATTGATATAATCTTGCTTATGTTTGGACTGCTACTAAATAAACTTGAATTTTTTAAAAGTACATATATTAGAGAATAAACGATGATAAATGGTAAAGCTATATTGAAAAAACCTATAGAATACAGTTGGTCAAGTACATTTTCGAAGGCAAAACCGCCACCAAAACTGTTATATCCAGAAGTAGTATACATAAGGCACCCGTAAATTAATATTGGGTGCCTTATTATTTATAGATTTCTATTTAGATATTATTTGATTTTTTATTTAATAATATCTATAATACTATCTGTTTTACCTTCGTCTGTAACTTCTGTCTCATCGTCTACAGCGACCCCTATAGCATTGTCTTTAATAATTAAGTTTTTTAAGTCATTATCAGAGATTTCTTCTACAGGATCTATATCGTTTTCATCATCTAAAAGTTCAGTTTCATCACATACAGCTACAGGGATTGATTTTTTCTTTATTTCTACTGTTAATGCGATTTTATTAAGATCCTTTCCTGTTAGTTCTTTAGATAATTCATATGCTTCAATACTAGACTCTAAAGAATTTTCATCAAGTTTAAATTCAATATTATCTATTTTTGATATAATGCCCGTATTCTCTAGTATAGATGTTATATCGAAATCTTCGCTATATATTTCTAGGGTTTTTCTTGTATTATATATATCAACCTCTACAGATCTGTTGAGTGTATCTCTAGATGCGTTTTCTATAATTGTTTCTAAATCACTATCAATAACTTCTGCATGTTCAGTTTTATCTTTAAGTTCTTGATATGTGTCAATTATAGTTTTTAGATTGCTGTCTTCTTCTGAGAGTTCTTTAATTGCTTCAATTAAAGTTTCATATTTGTCAATTAATTTTTCTTGAATCTCTAATTTTCCTATTTTGATATTAAGCTCTGAAGTTGCTTGTTTCTTTTTCTCTTCGAGCTCTTCTATTCTAAGCAATTCATCAACTTCATATTCTTTGTTAAGTATATTTGTCTCAACATCAGCTTTAATTTGTTTTTTTGCGTTAAGAAGTTGTGTATAACTTTCAGGGATCTTAGCAATTCCGGTTTCTTTCATTTTTTCAAGATCATTTTCAAATTGTTCAATTACTGGTGTTATATTATCTGCACTGATTTCAGAGTTTTCTTTGATATATTCTTTTAGTTCCGTAAGATCTAATTTAAGTTCATCAGCTTTTAGCATAGCATCCATATTGAATTTCCATCCTTTTTGAAGTTCTGGAGTATATGCTTTTCCTGAAAAGCTGTATTTTAATTCAGTATGTATACCATCTCCTTTTGTATCAAATTCTTGAATGATTAATTCTTGTCTTTTTGTTGCTTCATTAAATCTTGTAAATGGAGAAAATGTTTTGTTTTGGTCGATTTCTAATAAATATACATGACCCATTCCAGTTTTACCAGATTCAACTTGGATTCTTCTATTAATTTCATCTAGATGTTTTGTTGTAGAACCATTAACAAGTTGCATAGCTGTATTTTGTGTGTATGGAGATCCTGGATGTTCTGTGTCTGGAGCTTGCATAAAGATGCTATCTACAATTGCAACTATAGCTTTACCATCTCGGTCTAAAAACTCATAAAGCATTGGACTATGTCTATGTTTTGAATTTTTATTAAAGTCGGAACGTACAACGGTATAGATTAAATCTTTTAATTCTGAAACATCTTCTTGTCCAAGTTTGTTAAATGATGTATCTAAATAAACTGAACCGCAATCTTCTAGACTTTCTATTATATTTAATCTACGTTTATTAAGATATTTTTTACCTTTAAGGCATTTTGCATTAACATATGTTATTGATTTTGGATTTGTTCCTGCAATAATTGAATCTACAGGTAAACCATCAGATTCTCTATTTTTTTTATAGTTATCTAAACCTGGTTGGAATCTATTGTTTGAAGTGTATGTAGGATTTATTATTGAGCTTAATTTTAATGACATATTAATAACCTCCTTTAATTTCTGCATAAAGATCTGATTCGAATGTATCTGGGTTGTCCATAATCTGTATATTTTTAATCGTTTTGTCTAATCTTAATCTACCTCCGACGGGTTCATATTTTGCACCTTTTAAGCAAAGGTCAAATCCTTGTTGTGGGTTTGGATTTAGTCCAGTTACAAAATAATCATTTCTATCAATAGGTACAAAAGCGATACCTGCTGGGAATTCATTATCTTTTGAGAATTGCGTTGTTTGATTAAGCCAATTTTTAGTTGATGACGTTAAACCATTTTCATTATAATTTTTTGTGCTTTTATTGTCTATGTATTTACCAAGTTGTGTTGGTATGTCTAGGCTGTAACCTGACAAGAATAATGGATCTCCTAAAGCAATAATCTTTTCAGATGGCATATTACCCGGTTTTAGCATAATATCAACTGATAGCATTGCTAATTTATATTCTTTTTCAGCTTTTAATGCATCTCTAAGCATAGATATAATTGCGGTTCCTAAACCACTTTCAAGATATTTACTATTTATACCTTTGTCCGCAATTCTGTAATGACCTAAATTTTTAATTTCTGACGGTCCGAAGGGTATATCAATTTCACTTAAATTTGGATCGAAATCACCCATATCACCTTTTAAGGGTTTGTTATACAATGTATAAGGATTTATATAACCAGTCCCGTCTTTTAATGGCGCTTTAAGAATATCATTCATAATTTTCACCTAATCTGTTACTATAAGGTATTAAACCTTAAATAGTTATGTGTTAAATAATATGACTTTAATTATTTTTTAAATAGAAAAAAATATTTAATGAACAGGCTTATGAGTTCTTGTTTTTGTTCTGTTCATTAATGTTGAGTTATCTTTTAATTTATAAAGGACTATTCTTTTTTTCTGTCTGCAGTTACGTTTAATTCTGCTAGGACTCTATCTGTGTTATCTTTATCTTTTGTTTTTTGTTCTGTTGCCGGACTTTTCATTCCTTTTGAAATCGGTTCATATATTTTGTGTTCTGTTGGACTGAACGTATTTTCTTCATTTTTACCTGTAAGTTTGTTTATTAAGTTTGATAACATAGTTCCTGTTTCGGGTTCTGGATTGAATGATCCTTTTATTTCATCACTCATTCTATATCCCGTTACTATACTTTTCGGTGCTCCCGGTCTACTCATTGGTTCGAATGTTTTATGTTCTGTTGGACTGAATGTATCTTTTGTTTTTTGTTCTGTTGCCGGACTTTTCATTCCTTTTGAAATCGGTTCATATATTTTATGTTCTGTTGGACTGAATGTATCTTTTGTTTTTTGTTCTGTTGCCGGACTTTTCATTCCTTTTGAAATCGGTTCATATATTTTATGTTCTGTTGGACTGAATGTATCTTTTGTTTTTTGTTCTGTTGCCGGACTTTTCATTCCTTTTGAAATCGGTTCATATATTTT
>JAHYJR010000004.1:77699-141260 GCA_019429005.1 Nanobdellati archaeon | reverse complement strand
ATAATGGTATATATGAGTTTATTGTATTAAATGATAAATCTAATTGTTGGTATACTACATTAAATTCAAATAATATTACACTTGTTAAAAGATATAACTCGTTAATTGTATCTGTTGATAATGTTACCGAAAAGCGATTTAAATATAGTGTATTGTCGTGATATTTATGAAATCTATAAATTTTTTAACATTATTTTTTTTAATTTCTTTTTTAGTTATATTTAATATTGATATTGTATTTTCAGCATCGTGTACGCCATCGCCTTGTGTTGGTTCTTGTGCGGATCCAAATACCTGTCAATCTCAAAATTGTCCACCTGTACTAGTTGGTGGTGGAGATTGTAAATTTACTCGTGATTTTAAAGATTATAACTGTTATAGTAAAGTAAATACATGTACTTATAGTTGTGGAACTGAAGAAGTTCCTTTAGAGTGTAAGGAGTCATGTGATTATATATGGTCTAATTGTGATGTTAAGCAAACGTATTGTGATGGTGCGTCTATTAATTGTATAGGTCAATATAAAACTTTTTCAGACCCCGTCCAGGATGCTTGTATAAGTACAGATATGGATTCAGGGTGGTATCAATATTATAATAATCCTGCGACTCATAAAGATTGTATGCCTCCTGATGGCGAGAATCGTGATTATAATCAACCCTCTCCGAAGGATGATGGAACGAACACACCCAATATATTAGTTTTCGATGAGGTTATTACTGCTTTTTTTATGTGTTCTGCATGTCCTGGTACTGGGTCGACTTCAAATTATTATAATAAGAATGTTGAGACTGAATTAAATTGGTATTCCGGTAGTCATACTTGTCAGTATGTTAAAGCTGTTGAAGCTGAACCTACAGCACCAACAGCTTATCCTCGTTTAGGTTTTGGTGATACAAACAATCCAAACATTCAACCTGAATCCTGCAAGTGTGCAGCGATAGATGGTTATGAGATGGCAACAATTAATGATGGTTGGAATGGTAGTGGTATTGTAGACCCTACTATTGATTATACTGCGACTGTAAATCCTTGGGATGTTAGGACTACTGGTATTCTTACATCCCTTAATAATCCACAACCTGATGGCTGTTGTGGTAATAATCTTACTGAATATTTCAGGCAACAAGAATGTAAATCTTATGCGTGTCCAACAACATATAGTACAACAAAAGTGGGTTGTTGTAATACTGTTGAAAGTTGTATTGGTCCAGGAGGGTCTTGTTATGCACCAATTTTGCCATCTACAGATGTTCAAAATTGTGAGGTTGGTATTAGTGGTGATGCTGGAGAATATTCTGTTTGTGTTATGGATTCTGCTAGTAAGCATTATGTCTGGGATGATCAAGATACAAATGAAGATTGGTGTAATGATATAACATCAACATTATTGTCACATCCAGATTATTATTGTATAACCGGATTTCCTGGTAATTATGATAGTCGTTCTTGTTGGATGGCAGATGGTGAGCAATTTGGACCTGAAGGTGTGCGTGATGGTGCTACTGGACAGAATTTTTGTTGTGGTGATGAACCTGAAAGAGAAGCTTTTAGGATTGTAGAATGTGGAGATAATAATAATTTTTGTCCTTATGCGTCTCTTGTCGAATGTTGTGATAGAACGGGTGTAAATGATTTACCTGCATTGAACTCAGATGATATTTGTGTTGGTTCGTGGGAAGTAGATGATTTAGATGATAGTGGCGGTGTTTCAATATCCTTGGTCGGTAAATGGTGGGATCCTGACGATGCTTGCAATTCAGATTGGGAAGGTTGTATTGAAGGTGTGACTGCTGTAAATTGTGCACCTTGTGCTTAAAAACAAATGAAATAAAGATATAAAATATTGTATAAAATGAAGAGTTAATGTATATAAATGTGTAATTAATAAAATTAGGTGTAATTTGATGTTTGGTAATAAAATAAATATAAATAAAGCGTTTATTTTATTATTAATTATATTATTGTCGTTAAGTGCTTTTTCTTTTAATGTTTTTGGTTTTACTTATATAATTGACACTTTTGAAGATGATGTTGAATATATTGGTGCTGATATAGTCATTATACCTAAAACTTGTGATGATGGGATTTCAGTTTGTTCTATATTGTACTCTGCTGGTTGTAAAGATTCTTGTAGTTTTATTCAAGATGTTGATCAAATAAATCTTTTCTTTGTATCAGTACATATATATGATCCTATTAGTGGTGTCCCGAGTTATATCAGATTTGAAATTTGTCATTATAGTTTAGATGATGATCCTTGTATAGGTATATTCAATTTTTTTAATGCATGGCGATGTAATTATAAAAATCATGACATCTTATATAGTTATTATAATTTTTATGATGATACTTTAATTTTAGATATGTCAACTATAGATTGTCAAAATGACCATTTTCGTTATAATGTTAATCCTACAACATTATGTCGTAGTCAAAAACCCAAAATATGTACGGATACAGGTTGGAACTGTTCAGCGGAGTCTGATCAGTTTATTAAGGTCGAATCGTGTCCATGTCATGTTTGTAATGATAATGGTTGTGATTCTGATCAAGAACTTCCGCCTGGTACGCCTTGTTGGGATGATAGTTTAGAAGGTGTATGTTATAGTGGTGTTTGTCTTCCCGCTTGTACAAATGAACCTTCTAATCCTTATGAAAATGCAAAATACTGTCAAGGTGGTGCTGACGAAGAACCTTTACTGGATTATTGTGATGCTGATGGCATTACCCTATATGAATATACTTGTCCTCTTATCCAGTCTGGTTCTTGTGCACCTCCAACTGCTGTTGATTGTACTGTTGTTATGAATAATCCTTTTGGAACTTGTGAGAGTGGTAAATGTATTCTTCGTTCTTCAGGTTCAGAAGAATGTCTAACAATACCACCAGCTAAACCTGTACGTACAATAGATAATTTATGTACTCAAGCTGCAATAGAAAAAGGGTACGATTGGGTTTGGGATTCAGATGGTTACATTGATTTGGATCAAGTAGATATATTAGGAGGTAATGTATTGCAGACGCACGATGTGTCTCAAGGCGGTCGTGGTCTTTATTATTATAATGCTTATGGTAATAGGTATGCCTCAGCCTTCTCACCTCTATGCTGTGGTGATGATTATGAATACGAAACCACAAATAAGCTATTAGGTGGACCTTCTTTATATAAAACAATGGAATGTTATCGTGATGCTTGTGATGATTCTTATAATCCTGTGCCTGATGCTTGTTGTAGTGATGTTTATGACTGTGTAGCACCTTGTTGGAATGAGGATGGTCGTGGTGTTTGTCCAGAATTAGATGCTGATTGGAATACTGTAAAATTATATGATAAATGTTATACTTCAACTAATGTTTTTATTGATAATTCAAATTATGTAACAGATGCAGATCGTCTTCTTTCACCGCCAACAAATGATACCGAAATGTGTTTTGAGGGTCGGTGGCATGATCAAGATGAACGACCTGAATATTGTGGTCAAGGTACTTTACATCCTGGTTATGATCTTAACTCACCCTGGGTAGATTGTGCAGCAAATCCAGTTGCGGCATGTGCGCAAGGTGTGGATGATACAGATGGTAATCCTGTCTGGAATCCGAGTTTGGATGATACACTTGGATTACCTATAGGTCTATGCTGTGAAGATGATATTGGTTTAGAATTCATGAATGTTGAACATCATCCTGAATATGGTGCTGGGACTGGGTTATATAACACACCACCTACTGAAGCTTGTTGTGTCTATCAGACTGATTGTGTATCTTCATACGCTTTTGAATGTATACCTAATGCGACTTATGCTGACACAGGTATACCTGCAGCTTATATTAATGACGATGGTAGAACTGATAGGGAATTTTGTGATGGTGATGACTCTGGGGGTTATATGATTTTTGATTTCGGTGGTGCTAATAATGAACTTGATGTAACTGAAGCAGAATGGGCAGCAAATCAACGTGGTGGTACTTGGCATGACCAAGATGAAAATGATTATTATTGTAGTGAACCTATTGCTTATCCTTTAGTTAATCCGTACGAACCTATATATACCACAACTATCTGGATAAACGGTTCAACTTGTACCGATATTCCACAGAAATGTTGGAATGCAACAGATGATTATGATTTTGATAAGGAAACAGGTGTCTGTTGTGAAGATGAATATGGTATCGAGTTTTATAACAGAGAACATCATAATCTTGTTGTAGATGGTAATGGTACTGGAATTGATATGGCAAGTGAATCTTGTTGTCTTGAAGCTTCAGATTGTGTTACTCAAGATAATTATTGTGTTAAAGCTGGAACGTATAAAGATGTTGGTGCTTTAGGTGGTTGGGTAGATGATAATGGCACCACAGATGTAGAATTATGTTTTAATGGTACTCAGTCAAGATGGAATCCTCAACGTGGTGGTGTTTGGCTTGAACAAGATGAAAGTGGTGATGCTTGTGGTAGTCCTATAGACCATCCTATGTGGATATGGGATAATGCTACATATAGTCTTACTTATTATCCTGAATATAACAAAGCATTCTGGATAGACAACTGTATTGCAAGGCCGGGTAGATGTTTTGACGCTGTGAATGATTTCACAAATGAGATGAATGGTACAAATAAGATAAGTACTGGTTCAGTCTGTTGTGAAGATGAAAAAGAACATGAGTTTTTCAATTATGGTCACTATAGAAATGGTACTGGGTACAATCCAGAAGAATCTTGTTGTTATGAGATGAACGATTGTGTTCTTTCAAACAGTTCCTGTGTACCTAATGGAAGTTTCATGAATTCTGGTGGTTCCACTTTATTCAACGATCTTGGTGGATTTGATAAGGAATATTGTAATGGTAGTGATGTAGGTGATGAAATTGATCTTAATAAGGATGGGTATTTAGATACTTATTGGAATTGGACGCCTCAACGTGGTGGTACTTGGCATGATCAGGATGAAAGTGATAATTATTGTATGCTTCCAATAACTCATCCTGCAATGTTTGATAGTGTTGCGGAAGGTGGTGGTGCATTCTATGAATTTGCTATATGGATACCTGATGTAAATTGTACAACTATTCCTGGTAAATGTTTAAACGCAATAGATGATTTTGATTATGATAAGACAACAGGTGTCTGTTGTGAAGATGAATCTAATTTGACTTTCAAGATGGAAGCCTATAACAGAGAACATCATGCAGCTGTATGGAATGAATTTTTAGAAGTATTTGAACTTTCACGAGGAACTGGTCCTAATTATTATAGAGAATCTTGTTGTCCTAATCAATCGTATTGTGTTCTTGGAGATTATACTTGTATCGCACCCGGAACATATATGGATGTTGGTAATTATACGATTACAGGGGTTCCGGGTCCTTATATAAATGATGGTGGTTATTCAGATTATGAATATTGTGCAGGTGATCAAGCTGCAGGATTTGGTGACTCAATCAATTGGAATATGACACTTGTAGATGGTGCGCCTGTATATCAGCGTGGCGGTGTCTGGCATGAGCAGGATTCAGACGAACTTTATTGTGGAACTCCAATAAACCATCCTGATGCTGAATTTAATAATCGGGCAATATGGTTAAATGGTTCAAATTGTACTAGTATGGGGTGGCTTTCTCCAGCACTTTTAGGTATTTCAGGACAATGTGATTTAGGTATAGATGATTTTGATGATGATGTCTCAACCGGTATGTGTTGTGAAGATGATTTTAATGCAACTGGCGATAAAGTTGAATTTTTAAATCGTGAGCTTCATGATACGGTAGGTACTGGTTATAATTTTAATATTATATCTTGTTGTACTAAACCAACAGACTGTGTGCTTCCAAATGGTACTTGTGTGGCTAATGGTACTTATATGGATATTGGTAACATTACAGGTCTTGCAACTGAAATTGGCGGTTCTTATTATGTGTATGGTGTTCTTGTAGATGAAGGTGGTAAAGACCTTGAATACTGTGACGGTGATGATGACTTCGGTAGGGTTCCTCAGCGTGGCGGTGTTTGGAAAGATCAAGATTCAGATCCGGGTATTTGTTTAAGTGTTCCAAATACAGATCCAATACATCCTGCTTCATCAATGCTTCCAACAACAGATGCTGATACTAGAAAATTATCAGCAACAATTCCTATCAATTATAGTCAACATATATGGCTTGATTGTACACTTACAGGTATTTGTGATCAAATGATTCAAGATACAGGTGATTTGACTGGTGGTTGTTGTGAAGATGATATTCATGTAGTTACAGGTGAAAAGCTAGATTGGTTCATAAGGGAACATCATGAGGCTGGTACAGGTTCAACTAATAATACGTGGCCTGCAGAATCCTGTTGTCTAAATAGAACATCTTGCGTTCTTCCATTTGATGGTGTTTCAGAATTTACTTGTATAAATTCATCATTATTTGCAGATTCTGGATTATTACCTGGTTTTATCTACAGTATTGATGATAATGGAACTACAGATCTTGAATTCTGTAATGGTACTGAAGCCCAAGCTTGGGTACAAGATGATGATCCTATTGAGGATCAGAATGGACTTGCATGGGATTCTACACTTCAGCGTGGTGGTGTCTGGCATGACCAAGATGAAAGTGAATCTTATTGTATTGAACCTTTATTATATCCCCTATCAGATCCCTATGAACCAATTTATACTACAAATATATGGATTAATGGTGAAAATTGTACAAATATTCCACAGAAATGTTGGAATGCAACCGATGATTTTGATAATCTGACATCAACTGGTCTTTGTTGTGAAGATGAAACTAATGAATTTTTTAATCGCGAACATCATAATATGGTCATTGATGGTAATGGTACTGGTATTGATATGTTGAGTGAATCGTGTTGTACTGAAGCTTCAGATTGTGTAACTCAAGATAATTATTGTGTTAAAGCAAATACCTATATGGATGTTGGTGCTCTATCAGGGTATGTGAATGATAATGGTACTGATGATTTGGAATTCTGTAATGATAGTACTCCTGCAAGATGGAATCCTCAACGTGGTGGTGTTTGGCTTGAACAAGATGAAAGTGATGATGCTTGCGGTAGTCCTGTAATACATCCTAAATGGGAATGGGATATGAATTTAGATGGTGATATTGATTATTATCCAGAATACAATCGTTCTTTCTGGATAGATAACTGTAACTTAGTACCTGGCCGTTGTGTTGAAGGTATAAATGATTTTACAAATGAGATGAATGGTACAAATAAGACTAGTACGGGAGAGATGTGTTGTGAAGATGAGATTGGAAAAGAGTTTTTCAATTATGGTCATTATAGGAATGGTACTGGTAATAATCCAAATGAATCCTGTTGTGATCAGATGTCAGATTGTGTGACTTCAAGCGGTAATTGTGTTGAATCTAGTACTATTACAGGGGTTTATTATGATTCAGGTGCACCCGACCACATCTTTAATGATAATGGTACAACTGATAAGGAATACTGCAATGGTACAGATCCTGGTGATGAGATTGACCTTGATAATGATGGTTATCTAGATACATTTTGGAATTGGACACCTCAACGTGGTGGAACTTGGCATGATCAGGATGAAAGTGATAATTATTGTGGTATAAATACTACACACCCTCTTGAGAATCATCCTGTTGTCGCACTTCGGCCATTTTATGATGTAGCAATCTGGCTTACACCCGAGAATTGTACTGATTATCCACAGATGTGTATAAATGGAACAGATGATTTTGATGATGATATATATACAGGTCTATGTTGTGAAGATGAAGAAAATGAGTTCTTTAATTATGAGCATCATGCAACTATCTGGAATGCAACTCTCGGACTATACGAACTTGTGAATGGTACGGGTCTTAGTTTTAACATGGAATCTTGCTGTAACAGGAGTGATGATTGTGTGGCTCCAGATGGTAGTTGTGTTGCAGCCTATACTTTCTATGATGTTGGTATCAGGAATAATCATGAGCATGATGCTGGTTTATTTGATGAGGAATTCTGCGCACCATGGGAAAATGGAACAACTTTTGATATTGATGGCGATGGTTGGCCTGATATGGATTTCGATTGGAATGTCCAGCGTGGTGGTGTCTGGCATGACCAGGATGAAGCAGCTGTATATTGTAGTGCATCTATAGAACATCCTGATGACGAGTTTAATAATAAATCTATTTGGATAGCAGGTTCAAACTGTACTGACATGGGTTGGTTATCGCCATATCTTACAGATAGTTCAGGTCAATGTAATGAAGCTATTGATGACTTTGATTTTAACATCTCAACTGGTCTTTGTTGTGAAGATGATAAGAATGCAGCCGGTGAAAGTATAGAATTCTTGAATCGTGAGCTTCATGATGATTGTGGTGGTACTGGATGGGATTTTGGTGTTATTTCCTGTTGTAATGATCCAACCGATTGCGTACTTCCAAACGGGACCTGTGTTCCAAATGGAACTGAGATAGATCTTGGAAATATCACTGGTCTTGCACTCGAATTTGATGGTTCTTATTATATAAATGGCATACTTGTAGATGCAGGTGGTGAAGATCTTGAATTCTGTGATGGTGATAATGCTAAAGGTAGATATCCTCAGCGTGGTGGAACTTGGAAAGATAAGGATTGTGATGAAAATGCATGTACAACAAAAGAAAATAAAAATCCAGAACATCCTGCTTCATCATGGCTTGTTGAAGGTGATATTGATATAAGGAAACTGTCAAGTTCAATAGATTACAATTATATGTTTTGGTTAGATTGTTCAATAGGTGGTTTATGTGATCAGGTATTTACAGATTCTCCAAATTCAATCGGGGCTTGTTGTGAAGATGATGTTGATATTGCTACAGGTGAAAAGAAAGAATGGTATAATCGTGAACATCATGAGAATGGTACAGGTTCATCAGATCCTATTTGGGTTGCAGAATCCTGTTGTTTCAACAGGACATCCTGTATTTTAACCTTTAATGGTAGTAGTCAATATTTATGTATAAATTCATCTGATTATGGTGATTCTGGACTATTGCCTGATGGGTCATATAGTTATGATGATAATGGTACAGATGATATGGAATTCTGTGATGGTAACTTTGCACAATCTGTTCTTAAAGATGATAGTGAAATTGAAGACCGTTATTCTGGTGTGGATTCTATATGGAATGAGACTTATCAGCGTGGTGGTGTATGGCATGATCAGGATGAATCTGATTTATATTGCGGTATAAATACGACACATCCTCTTGAGAATCATCCTGTTGTCGCACTTCGGCCATTTTATGATGTAGCAATCTGGCTTACACCCGAGAATTGTACTGATTATCCACAGATGTGTATAAATGGAACAGATGATTTTGATGATGATATATATACAGGTCTATGTTGTGAAGATGAGAGTAATGAGTTCTATAATATAGAGCATCATTCACCAAATGGTACTGGATTTACAAATAGTAGTGAAGCATGTTGTAATTTGACTTCAGATTGTGTTACAAATGATATGCGATGTATGGCTAATTTCACATATTATGATGTTGGTTCTCAATCTAACTGGGCTTATGATAATGGTTCAACAGATCTTGAGATTTGTGCAGGTTGGGAATCTGATACGCTTATAGATGCTGATGGTGATGGTATTGAAGAATTGGCTTTCAATTGGAGTCCTCAACGTGGTGGTGTATGGCGAGATCAGGATGAAGGTGATGCTTATTGTGGAAGTCCTATAATACATCCAAAATATGAATATGATATGAATGAAGATGGTGTTATTGATTATTATCCAGACTATAATCTTTCATTCTGGATAGGTGATTGTATTGCTAATCCGGGTCGTTGTGTTGAAGGTATAAATGATTTTACACTTGAATTAAACGGCACAAACAAGTCAATAACAGGGGTCATGTGTTGTGAAGATGATTATCGTACGGTTGGACTTGGTCTGACTGAGCAGGCAGAATTTTACAATTATGCGCATTTCAATAATGGTACGGGTTATAATCCGTCTGAATCATGTTGTGATCAGATGACTGATTGTGTAACTTCGAGCGGTTATTGTGTTGAAGATAGTAATATAAGTGGTCTTTATTATGATAGTGGTGCACCTAATCACGTTTTCAATGATAATGGTACGACAGATAGGGAATACTGCAATGGTACAGATCCTGGTGACACGATAGATCTTGATGGTGATGGATATCTTACAGATTTCTGGAACTGGACACCTCAGCGTGGTGGAACCTGGCATGATCAAGATGAATCTGATAATTATTGTGGTATAAATACAACACATCCTCTTGAAGCACATCCTGTTGCAGTTATCGCTGAATATTATGATGTGGCAATATGGCTTACACCCCAGAATTGTACTGATTATCCACAGATGTGTATAAATGGAACAGATGATTTTGATGATGATATATATACAGGTCTTTGCTGTGAAGATGAAGAGAATGAGTTTTTCAATCGTGAGCATCATGCAACGCTTTGGAATGGTACTCAATATGTGCTTGCAAATGGAACTGGTCTTTTCAATATTGTAGAATCTTGTTGTAATAGTAGTTCAGATTGTGTTGCTCCAGATAATGCTTGTGTTCCTGAATATGGTTATTATGATGTTGGTACAAGAAATAATCACGATTCTGATGTAGGTGCATTTGACCTTGAATATTGTGCACCTTGGGATACTGGTACTGTTCTAGATACTGATGATGATGGTTATCCTGACATGGACTTCAATTGGACACCAAAACGTGGTGGTGTGTGGCATGACCAAGATGAAAGTGATTTAGCCTGTGGTGTAAATATAAACCATCCATTAAACCTTTCAAATCCATTTGGTTTGGCTGTGCCATTTTATTCCGTTGCAATCTGGCTTAATGGTTCAAACTGTACTGAATGGGCTTATGGTTGTCAAGAGGCGACAGATGATTGGGACTTCAACATAACAACTGGACTTTGTTGTGAAGATGATTTCAATGCGGCTGGAGACCCAGTAGAATTTTTCAATCGTGGTCATTTCAGAAATGGTACGGGATTCTATCAGATGGAATCTTGTTGTGATAATCCAACAGATTGTGTATTGCCGAGCGGTCAATGTGTTCCTAATGGAACTTATGCAGATTCAGGTCGTAATTATATTAATTGGACAACTTGGAATGGTGATTGGTCTATCTTTGATGCAGGTCATGCTGATGATGAGTATTGTAATGGTTCAGATATATCTGGTGAAGAAAAGTTTGAGACTCTCTTTGATTATAATACGCTCACTTGGACACCTCAGCGTGGTGGAGTATGGCATGATCAGGATGAGTCTGAAGAATTATGTAATGGTTATTGGGATGGTACTGGTTCAACTGAGGGTGTAAGTGAAACTATGTTCCCTGACAGTCCAGATGGTAGAAATACAAGTATGTTTATACCAAGTCTTTGTTGTGAAGATGATGGACCTGATATGGAATGGTATATAAATTGTACATCTGATTATAATGCAACTTTACCTATGGGATTCAGAAGAGTTGAATTAGACATTTGTAACAGTATATTTATGGATTCTGCAATTAATCAGACGGGACCAGATGCATGCTGTGATGCACCTACAGATTGCGTATTTAATAACACTTGTTATGATGAGAATTTCACAGGTGATATTAATAATGACTCATTTGATGAGTACTGTTATGGTAACGTTTGGTATGATGTTGATGAAGCTAACAAACGTAAAGCTCTTGATTTCAATATTTGCCGTGTCGGTAATACTACAAGTGCAATAGGTACTGAACCTTGGTCTTTCTGGTCAGATGAATTGGGTATGACTGTAAAACAGAATATATCTTCGTCAGCTAATCCTTATGCTAATATACAAGGCAAATATTGGTGGGATAATACCGGGTCAAGTGAAGGTCGAGATCAGATGGATAGTCTTCCTTATAATGATGTATGTTGTCAAGATGAGAAAACATGGAACCAATATGATTTTGATAATAATATAGATCGTTTCAATCTTGGTATAGGTTGGAGATGGGAAGTCTATATTTCTAATGAGACTAAAGATACAAAACAGACTGATTGGGGTATGAGTGATGCTTGCTGTGATCTTGAGACAGATTGTGTGTCAGAAAATTTCTGTTTTGCTGCTGAAGGTAATATTAATAATATGAAAGATGATGGTGAATCTAGTTGTGATAATACTGGTGTTTTCCAAGGATACTGTAGTGCTATAGATAATGCTAATTCAGAATGGATAACAAATTCAGATATCTCAAATGAGGCTTGCTGTTGTTTGTCATCTGGTTATTGGGATGATACGAAAGGTTGCTGTGATTCAAATGATGCTTGGGTAGCAACTGATGGCAAATGGCATTGTGTCGGTACAGCTGAAGGTAATTACACCGGACCTAATTGTGACAATTCATTTAGTTTTGTTGCAACAACAATATTTGAACCTATAGTCTGTGATGAAATTATTGTCGATAATATTAAAAATTATTGGAACAGTACTGATTGGGTTGAAAGTATGCCTGATAATTGTGCGTGTGAAAGTGATGCGGATTGTGTTTCACCTCTTGAATGTCTTCATGAGATATGTCTATTTAGAACAGATCCTATAATTGAGTTCAATAGTTCATTGTATGAGATTGAGTTAGGTTCAACAGAATCATTGTTCATTGTTGTCAGGAGCAATCTTTCAATTACGGACGATATTGCATTAACGATTCAAAATAGTGATCCTAAAATGAAGTATTGGGCATGGTTTAAAGATAAGAAAAGTGGTATAGATAGGCTAAATACACGATTGCAAGTGCGTTCTTATTCCGAGAAAATGCATATTATAGATGTAATTGGTGGTGAAGTTGGAACTTATACTGTAAAAGTTGAAGGGACTTCATCAATAACTGGAGGGTATGCATATGACACTACAATAGTGCGTGTCATATCGCCGATTTATAATGTTGGTATTATTAAGGCAACTCCAGGTTTAAGTAATATAGGAATATTATTAATAGGACTTATAGGTGCTCTTTTTGTATATAAGGGATTAGCATGAAACGATTATTGAAAAAATATACAAAATATAATTATGTCGGGGGTTTTATTTCTGTCATAATAATGATTTATGTAATATTTTATACATCCTTCTTTATTTTAAATCTTAGAAATGATTCATGAACAATGTCTGAATCTGGTATTATGTCTTATTCTCAATATCGAAGTTCTATAAATTATACATCCGAATTGATTGATGATAATGAGAATTATAGCCTTTTCAAAGCGATTAAAAATAGATTATTTCCTTAAGTTTTAAGTTCCTTTTGAAAGTTTTGGTTCATTCTCCGTTTTTTTAAAAACCGTAAACTTTAACTATTCAAATATTTGAACCTTTAACTAGATTTTCTATAATGGTAATCCCGAGACAGGTGGTGCTTTAATAGAGACAAAGGTATTATCTGAGATTTATTCTAATAGTACTTTAACTGAACAGATATCTTGGACTGTTCCATCTGCTGGAACTTTTATAATCTATACCGTTCTTAATCTAGAAGAATCAACTTTCAATGCAACATATGTATCAAGCAGTTCTTTGACTGCATCCGCTATACCTATTGTGGTAACAACATCATCGTCATCAAATGGACCCTCTTATGCTTATGGTGATGGTTATTGTAGTGTGTATGAGACTTGTGAAACATCTCAAGATGATTGCGGTCCTTGTGAAACTAATGAACCTGAAATCTGTATTGAAGACCGGTCCTGTTCAGAATGGAGTGAATGTCTAGATAATACAAAAGAGAGATTCTGTACTGATCTTAGCACGTGTAACACAACAACGGATAAACCTTTAGAGACTCAAGGCTGTGAAATGCCATTATCTGAAGAAGATATACTTAAAGTCGAAACTCTTAATATCCTAACATCTGCACAAGACACAATAACAAAACCTGAAGCGAAAATATACCTTAATGATGCTCTGTACCAATATGAGCTTGGAAATTATGATAATGCAAAAGCCTTAGCAAATCTTGCATTAAATACTGAAGCTGCTATAGTGTCTGAAACAGTAATTCAGACACCAACCGGTCTTGCATCTTACAATACATCTTAGAATGTATTTGTAATCGTAATATTCTTTTTAATCGTTGCACTTTATTATTTCAACAAATCAAAAAAATCAATCGTTAAAGATACATCTGAAGATAAGAAAAGTTCTACTGATAATAAACCTTCTGAAGAAACCTTAAATAAAAAGAAAGACTCGGATAAAAAACCAATTAAGTTAAAAGCTTAAAAACGATTTATATTTATAAATACAAAAATCAAATAAACAATAAGTGATATTTATGAAATGGAAATGTAAATCTTGTGGTCATGAAAAAGAAATCTGTAAAACCGGTTGTAAATCAGATCATGAACTTAAGAACGATGGAACTACAGTAAAATGCAATACTTGCAATAATCTTTATGTAGCACCAGATCATTGCGGTGAGCAGATGTATGTCGCTTCATAAGTTAGAATTATTTTTTAAAAAAACAGAATCAAATATCACAAAAGACTTTACTGAAAAACAGAAACGTCTTTTTGATGTTCTGATATTTCTTTTGAAATTCTTAATATTAGCCTTACCGATGTATTTAATTATTTGGTCTGGTATTGAGTTCACTTCAATTATACGTCTTACATCATATGCTGTTGCAGTTGTATTATCCTTTTTTACAGGTTCTTTTTCCTATGATGGTTCTCTATTTATTTTAAATACGCTAACTGGAGAACTTGGTGTTGAAATAATTAAGGATTGCATCGGTTGGAAATCATTCCTTGCCTTAGTTGGATTAATCTTTGCTACAAGAAAAGTCAAATTAAAACCAAGACTTTTAGGTGTTTTAATAGGCATTCCTGTAATCTTTATAGGTAACGTCATACGTCTTGTAACAACAATGTATTTCACAATAATATATGGTATTAGCTTTTTTGATATCATCCATTCATTTTTATGGGAATGGGGTCTTGTATTATTCGTTCTCGCATTATGGATTGTCTGGTTGAAGAAAATCGCTTTTAATGTTAAGTTTTTATGATTATTATATATCCCAAAGCAGATCTATTCTTTACAAGTATAAATCCTAATTAATCTATATATACAATCAAAAGACTATATAATCTATAGGTTGTATTTGGTTATTGGTGATTCTATGTCTGGTAATAATATTATAGAAATGTTTAACAGTCTTAAAGACAATATTAACGAACCTAAAAAAGATGTTGAAAATAGAATCAACGTTATTGAAAATATTTTATTGGAATTAAGCAAAAAAACAGATATTTTAAATGATAATGATAACAACAATGTTCAAGATAATGAGGTTATAATCAAGAAATCGATATCTCAATTGGAAGATATGGCTCTTTTTGAACGGTTTGATGCAACTAATTTTGAAGTGAATTTTAATGATATAAATGAGCAGATCTCTGTATTGAATGGCAAGATGAATCTGATGTCTGATGCTATTAAAGTATTAAATACTAAATTAACGCTTACAGTTAATCTTGAGAATCTGAATAAAGAGAATATGTATCTTAAAACACGACTTTATGATCTTGAAATTATTGTTTCAAAATTAATATCAAAAAAACTTGATTTTAAACAAGATATGAAACCCTTGTCAGCTGAGATACAACATTTAAAAACTCAGATGGATAACTTAACATCGTCGATTAAAAATCCAAAAAACAATACTCAATTTAATTTAAAAGGACTTGATTCTAGAGTAGATTCTATTGAGCATGATATTTCTGAATTAATCTCAGATATAACATTTGTAAAAAATACACATAAAGATACTTTAGGTGGTTTTGAACAGATTATTAATTCCAAAGTATCAATGGATGAACATCACAAGGTATCAAACAATTTAAATAAACATGATGCCAAATTTAAACAGTTCAAGGATATATTAGATATGATTGTAATAATGATTGAAGAATCACATAAAGATCTAGATCTTATTAAAAAAAATATAAAAAATAAGACTCAAAAGTCAGATATTTCAGTAAAAACGTTAAAAACATCAAAGTCTAAGGGTAAAGTATAATAACCAGACCGAACAAATATATAATAGGTGTTGATTGTGTCAAATTCATCAAATTCTACTGATAATAATAAGGTGTCTGAAGTATCTGTAAGTAATCTTCATTCTAAATTAAAAAATGCAATATCAAAGATGAACTCTTTAGAAGCTAAACAGAATAAGGTTAAAAATATCAATATTTCGACAACAACAGACAAAGTTGATATCAATAAGATATTATCTAATGTTGATAACAAATTAATAGCTCATGATAAATTATGGTTTGATAAAATAGAGAATGTTAAAAAAACTATAGCTTCTTTAACTGATAATATACAATCTTTTGAGAAATCCAAATCTAATGAACTTGATAAAAAGTTAATTGAACTACGTTCTGATTTGAATAATAAAGATAATCTTGAATTCTTAAAAACAGATATGTATGATAAATTTAACGGTATTTTAAACGCTATAAAAACGATACAATCTACATTGAAAATCTGGGATTCTGTATTGGATGAAAAAGTTAAAGATTCAAAACAGGATGCAACAATAATTTCAGATATTAATAATCTTAAAATAAATAGTAAAGATGTCGAAACTCGTTTTAATGCGTTACAGAAAAATCTTTTAGAGTTATCAAAAATGATGAAAAACCACTTTGAGCATTTTGATGCTATTTCTAATAATACAAAAAATGTCGATCAAAAAATAAATGTTATCAATAATAATATAACGTCAACAGAAACACAATTAAAATCTGAAATTAGTTCATTTAAGAATGATATTAATCTTAAGTTTAACGATATACAAAAAAATATGTTAGGCGAATTAACGGAACTAAAAACTAAGTTTGAAGTTATGGGCAAATTTAATCAAGATACAGAGTTATTCCTTAAAACTAAAGTTCAAGAAATTTCAAATGAATCTTTTTCAATTCGTGAAGCCGAACTTATAAAAACAATAGATATAATTAAAAACGAATTTGAAAATTCACAAAATACGTTAGCTAAAAATACTGAAGAAATAATCAAAACTGAGATTGATGATATTATACATAATTTTAGTGCAGTAAATGATGGGTTATCAAAAAAAGTTGATGCTATACAAATAAAGAATGAATCTGATAATGCTGCTATAAAACAAAAAATATTACCAGTTCTTAGCAAATATAATGATATTTTAAAAGATATTGTGTCAAAAATAAGTTCTATTGAGTCTATAACGAATAATATTAGTGATGATGATTTAAAAGTAATGATTGAAGATGTGTTAAAAAAACAAGATTTTTACGAAATTAGTTTTGATTCAAAAATTGAGGACTTAAAGAAAACAAATGAATTAGTATTAAATAGTGTAACAGATGATATTGAAAAATTATCAAGAGTTTCCGAAATGTTGAACAATAAGATTGAAACTGTACTATCTAATTCAAAAAATATGGTTGCAGCATCAAATAAAAATATGTTTGTTAAAATTGCACAAATCTCATCTTCATATAATAAAACCATTTTGAATCTTGAAGATGATATAGAAAATATGAAAGATGCTTTATCTATTTTTGATAGTGAAATTGTTAAAACTGAAGATATTGATGACTTAAAAAAAGCATTACGTAATGTTGAACAGGACAGTCTTAGGCGAAGTGAATTAGAAGGACTTAAAGATGCATTAAATATAATGGAGCACAAATCTGCTAAAAAAGTAGAAGTAGAAAACTTAAAAAATGATATGGTTCTTTTGTTGAAAAATATTTCAAAACTTAAAAATACTGAAATTGAAATTGAAAATAGTGAGCTTGACACAATAAATATTATAAAGGGTATAAAATCAGAAATGATTAATATGAAACGTTCTAATGAATTTTTAAAGAAAGAACTTGAAGAACTTAAAGAAGAATATGGTCAGTTAAAATATATTCGTGAAACGTCTCCTATAATTATAGAATGATTATTTTTAATTATAGAATGATTATTTTTAAAATTACCAATTAATTATTTTTCTAAACTTATAAATTTTTTATTTCTAAACTTATAGATTTTTTTTAAAATTCTAAATTTTTTATTTCTAAACTTATAGATTTTTTTTTAAAATTCTAAATTTTTTATTTCTAAACTTATAGATTTTTTTTTAAAATTCTAAATTTTTTATTTCTAAACTTATAGATTTTTTTAAAATTCTAAATTTTTTATTTCTAAACTTATAGATTTTTTTTTAAAATTCTAAATTTTTTATTTCTAAAATCTATATTTTTTCAAAAATACAAGAATCTTAATTTCTAAAATAGTAGAATAATCATTTCTAAAATATCAAATGTATTCTGTATTACTTAAAACACAAAATACAATATTACATTTCCAAGATATACTGTTGCAATTATTGTAAAGAAGAATGTTGGTGCATAACAAATACCGCCTTTAATAACAACTTTTTTCCGTGCTTTCTGTAATATCTTAATTGTCTCTGCATCAAGACCTACAAGTAATTTACTAGATATCTTCTTGCCTCTATATGTAATATCTTCTGCAAGGACATCACCTTCTTGAAGATCTTTAGTGCTGATTGTCCATCTGAACGCTTCACTATCGAGTATCTTTGTGAATATGTATAAGATGTATACTGCAAGTATTGTCGGATAGAAATATACGCCCTGTTTGATTATTAACCAAAATACGGGATTAAATCCAAGACCTTTTGTAATCAGATACACTATTGTAGGGAATATTGCAAAATATGCGATTGTGATAACTAAAAATCCTTTTTTACTTGTTAAGACCTTATTATAGAATTTTGTAAATACGCCTTTAGTCATAAATGTTTTTACTATCGCATAAATTATGGAATATATTCCGCCTATAAGAAATACATTTAAGATAAATATTAAAGGGTAATATACATTTATCATTGATGGATGAAATATGCTTAATGGTAATGGTATGAGAAATCCGAGTGCTCCAAGTACAAGAACATCAGCTTCACCCCATTGTCCTGTATAGAACATGATATAACCTAGTGCAAGAAATCCAAAACCAATACCCAAAGAATATTGTAACCCTATCCATGAACCTGTAATCAACCCATAAAGTAGATGTATTAACAAACCGCTTCCGCCTATGAATAATGGTATATAGTCAGGTATTTCTGTTGTTTTTAGGTCTATATACCCAGCTGCAGCTGTACCGATAAGTGCGACGGCCAGTAATAAATATTCAAGCATAAGGCTATTAGGTCGCGAGTTTATTTAAAATTATTTAATTTAAGCTGGATTATACACATATTTAAGAAATATTTGTTATTTATGAATCCTATGTATGCTTTTGAATCACTATAATAAAAAAGAAATCTAAATTTAACAGTTACAAATACAATATAATTACATATTCAAATTATATATTTATATTAGATATTAATTGTAAAATATAGAATATATAGTTATTGATGTTATAGCTGTAATTATAACCTAAAATGGATTAAATCGTTATATATAGAAGCATTTCTAATTCTTTTAATTAAATATAATTGGTGGGCCCTCCCGGATTCGAACCGGGGTCCAAAGCTCCCAAAGCTCCGAGGATAAAACCAAACTACCCTAAGGGCCCATCATTTCATATCAAATTCGAGTATGTCATCAATTTCAAGGTTTTTTGTGTTTGAAAGACCTTTCTCGATTTCAAGTATGTATTTCGATTTTTTTTGTGGATAATAAATTTTTAGATTTTTCAAAAAAATCGTTATGGGTTTAACATCTTCTTTTATATCTACAATCTTTTTATCTTTATCTATAAATATCAAATCAAGACTCATATGCATGAATGGCATCCATATGCCGTAAGAACCTTCTCTATTAAATTTGAAAAGCATTCGTCCAGATTTTCTAAACATAAGGCCTATGACTTTTTTTAACATGTTATTTGCTGTATCTATATTATCTATATGTGTGCCTTTGGTTATATTTGTGATTTCCATAAGTTCAGTCCCATTTACCCATATATCTTGCGAAAACCAAAAAACCCGTATGTCCAAGCATTTTTGTATTTGGTCTTGTGCAATCATCTGTTTTCCATGATCTTAATATGCATTCTTTTATTGAGATACCTTCAAAACCAGAAGCTTTAAGAGACTTATCTGATGCAATAATCTGTTCTATGCAAGGTACATATACCGCAATACGCCCACCTATTTTTATTTTTGTTGCAAGCGTAGGTATAACACGTTCTGGGTCTGGCAAATCAAGCACAACACAATCAAAATCCATTTCTTTTGAATTGATTATGTCATCATTTATTATCTTGACATTGTCAAGTCCCATTTTCTCAATGTTTTCAATTGCATTTTTGTAATGTCTTAAGTTAATTTCAAATGTTACAACTTCTTTTGCGATTCCTGCAAGGTATGTTGTAAGGTATGCTGAACCTGTACCAGATTCAAGCACTCGTGACTCTTTATTTATACCGAGGCTTGTTATAATTAGACCTGCATCTTTCTTGTTAATTATTTGCGGAAGCCTTTTTAGGCTTTTTACAAGGAGATCATTTGTGTCTGGTTTAAGTATTTTTAATTTTACATCTTTTGTTGTTTTGACTATTGCCCCATAATCCAGTCCTATGAGTTCTTTAAGAAAATAGCCACCCCATTCGGTTGTAAACGTTCTGTATTCAACAGGCCTTAAAAAGGATTTTCCAGATTCATGGCATATTAAGACCATATCATTTTCTTTAATCTTGTTTTTTGAGGTCATGCATCTTAATTTGACTGTTTATTTATTAAGTTTTGCTGTTTTGATGTGGTTTTTATATAAATTACAGAAATTATATAAAATATTGTTACTGATGAATAGTAAGTTAACACAATCTGAAAAATATAAACGTATAAAATGGTTAGAAGATCATGGTATAGATTCAGATAGATTTTTAATTCATTCTAAAGTTGAGTACCCACCACCTATTGAAACTATGGAGGTAGCATATAACATATTTAAGGATAAAACAAATATGAAAGAACATAAATTTGAAATTTATACAGGTCTTTTAGGTTTATCTGAATATAATTTAACGCAACATATTGATTTACTTACTAAAAATTTAGATTTTGATCGAAAATCCTTAAGTAATCCTCATATTTATGGTCGTTCATATGAACATATTTATGATCGTGTAAATTTATTGATTGGAACTCTTAATCTTAATCGTAAAATATTGGATTATGATACAATTTATGATCTTTCTGTTGAAAATATTTCTAATCATGTTAAGTTAATAACAGAAGATCTCGGTCTTGATAAAGAAATTTTGAATTTTGGCCCTATTTTTGGTTATTCTACTCAAAATATTTTTGATACTGTAACTTATTTTAGGGATGTTCTCAAATTAGATGATGAATACATAGTAAAGAATCCATTATATATTGGTTGTTCTTTAGATAGGATTAAAGAATCCTATAATACAATGGTACTTGATTTAGGTTTCAATCTTAACGATATAAATATAAATCATTTGATTTTCACATCAAAAAAAGATGAAATTAATACAAATAAAGTCCTTTTAGATTCAATTATTTGGTTTTTTAATCCAAATTTTAATTATAAGGAAAATCCAAATTTGCTTTTGTTGAAACCTAAAGACTTAGAAGCAAAAATTAAAAAGTTACAGATTAAGGACCTCTTAGATTATCAATTTATGTAGACAAACCCATCCTCAAAACAAATTTTACGTTCTATAAACATCCCAATAACATCTTTAATTGTTTCAAGATGCCCTGTCACTTTAGAAATCTTAATTTTTGATTTGCCTTCTGCAAACACAAGATATGGTAGTATCTGATCACTCAATAAGGGGTCTATTGTACAATCTGTGTTAATAATATGTTCAATGCATTTTGCTGCAGTTATGCCCACAGTTTCAGCCTTTACACCCCGTTCACCAAGCGCATCTGAACCAAGCAAAGTGTTTTCAAAGACCGCACAAAGAACTATACAAGACCCAACACTGTCAGTATCTGCGTATTCTATGGTTATATTGACTGGAACTTTAAACTTATCTTCAAGATACTTTTTTGCAGCTATTTTTTGTCTTTCAGCAACTTCTGCTTTTTTAAGTAAAGAAGATGCATTTGATACGCCTTTAATTTCAAGAAGCTTACCACGGTCTGTTATGACTAAAGGTTTTAGTTTTTCTGTTTTCGTGACTTTAAGCACAACATCAGCCATACCCTTTGGATAATAGCCTTGTTTGATAATATCTAATTTTAGATAATAGCCCATTTTTTTAAGTAATTGAAAAAGTATTTGTGTTGTATAATCTATAGGTGGTGCCCATTTGCCGAAAGTAGCTCCGCCTTTAATCTCAATAATTATATTGCTTTTTGCGTGTAATAGAGGTATCATAATCGCTTGTAATATAAGACTTATAGATCCTGCGGTGTCTATTTTAATTTTGATATATTTTGGCTGGATTGAAGATGGTATGAATTCAAGTTCAGATGAGCCTATGTAACATCCTTCAATTTTTGCGTTACAGATTTCACCAACAGCTTTTATTCCATTTACATGTTGATTGCGAAGTCCTGGATTGCATCGTTTTGCTCTTATGTTTATGATTTTTACAGGTTTTTGAGTTACAGCTGAAAGCGCGACAGCACTACGTATAACTTGCCCGCCACCTTCACCTTTTGAGCCATCTATAATAATCATTTTTTGGTTCATAGTAAAGAATTATTAGAATGTATATTTTAAAGTTTCTTTTGTTTTGATATTATTGGTATCCTTTTTGACCTTGTTTTTGATACCAATTCTCTGGTTTGATTCTTTAAGCGTGTCAATTGTATTTTCAAATCCATATGGTATTGAACAACTAGCTAAACCTAATAAAGTACTTATTGCGAAACCGTTTATAATGTTTGTAGTATTTATAATATCTTCAAAATATAGTGGTGTATTTTCAACTAAATTCACATTTAGCATTGAAAATCCTAAAGCTCCAAAAGTACCCATAAAGGTGATATATGGTATTACAAATGAACTTTTAGCATTTGAATGTGTGATTGTGAGTTCATTAAGAAGATCTGAAACTAGATTATCTTCACCAATAATCTTATTATCTTGATTTTTTAATCTATAGAATTCTTTTGGTTTTGTTGTATCTTCAGAATTAGATTCTCGAATATCTCGTACAATTGTGATAGGTCCATATCTATCAAAAAGGTCTTCGATTGTGTCTCTATATAATTCATCAGAAAGTGCATTTCTTATGACTTTTTTTGTGTCTGTGAAAGGAAAAATTGGTTTTTCAATTTCGTCAAGTTGTGCAGGGTCATATATGAATGCGACAACATTTTGATCTGTAAGATATTTGAATGATTCAATAAGTATCCTGTTTTGGATTGAATTTAAATTTAAAAATTGTTCGTCTTTTGGTGTTCCGTACCATTTGAGATCTATATTATTCCAATCATTTTTCAAATAGTTTTTGAAATCAATTTTATGATGATATATCAATGGATTGTCTATCTGCAATGTTTCAAACAATTGATCAATAATATCTTTATGTGTTTCATATTCTTCATAAATTGTAGGTAAATGATTCCATAACATCTTGTTAAACGCTTCCTCATATCCACTAATTTCAGTTTTCATAGAGTTGACCTTATAAGTATTTTTCTTTGACTTTATTTTTAAGTTTAATTCGATGGTATGATTCTTTAAAAATATCTTTTGTGTTTTCAAGACCAAATAGTGTTGAATATAAAATGACACCAGCTATACCACCTGTGACAACGCCAGCTAGACCTTTTGAGATCTTTGTAAGCTCTTCCATATAAGGCACATCACCCATATTTGTTGAAGTTGAATATAAAATATAACCACCAACACACATCATATAAAATAGACTTTGTATCATAACCGAACTATTAGCTGCAGAATTTGTGGTTGTGAGCTCAGTTAAAAGATCCGTAAATGGATTCTCATCAAAAATAATTTTATAATCTTCGTCTTTTAAGGTATAAATATTTTTTAGTTTTATTGTTCCAGTATCTTCATCATAAAGACGGACAACATCTCTTGATATTGTAATTGGTCCATATTTGTTATGCATATCTTTGATAATGTCTTTATAAAAATCATCAGAAAGTGCATTTCTTATGACTTTTTTTGTGTCTGTGAAAGGAAAAATTGGTTTTTCAATTTCATCAAGTTGTGCTGGGTCATATATGAATGCGACAACATTATCAACTGTAAGTGTTTCAAATGCATTTGTTAATATTATGTCTTGTGACATCTTTGTGTTTATGAATTGTGAATGTTGTGGTGCACCATCCCACAAAATATCTATATAATCCCAATCTGTTTTAAGATTACTTTTGAAATCAAAGTGTGGTGATTTATCTTTATTTGTTTTAGTCCAAAAGGTACTTATTTTATTATAATGTTTATTTATAATTTCTTGAGAAACAGAATCAATATTATATGCAATTAATTTATCGAAAGCTTCTTCATATTTATCTGTTTTAATCTTCATAAAAACCACACCAATATATTAATCACTAGTAAATGATATATTTAGAAATAATCTTTAAAAACCTTTATTTAGAAAAAACTATTTACCAAAACGTCTTTGTCTGGTTTTGAATGATTCAATTGCATCTATAAAATCTTCTTTTTGAAATTCAGGCCAAAGTTTTTCTGAGAAATATAATTCAGAATAAGCACTTTGCCAAAGTAAGAATCCTGAAAGTCTCCGCTCACCGCTTGTTCTTATTATGAGTTCAGGGTCTGGATATCCTGTTAAATAAAGATATTTAGAAAATAATTTATCATCAATGTCTTCAGGTTTAATTTTACCAGCCTTTACAAGTTCAGCAATATTTTTTGTTGTATCTATGATTTCTTGTCGACCGCCATATGCGATAGCAAAGTTTATTGTGTGGTTTGAATAATTTTTGGTTGATTCTATGGCTTCTGCTATTGCATCTTGAACCTTTTGAGGAAGTAGTTCAATTCGTCCAATAACATTTATTTTGACTTGATATTCATGTATTTTTGGATGTATTTTTATTCTTTTGAAATTCTTTTCAAAGATATTCATCAGCATATCAAATTCATCTTTAGGTCTATCTATGTTTTCTATAGAGAATGAGTAAAGTGTTATTGTTTTTATGTCAAGTTCTCGTGCCCAATCAAGGACAGTTTCAACTTTTTTAGCTCCCCATTCGTGACCTTTCCATGGCTCTTTCATAAGTTTTTTTGCAAAACGTCGATTTCCATCCATAATGATACCGATATGTTTGGGAACGTCTTTTTTATCCATAAATAATCACTATTTTTGTTTTTACTACCTAGTATCATATTTACAACAATTAATTTTAAAAGTGTATTTATTAATTGTCTTTTATTATATATTATGTTTAATAAGCCTTAGCTTAATTGGTATATTAATTGATATCGTATATATAATATGTATTTTTAGGTATATATATGTGTATTAAAAAATAAAAAACATAGCGGGAAGAGGATTTGAACCTCTGACTTCCGGGTTATGAGCCCGGCGAACACTCCAAGCTATTCCATCCCGCTTTGTTTAACAGAGTTAGAAATTAGAGTTAGTTATATTAAATATTGGATTTAATTTTATATAGTTATCTATAGTTGGTGTTTTTATGGAAAAACGTGTTGAATCTAATATTATCGGTCTTGATGAAGCTGGACGTGGTCCTGTAATTGGTCCAATAGTTCTCGCAGGGGTTGAGATTAGGAAAGAGGATGAAGCTATTTTCAAAGAACTTGGTATAAAGGATTCAAAAAGACTTTCAGCCAAGAAACGTGAGGAACTCGCTCTAAAGATTAGAGCTATCGCAATAAAAATATCAGTTATAAAAATCTCTGCAAAAAATCTTGATGAACTTATGAGTAAGAAATCACTTAACTTAATTGAACTTGAATCATTTGTAAGCATAATAAATGATTTGTCTGCAGACACAGTATATCTTGATCTTCCAGAAAGAAGCAACAGATTTCAGTCTGTTATTAAGAAAGAATCAAATAGAAAAATAAAACTTATTGCAGAACATAAGGCTGATGATAAATATCCAGTTGTTTCTGCAGCATCAATAATTGCAAAGGTTGAAAGGGATAACGAAATAAAAATGATTGAAAAAAATCTTGGTTTTGAAATTGGTTCTGGTTATCCTTCAGATGTCCACACAGTTAATTTCTTAAAGAAATATTTAGAGACTCATGACACCTTTCCAGATTGTGTAAGGCATGCATGGGCAACAACAAAGAAACTTTTAGGTGCTAAGAAACAGAAAAGTCTTTTTAATTATTGATTAAAACTAAGAATTTTCATTTTATTAATTTGCAATCCCTGGTTTCATAATAATCTTTCTTGGAAGTAAAAATTCATCTTTTCCTTTAACTGCTGCGATAAGAAGTATAAATCCTATTAGAAGGAATAATATTGCAATATATTGTGTCTGTATAGCTCCTTGAACATAAGAGAGTAGGAATGTTACCGAAAATATCATTACAATCATCCAGAAATAAGATCTGTATAATCTAACAATCATAGCTTTTTTGAGTGTTATGATTTTAAGTGGCCTTATATCATCTATAAGTTCAATTATTTTTTTAGAATCAACTTTGCCTGTCTTATATGTTTGAAGTATGCATTCTTCAGCTTTTCTTTCCTTATCTGACCAAAATATATAATATACATATCGCCTTGACTCTTTTAGCCAAAACGGTGCTATAAATATAATTGCTAACGGTACAAAGTAATATGGTGTATTGATACCTAAGGAAAACGAAAGTATAAGTGTAACAATTGCAACAGACCAACCTGTTGAATTATCTATTCTAGTCATTTCTTCATTTCTATTTTGCACATAGCCACTGTAGAGATTTCCAAGAAGTCGTCCTGCAGAATCTTCTTCGATATTGTAATGTTTATATTCTGACATAATTAATATTTGTTTTTGGTTGCATATATAGATTTTATCTATTATGTTAAATTGATTTGAATTATTTCAGATTTTTTGTATTAATAAGATTTAAATATATTTTTATTCAATACTTAAAAGTGATATACAATGTCTAAATTACTAAAGCTTTATGTTCCAGCTGATGGGGGTATGCCTAATCCTGATGTTTGTGCTTTTAATTTTGGTTATAAAAATCCTTCGGACGCTACACAAAATATTTTTGATTCAATCCCACAAGGTTATCGAGCTATGGGCGATTCAAAAGAAGATCTGAATTTTATTTTATCTCTAAAAGAATTAGAGTCTGTCCGTGACGGCACTATATTCTCAAATATAGTGTACACTACAAAGAATCTTGAAGAAGTTGATTTGAGTAACTCTTGCGATAATTGTGGTTTTTATGAATCTTGTGACCTTACAGCGGATTTAAAATTAAGAGGTTTAATTAATTTTGAAGATGAAAAAGAAGATATAGACGAAATTTAAGATTATAACCAATCTTTAAAATAAATACTTGCATAATTTTGTAAATCTTCTGAACCCGATTCAAACTCTGTATCAATGGTACCTTATTAATCATAATATCTTTTTAATTCCGATAAAGCATCCTAACTACCCCAAGATGCATTATCTATTTGAACTACGGTCATATACACAGGACATTGAAACTGTATCCTAACTACCCCAAGATGCATTATCTATAGCTAGTCCTTTTAAATTTTATTTATCTGCTTTGTCCATCATGCATTTTAATAATATTGTTGAAAGACCTTTACTTCTATAATCTTCTCTAATATACAATCCTGCTATTGAAATCACATCTTGAAAATACGTTCCACTGACAAATCCAACTAATTCATGACCTCTTAAGATTCCAAATTGAATATCTGTATTTATTGATTTAGAAACTGTTTCTTCACCTGAATTTGTAGCTTTAGCAAGTTCATGAGAAATTCCTGATGGTATCTTATCTATTTCTGTAATATAAATAGCATTTTTATTTAATTTTTTGGAATTTGTTCAGTAATTACTTTGCTTGTTGAATATCCAATATCACAATCACGACAAGTTAAATCATTTATATCAACATGTTGCGAAATAATTAAATTTGATTCTTTTATTGATTTAATATAGGGAATTCCATTTTCAACACCATAATACCCTGTTGAACTAGAATAAATCAACTTTTTAACTTTATTTTTAATACTTGCTTGAGCAACATTTAAAGTTGCTTTACAATTCAAATCAAAATAATCTTGGAATGATTTAGTTTCATCCGGACCTCTAATCGCTGCTAAATGAATTACAATGTCGCAATTTTTCATTGCATCTTCAAGTTGTTTAAAATTTAAGATATCTTGATTCTGTTTCAAATCGAAAGTCACAATTTCATGTTTTGATGATAATTGTTTAATTAATTCACTTCCAACATATCCAGAACTACCTGTAATAAAGATTTTCATATTAATCATATACTGTATTTAATCGTTAAAAAGGTTTTGTAAGGGTATTCTGGGATACTTGTAGAAAAACGTTATAAAGATATAAGAACGTAAATTGCGTGAAGGGGCTTTGTATGCGTTATGAAGAAGAAATCATTGAAGAAACTATGCAGATGATACATAAATCAGCTAAAACCTTTAAAATTCCTAAATATCTGTATGAGTCTGGGATGCCTGAAATACGATATGATCCTTATGCTAAAAATAGCAGTTTTTCTGCGTCTAAATCGTTAATAACAATTATATCTCCTGAAGTATCACATTATGCGGAAGAAACTGGTCATTTTATTCGAAATCTTTATGATACAAATCCTAAAGGGGGTGTTATACACGAATTCTTTGGTGGGTTAAATAGGTTGCTTAATAGCGATGAAACTGAGTTGTATTTAAAATCGTCATCATTTTCAAAATTTGTAGATAACTTATTGTGTTCCCCAATCTGGCTTATTTCATCTGAATGGCGTAAAGCAATAAGTCTTTTAGATAAATTAGAAAACGAAAATATATATCCCTCCTTTGACGAAATAAAACTTACAAATACTGAAGGGAGTATGAAATTGTTTTGGACTTATACTGAATATCCTTACCGTATCGGTTATACTTTAGCTCAAACGTTTTATGATCACAATCTAGTTGATGAGCGTATATTAAGTTTAATTAAAGAGCCTTCGGATGAGATTATCTATAATGAACTTCTTAATGTGTTAGGATATAACGTTGATGACAAGATAGAATCAATGCATCTGTCATGAAATCCGAAATATTTTGACTGATTCAATTTACCTTTTTTACCAAACTATTATTCGTAATATAACGGGGTGTATTATGTTAGACTACTTAAATGTAGTAAAAATACAAAGTTTTATAAACCTTGAAAACAATAATATCTTATGGGTGTTAATTCTACATTTTTTGATATCTTGAACGATTACATAGAAGAAGGTAATAACGTTGCAGAATTTTACCATGGCGAGAAAGATGATATTTTAAAAGGCCTTTCTAAGTTAATTGGGGACTCTGGAACTGTTTATGGGGTGGATAGTCTAAACCCATTTGAAGATCATCCAAATATGCAAAATTTAAAAGAGATTCCTAATATACATTTAAAAAAAACAACGATGCCTTATTTGCCTGATGAAGTATCTGATTTGGATGCAATTATAATTCGTGAATTTATATGGACTTATCCTATTCCAATTGATGGCAGAGAAAATCCTGATATTTATAGTGCTATTAATTCTGCAATTAAATTTGGTGGGTATTTAATTATGCCTCTTAATAAAACTGAGGAAGAACAAGAATCTGGAAGATATACAATGTACCAAAATACGATTGGAAGACAGCTTCCACTTTTTTCTAAAGTTTATCATCAAGATGGGTTAATGATTTATCAAAAACAGAAAAAGTTGCGTTATTAGTAACATTAAATCGTAATAAAGTATATAAGTCTCTTTTTTTATCTTAATATTATGGAACGTAAGGATCTAATAAAATTAGCAGAAGAATATTGTTTATTATTTCATCAATCACAGAAACGAAAAGGTGGAAATCAAGAACCTTATCATACCCACCCTTTTGCAGTAAGGGATATTTTAGTCAGATATGGGTATGACGATGTTGAAACTCAAGTAATTGCATTATTGCATGATACAATTGAAGATACTAAATTAAGAACTATTAAAAGTGAAATTGAAAAAAGATTTGGAACTGTTGTATATGATGGCGTATACACTCTATCAAACAATACTGTTGGAAAATATGTTAAAGCGTTAACACCTTTATTTGATGATTTAGGAGTTAAATTTATAGATGCGAATGAAACTTTAACACCACAAGCCTATAAACTTAGAATTATGTTTAGCAGGGATACAATTAAAAGAATAAAAATTGCGGATATGATTCATAATACAAGTACGTTATCTGCTTTAAGTAAAAGTGGGATTGAAAGAAAGCTTAGGGATTCTGCTACATTTTATATTCCTCTCGGAAAAGCAATTGCTCCTATAATGGTAACTGAATTAATCACTAATATTATAAACTATAAGCAATCTAAACATTTTCAAACTCTTTTCGGATAACTGAAAAATTCAAAGTAGCAAACACTATATTTATTTTTAAGGTCAACACAGTCGTTAATATTTATATCAATACGCCATTATTATAATTATTATGCAAAAACATGGATACAAAGATTTGGCTAAAGTTTATGACTTGGTAAATCTGAAAAAAGATTATGTTGGCGAAGTGGATTTTCTTAAGTCCTTGTTTAGAAAATATAGTGTAAAAACCATACTTGATGTTGGTTGTGGTACTGGCACTCATATGAGCTTGTTAGAAGAAATGGGATTCAAATGTGATGGTATTGATTTGAATCCTGAAATGCTTGATATAGCTAGAACTAAAGTAAAGGGTTGTCTAGCTCAAGCAAATATGGTTGATTTTAGTTTAGGAAAAAAATATGATGCAATAATATGTATGTTCGCAGCGTTCAATCATCTGCTTGAACCAAGTTATGCAAGAAAAGCTATTACATGTTTTAGGAATCATCTGAATCGCGGTGGTATTATCTTAATTGATTTGCATAATCCTAAAAGCAGTGGAAAAAAACAAGACTCAATTGGAAATATCACAAGAACAATGGAATGGCTCTATAATCCTAAAACCCGACTTGAAAAATCATCTGTGGTTTTCAATATTGACGGAAAAGAAGTTATTGATAATCATACTATGCGAATTTATTCAATTGATGAAATGTTAAAACTTCTGAAAGATTTGGGTTTTTCTGAATCTGCTGTATACGCAGGTTACGGTTTTAATCCTGCACAATCAACATCAAAAAATCTAGAAGTTTTTGCGAGATGGGATTGTGATTAAGATTTCGTGATACTTATGAATATTTAAGATTCTGCATGGGTCTGTATTGAGACTATGTTATAATATTTATTACACACTAGTAGTTTATTTATAACAATTTTTATAACGTAATAATTTTAATTTAAACATATGCAATCTGTATATGATGTAATTGATCAAAGGATTTCATTAAAAGAAACATTTCAAACTTTAGAGCGTTTAGCTCACGAAAGGCGAAAATCCGATTCAGAATTAGATATGATTCTTTCTAAAGAAAAACCCTATATAGAGGGAGTTAAACCTGATGAGGTTTTGGCAAGACATTCACTTCCAACGGTCAATACAGATTACCGAGAATTATTAAGAGGTGATCTTGCAGAGTTAAATCCTAAATATGTACATGACGGTTATGTTTATACGTTCCGAGGAGATTATCCGGGTTTAGAACAGAAAGGTATTTTTTCTTTTGCTTATGGAAGATGGAATGTAAATTTAGATCAAATGCTTGGATTGTTGAAAGATGCACCCTTGAATAATCGTTGGAATTTTTGTGTAAGAAATAAATTAGGAGAATCTATGTGGATGCATTCAAACGGTGGTTATGAGAATTTTATATCAACTTCAACATCATTTAAAATCGCAAGAAAACATCCAAAATATAAGGTTGATTCGGGTATCGTATATGTAATTAAAACGCCTGTTAAAAACGCATTCAGAAATTATGCATCTGTTTGTTCTTCTAAAGAAAATGAAATCTGGATTCCTGATTTAGTTTTACCTGAGTCAATTGTCGCTCATTTTCATGGTATGATTATACATTTCCATCATTGGGATTTAGTTTTACCTGAGTCAATTGTCGCTGTAATAGATCCTAAAGAAGAATTAGGGGATTTAGATGTACGGACTTTTATGCCTAGATAAATCTGTTATGAAACAAATGGTATGGCTTTTTTTAAAGTTATTAAGGAAATTTACTAATTTAAAACGGTATGGTTTGATGGTGTGTGGATCTTTGAAGGATAAATATTGTTTCTCTTTAGATTTTTTGTTTCTTTTATTAAAAAGTGGGCTTTTATTTGGTTTTTTCTAAAAGAATATAGTGGTGAAAAAACTGTTTCAAAACAGAAATGTTTATATACTTTAAAATGAATAGTTGTTCATATAAAGGTGAACACATGTATCTTAATAAATCAACACTAAAAGTATTGCAAATATTTGTCGGGCATATCACCGAATCATTTACTTTGAGAGAAGTCGCAAGAAGATTAAATATGCATGTCTCTCTTACACATAGGGCAATACAGCCATTAATAGAAAATGATATTATTCAACAAGATAAACATAAGAATCTTAGTCTAAACTATAAAATCCATCATGAGACTCTTGCTTTTGCTGAATATTCAAGAAGGGATGATTTATTAAGTAAAGGTACGTTCAAAGATCTTGATTTATTTATGGAAGAAATCATAAATAAAATCAAGGAAGCTAGTTTTATTTTGCTTGTATTTGGTTCAACAGTTGAATCTGATACACCGCGAGACATTGATATCCTGTTGATTGTGGATAGTACAGATAAAATAGAATTTCATGAAAAATTCATTCATAATATTGCATCAAATTATGATTTGCCTTTTGAAGAGCACGTTATTGGATTTGAGAGTGTTTATAGTATGCTTACTAAACGTGATGAAAAGAATGTGATGAATGAAATATTAAACAAACATATAATTTTATATGGGGCTGAATTATTTTATAGATTAATTCAACGGGGGCGATTATAAGATGTTACAAGAAAAAAAGCTAAAAGAAGCAGAAAATCGAATGAAGCAATTCATAAGTGAGGGTATAATAAAAACAAAGGAAAAACCAGAACACATAGATTTTTATCTTAAAAATGCAGATGATTCAATTGATTCTGCAAAAGCATTATTTGAATTGTCAACCAACCAAGACAAACAGCAATATCTTGGTTTTACAAGTTTCAATGGATTGCTTTGGGTCGTAAATGCTAGTTATTATAGCATGTTTTATATGGCAAGGGCCTTATTGGAAAATGGTGGTATTAAGATAAAAACAGACCTTTCAATTCATGCTGTAACTTTTGATTCAATAATCTATTATTTTTATCTGACAGGAAAATTGCAGAGGGAATTATTAGATGATTTTATTGAAGCAAAAGAAGATGCTGCTGAACTTCTTGGAAAACTGAAAGCCGATGAATTAATGGAAGACTATTTCTTTGAAAAGAAGAAAAGAGGAACTTTTACTTATAATATGGGTGACGTATTAGTCCAATCAAAAGCAAAAACATCTCTGGAAAGAGCACAAAGATTTAGACGTGAATTAAAGAAAATCATTAAGAAAAGCTAGGTGAAGTGTAGCGAAACTTTAAAAGCACTTGTTATGTGTTTTTTCTGCAAGAAAAAAAGCCGAAGGCTCAGTTATTTTTAGGGGTGGTAGGGAGCATAGCGACACATATAAAAAACTTCTGGGGCTTTGGTGCTAGAATAATAGAATAACTACTAAATAGTGTAGTCAAAATCAGAAAATTTATAAAGAGCTTGTTGTATAATAATATAATGTCATTTTTTAATCCAGAATTAATAAAATTTAGAAATACAGGATTAATTGTATATCCTAAAGAAGGAATTGAAACTGTAATGGGTGATAATAATAAAACCGTTTTATCTAGATATGATTCTGCTTCAATAAAAAATCTTTATTCAATAATAACTACTGAGTCTGCGGGACCGGCAGGAAGAATGAAGCTATCAAGTCTAGAAGATAAAAAGTATTTTATTTCATTTTTATGGTCTGATGAAGATAAAAATACTAATGAAAAAAAAATATTTTTTGACTTGTGGGAATTTAATTTTAGTTGGGATTCTGGACCTCTTTCAGTGACATATATATTTGATGTAAAAAATTGTACGCTAGAACAAGCAAAGGAAAATATATATAAAAAGGGATCTGGTTCAGGAAATACTGTAATTGTTCTTGGTAGGGAGGAAGAACAAAGAAGAATTATTGAGGGAAAAATAACTGAAGAAATTTATGGTATCTCAAAAGAGGAATTAATTAAATTATATATGAAAGAATATTTCAAATCTGAAAATCGTCCAGAGCTTCCTTTTAATCTTCTAAATAAACAGAATTTTTACATAGAGTAAATAAATAATCCAAAGCCCACATCTAGTATTATGAGCCCCTAAAAATTATTGCACTTAACATCGGGCAAGGGACGTTTTTTGCGTAGCAAAAAATTTGAGAGAGCGAAGTGCAACGAGCGAACCCTTTAAGCCCTGTTAGTTGCGTCACGAAGTGACCGAGGGATAGTGCAACGATTTTTCACGAAGTGAAAAAATCCCGAAGAGTTGTATTTAGGTTCAGATAAATTTCGAGCGTAGCGAGTGTATATGTCCGAAGGACGAGAGGGGGGCTTTTAGTTCTTTTTCTAAAAGAACATTAGGGCAAGAAAACGGTTTTAGCGATACATTTATAAATATTTGATTTCATTTGTATTAGTAAGATGGCAATCTTCAAAAACTCAACTAATAAACTCAACAGAATTAAACAATTATCTTTTAAGTTGGAAAAAGAAATTCAAGATTTAACAGAGAAAAACTTAAACGATATATTTGGATTACAAATAGTTAAATCAGAATTTTCTTTAAATGGACTAAGAATAGATACTCTTGCTTACGATAATGAAAATAATAGTTTTGTGATTATTGAATATAAGCGAGATAAAAATTTTAGTGTAATAGATCAAGGTTATGCTTATCTTTCTTTAATGCTTAATAACAAAGCAGATTTTATTTTGGAATATAATGAGAATTGCGATAGGAATTTGAAAAGAGAAAATGTTGATTGGTCGCAATCAAGAGTTTTATTTGTTTCTCCTGCTTTTTCAAAATATCAACAACAAGCAATAAATTTTAAGGATTTACCTATTGAATTATGGGAAATATCAAAATATGAAAACGATTTAATTCAATATACAAGATTAAGGTCACATGAAAATTCTGAATCAATAAACAAAATCAGTAAAAAAAGTAGTGTTGTTCAAAAAGTAAGTAGTGAAGTAAAGGTTTATACTGAAGAAGACCATTTAAATAATTCTTCAGATGAAACAAAATCATTATATGACGAATTAAAAAATCAGATTTTAGCAATTGATGATAATATTGAGATTCTTCCAAAAAAGCAATATATCGCTTTTAAAAGTAATATAAATTTTGCGTATTTTGTTTTCAAAAAGCAAAAAATAAAATTATATCTTAACTTATCAAAAAATGATTTGAATAATGATATTGTAAGAGATGTTTCAAAGATTGGACATTGGGGAGCATTGGATTATGAAGTAACCATCTCAAAAATAGAAGAACTGCCTCTTGTGATGTCACTTATTAAAAATAGTTACGAAAAAATTAATAGGGGTTAAAATGGATTCAAAAAATATAACTTTGCGTGTTGATTCAAAAATTTATGATAAATATAGAGATTTCTGCAAGAAGAAAGGTTTATTAGTTTCTCGCCAAGTAGAAATTATGATGGAAGAACAGATGAAAAAGGGGGCGAGAAAATGAGTGAAGATAATAATATTGATAATAATACTATTTTCATGGAAAATGTTGATCGAGGGCTTAAAGAAAAAATCATTAAACTTTCTGATGATAAAAAGAGAATAACTTATTTTTGTAAGCGTGAGTATTCTACAACATTTACAAATCCAGAAGAAAAAGTAAGGGCTTCTTATTTTGTTGAGTTAGTTTTGGATAAAAAATACCCTAAAGAAAATATTGATATTGAAGTAAAAGTTGAGCGACGAATACCTGACGATAGAGCCGATATTGTTGTTTATGATAAAGATGGAAAAGATTATTTGATTGTTGAATGTAAAAAAGATGGAATTACAGACGCAGAATTTAAACAAGCAATAGAACAAGCGTTTGGAAACGCAAACAGCAAGAGAGCGAAATATGCGATTGTTGTTGCAGGAACTACACGAACTGCTTTTGATGTTTCTGGATTTACACAAAGAGAAAGAGAAAAAAATGTTATTGCAGATATTCCAGAGCGATACGGACAAGCACCAAAATATAAATTTATCAAGGGCGACCCGGATAAAGATTTAAAACTTGTTTCTCGTGATGATTTGATTAGAGTTTTAGATAAAGCACATGATACTATTTGGCAAGGTGGGAAATTAAGCCCAACTGCTGCTTTTGATGAAGTATCAAAATTACTTTTTTGTAAATTACAAGAAGAAAAAGAAAGAACTGTAACCAAAAAAGGAGAGCCATATAAATTTCAGATTGGAACTCATGAAACGCCAGAGGAAGTTTTTAAGAGAGTGGATCAAATATATCAATATGCGAAAACAAAAGATGCAGAAGTCTTTAAAGAAGATATAAAATTAAATCCAAAAGTTGTTTATGGTGTGGTTGAACATTTACAGAGTATTAATTTTAATAAAACAGATTTAGATACAAAAGGCGTTGCTTTTGAGCGTTTTATGGAAGATTTCTTTAAAGGAAAAATGGGGCAGTTTTTTACTCCTCGTGAAGTTATTCAATTTGCTGTAAAAATGTTAAAGCCAGAAGAAGATAAACTTGTTTTAGACCCTGCTTGTGGTAGTGGTGGATTTTTGCTTAATGCTATGGATTATGTTAGAGAATTAGCAGATAAAGAATTTCCTGATAGTCCAGAAGAAAATTTTAGAATGTGGCACGATTTTGCGAAAGACAAACTTTATGGAATTGAGATAAATGATCAAATCGCAAGAGTTTGTAAAATGAATATGATTATTCATGATGATGGGCATACAAATGTTATTTCAACAGATTCTTTAAGAAATGTGAATGAAATTTCAGAGATTCATCAAGGTTTTGGGAAAAATAAATTTGATATTATTTTAACTAATCCACCATTTGGGGCAAGTGTTAAATCAACAGAACACGATTATTTAGGAAAATACAAACTCGGAGAAAATCGTAAAAATCAAAAAACAGAAATTTTATTTATTGAGAGATGTTTAGAATTTCTGAAAAGTGGCAGTGGTAAAATGGGAATAGTTTTGCCTGACGGAATTTTAACAAATAGTTCTTTGCAATATGTTAGAGATTTCTTAATGGAACACGCACAAATAGAAGCAGTTGTTTCACTTCCTCAAATAGCATTTAGCCATTTTGGAGCAGGAGTAAAATCATCTTTAGTATTTGTTCGTAAGAAAAAGAAAGACGAGAGATTAGGCAATTATCCTATTTTTATGGCGATTGCGAAACATATTGGTTATGATGCGACAGGAAGAAAAGACCCAATAAACGATTTAGATAAAATTTTGCTCGAGTATAGAAAGTTTGAGAAAAAACCAACATCTTACGAGGGCTGTTAAAGATGGAATGCTTTACAGTTTTGATTGAAGAAACACAAGGAAGATTTGATGTAGAAAGTAATTATAAAAGATTGAATTGTTCTGATGATTTTTTAAATTTTAAAAAATTTAAGGTAGTTAAATTTGGAGAAATTGCTCAATTAAAAAGAGGGCCTTTCGGGGGTTCAATAAAAAAAGAGATATTTGTAGATGATAGACCTGAAAATTATCAAGTTTATGAACAATATAATGCGATAAAAAATAATCCAAATAGGGCAAGATATTTTATTTCTGATGGGGATTTTCAAAGATTAAAATCTTTCTCTGTTCAAAAAAATGATATTCTTATGAGTTGTTCAGGAACTATCGGTAAATTGGTTATTATTCCTGAAAAATTTCGTAAAGGTGTAATTAATCAAGCATTATTAAGAATTAGATTGAACGAAAATATTAATCTTAAATATTTCTTAGTGATATTTAGATATATAATCGAAAAATTAATTGAAGGGAATGAATTTGCTTATGGCTCTGCTATTAGGAATATTGTTTCTGTAAAAGAATTAAAAGAAATCGAAATTCCTATGCCATCTTTAGAAATTCAAAATAAAATAGTTTCTTTAATGGATAATGCTTACTCCTCAAAAAATTATAAAGAAACAGAAGCCCGGAAACTTATTGATTCAATAAACGATTATATTCTTGATGAATTAGGAATAAAACTTCATAAATCAGAAGATAAAATGTGCTTTACGATTAATTTTGAAGAAGTTGAAATTGGCAGAATTGACCCTATAAGTTTTGCACATCCTCAAGATACGCCAAGTTCTGAAAAATTTAAAGAAAAAACTTTAGGTGAAGTTTCAAGTTTAACAAAAGGTCAAAGCATTACTAAAGAAAATATTACTTCTGGAGAGTATCCCGTAATTGCAGGAGGTCAATCAAGTCCATATTCAATAGATAAATATAACTATAAGGGAAATATAATAACTGTAAGTGCATCTGGTGCTTATTCTGGTTATGTATGGTTTCACAATTATCCTATTTTCGCTTCTGATTGTACAGTAATTAAATCTTTAGACGAGAAAGATGTTTCTACTTTTTACTTGTTTTGGGTTATGAAAGCAAAACAGAAATTTGTTTATAATATGCAACAAGGAGCAGGACAACCTCATGTTTATTCAAGAGATTTATCAAAATTAAAAATCCCTCTGCCCCCTCTTTCTGTTCAGAATAAAATTGCTGACGAAGTTAAAAAAAGAATGCAAAAAGCAGAAACATTGCAGAAAGAAACAAAAGAAGAATTAGAAAAAGCAAAGTTAGAAGTAGAAAAGATTATCTTAGGTTAGTTTTCTTGCCCACATAAATATCGACCGTAGGGAGTGTATATGTCCGAAGGACGGAATTCCCCCCTTTTGCTTCTTTTTTTAAAAGAACATTTTAAACTTAAACTAAATTGCAACTAACATCAGGATTTAGAGAAGTTTTTGCGAAGCAAAAATTTGGATGGAGCCTGCAAGGCGGAATCTCTAAATCCTTGTTATACGTTTTTTCTGCAAGAAAAAAAGCCGAAGGCTCAGTTAAATTTTCACGTTAATAAATATCGACTGAAAGGAGCCAATATGTCCGAAGGACGAGGGGGAGTCCAGATTTTTTGTTTCTTTTTTCTAAAAAAAGAAAATAGAGGGGCTTTTATTGTTCAAATAATTCACTGTAAATTTCTTTTAATTTTTCGTTAATATTTCCATTAAAATCTGTATGAGGTATTTTTAAGTTTTCAAGGATTTTTTTAAACCTCTTGTATCCATCATGATCTCGCATTTCAACCCATTCAACTTTAAGGCTGTCTAATTGTTTTTTATTTGTATCGGAAAGTTTATCGGCAACAAAAACCTTACTATCCCTTGCTATTACTGCGTCTGCACTTTCAGGGTTTCCTTTGCCCATTAGTTTAACTTCGCATTTGTGGTTTTGTCCGTTATTAACTAAATAGAAATCGATTTCTCTTACAAAATCAACTTTACCTTTGATTTTACTTTTTATTTTAACCTTGTAATTCTCATCACTAACATTATAAATTTTACATAGAGTTTGCATTAAAGGTTTTTCAACTCTTTTACCCGCGGTACTCCATAGTCCGCCTCTTAATGCTGCTCGTTTTACAGCTAAAGTATTTATTACAATCAAACTTTCACTAACATTTAAATCAACACTAACTCCTTTAAATTTTAAAGTGAGCGTTATGTTAAGTTCATTTTCTCCATCTACTAAAGTTTGTATGGCTTGATATAGTTCTTCATAGTGTTCTTTTGAGGCTTCAATTACAATCTCTTTAGTTGCAGAATTATACATATTTGATATAGTTTTCTTGTTTAAACCTGAATTTATTGCTATTTCTTCTGATGTAAGATTTTCATCTAAAAATTCTTTTTTGTACCAATCAACAGTTATGTCTTTGTTTCTTAGTTTTGCTTCTACAATTTTTTTAAAGAAATCAACAGTATACTGTAAAAATTCGGCATTAATTAGTGTAACTATTTCTATTCTATAATCTTCTCCATTTATCAATTTAGTAATGATATTTTTTGCTACTGCTTCAGTTAATGTTATTGTCATTTTTTTATTACCTTTTCAAATTCGTTTATGTTTAAAAATTTTGGTTTTAAATTATTATCTGAAAATATTTTACTTTGACTCATATTTTCTTTTATTCTGTCTACATATTGTTTCTTTTGTTCGGTTAAGAAAAAAAATCTGTTTAAATTTATAGCCGATTTGCCAAAAGTTCCGCTTCCGGCGAATGGATCAAAAACTAAATCTCCTTTAAATGAATAAAATTTAATAACTTTATTGCATAGTTCGATTGGGAAAACAGCACTATGTGTTTTATCAAATGTAGGATCAATATTCCATATATTTGAAGATTCATAATCTCCTTTTATTTTACTCTCTTCTACAATTTTTTTATCATATTGTTTTATATTCCAATCAATTAGTTTATCCGTTTTTTTTCTATAAACCATAACACATTCACTACAAGCATTTGGTTTATATCCTAATGGTTTTCTGTGTTGGAGAAAACCAGCATTTCTATTTTTTGCACTTGCCTCAGGTTTTGCCCATACAATATCATCAATAAATTCCCAACCCATTTTTATTAAAAGTGGGTGGATATCATAAGGGATTGGATATCTTTTACTAGAATATTGTCTACCCACCCTTGGAATAATTATAGGGGAAGTATTTAACAAGAAAAATCTCCCCTCTTTAGTAACCCTATGAACTTCCTTAAAAACAGATTCTAAAAAATCTAAGTATTCTTGATAACTTTTATATGTTGAATAATCTCTTGCATTATAATAAGGCGGAGAAGTAAAAGTTAAATGAACTGATTCATCTGGAACAAGTTTAAGTGTTTCTCTAACATCTCCTTGAATTACTGCATTTTTCATAAAATTGGGAGATTTTGTATGATCTTCATCTTTGCTTATAGGATTATTATTTAATTTGAATTCTTTTTTTACTACTTCTTGGATTATTTCATTAGGGTGTTCTTTTAGACTAAATAACTTATTTTTAACATCTTCATCTTTCTTAAAAACAAGTAACCCTCTAATTGATTGTAAAACTACTTCAGGATCATTATCATTAAGTAAATTAAACATTGTTTGTTTAGCATTTGAATTTCTTAGTCTACCTATTGCTGATGCCGCTTCTCTTCTAACTGTTGAACTTTCATCATTATTAATTAGATTGATATAGGTTTCAATTAAAGAAAATTTTGATAATTTTGCTAGATTTTTTACAACCAAAAATCTTACTTTGTCACTTTGATGATTAAGAAGATTTAATAATGGTTTTTCATCAAAATTTTCAGGTAATCTTCCTAATTTATTTAATAATTTATATAAATCACCATTTGAACCATTTAGATTAAAATTACCAAAAGCAGATCCCTCTTTTATTTCACCCATAATTAAACTTCCCATATTAAGTATAAAAAGGTTCACATTTAATAAGTTTTCTAAAGCTATTCCGAAAAATTTCTTTTTCGTAGAAAAAGACTATCTTAAAAGCCCCCTCTTAATAGATTTCTTTTACGAAGTAAAAGGCAATATGTGCGTAGCACCTGGACTCCCTCTCTTTTGTTTCTTTTTTTAAAAGAAAAATGAGATTTAGACTAGTGAAAATTTAATTGCGTATAACATTGGGCTTAAACGAAGTTGCGACCGCAGGGAGAAATTTGGGAAAATGCCGAGCTGAGGCATTTTCCGTTTAAGCCCTGTTATCTGTCCCGACGACTGAAAAGAGGAGAGCGCAGCGTGGCAAAATCCGAAGGATTTTGAGTTCAGAAATCAGCCGTCCAAGAGCGAAGCGATACATAAAATAAAAGAATTAAAGGGGCAAATCTTACATATCTTCCATTACAGGTTTATCTTCAATAAACTCAGAAGGTAACCCAACTTTCTTAAAATAATCAACCATCGATATACAAGCAAATCTTTCAGTAGAATAATGAGTTCCGCCAAGGACATTTATTCTATGTTTTTCAGCAAAATCATGTGCCTTTTTGGAGTGATCATTTTTAACAGTAATTCCAGTTACAAAAGTATTAACTCCTGCTTTGGCGATTTCTTCAAGCATATCTGCATCGTTTCCGCCACCAGCAATAACAGCAACAGTTCTATCTTTGATTTCATTATCTCCATAATTATACAAATTAACTTCGTGTCCAACAGCATCTTGGAATCTTTTTCTTAAATCTTGAACTGTTACCACATCAGTTTTTCCAAAAACTCCACACATAGAGCCAAAGTAAGGAGCAAAAGATTTTTCAGGTTTTATCCCTAATGCTTTTGCTAAAGTTACACTTGTTGAATATTCTCCAAAATTATCTAAAGGCACATGAAGGTTATAAATAGAGATTTTTCTATCTCTAAATTGTTGTAATAAATCTCTGTCCATTTGCTGAAAAACTTCTGGAGCTTTTCTTATATCCCATATCGATGGGTGATGAACAAAAAGCATTGCATCTTGAGTTCCATCATCTAAAATTCTTTGCATAACTTCTCTTGATGGAAAAACAGCAGTATATATTTTATTGATTTCTGTTGCAAAATCGCAAACTAATCCCATAGATCTTTTCTTAAAGTTCTCACTAAGAAAATCAGCAACAGAATCCATATACTGCGCCCATCCATCATTCATTTCTGGAGTGATAAAATCTTTCTCAAGGTGTTGGTATAGTTGGGTTGCTTTCATAATAAAATTAGATAAACTTGTTACTTTATAAGATTTGCCCCTCTTCGAAAATTCTAAGGCTGATTTCTGAATTACAGATAACAAGTTATTATACAGAATGTTATCCCTATAATACTGTTATTTTGGCATTTTATACGGTATTATTCAATTGCTAGTATATTTTTTATCTAAATACTAAAAATACAACCCCTGAAAAATAGACATCTCAAACAACCCCACCCCCTAATAAACTTATAAATCTTCAAGGTAAATAAAAGTAATGTTATAAACCCTATTTTTAAATATTATGTGATTTTATGGTATATCCACTTATGATTCTTAAAAAACAGATTGTAAGTACAATCCATGAAAGTCTAAAGAAACTGGATATCAATGATATTTCGGAAACCATAATAAAAGATTCAATCGAAGAGACACCTGATTACGCATTTGGTTCTTATGCTTGCACAATCTGTTTTGACTTAGCAAAAAAGCTTAAGAAAGCTCCAAGAGAGATAGCCAATACTATATCTAATAATATTGTATTTGATAAAGATAGTTTCATAAAAGGCATTGAAGTCGCAGGTAACGGGTATATAAATATTTTTATAAATTTTGATAACTTTTCAAAAGCTGTTATCAAAGATATTTCTAAGCGTGGAAATGAATATGGTTCAATAAAAACTAGTAAGAAAACAAAAGTTATAATTGAACATACATCAGTTAATCCAAACAAACCATGGCATTTTGGTCATGCAAGAAATGCTGTTCTGGGTGATACTTTAGCAAGAATTATGAGGGCTGCAGGATATGATGTTGAGGTTCAAAATTATATTGATGACCTTGGACGTCAGGTTGCAATAAGTGTTCTTGACAATATTAAATTTAAGTCTTTAAATGATAAAAATCTGAAGTTTGATCATTGGACCGGGTTACGGTATGTTGAAATTAACAAGGAGCTTGAAGCTGATAAGTCTCTTGAGACTGATATTGAAACCATAATCAAAGATATGGAAGAGGGTGGCAATAAGACAAGTGTTCTTGCAAGGGATCTTACTGAAAAATGTGTTTTTGCTCAATTACAAACCGCATTCCGTATGGGTATATTTTATAATCTTTTGACATGGGAAAGTGATATTGTTCAGTCAAAACTTCTTGAAGAAGCAACAACTATTTTATTAGAATCAAAAAGTGTAATTAAAGAGAGAGAAGGTCCAAACAAGGATTGTATAGTTTTGAAGCTTGACAAAGAGAAATCAATGGAAGGTATGTATTCTTCAGATAAGGTACTGTTTAGGTCAAATGGTACTGCAACTTATACTGGAAAAGATATAGCATTCCATCTTTGGAAGTTTGGTCTTTTAAAGAAAAATCTGAAATATCTAAAAACAATGAAACAACCAAATAAACAAGATCTCTGGACAACAAATAACAATGGTAAAAAGTCATCTGATTTTGGTCATGGTGATATTGTTGTAAATGTTATAGGTGCAGAACAAGCATATCCGCAGGAAGCTGTGCGTATAGCACTGAAAGTGTTAGGGTATCCTCATTTCAAGAATTATATACATATTGCGTATGAACATGTCTGGTTACCTGAAGGCAAATTTTCAGGCAGAAAGGGTACATGGGTAGGTTTTTCAACTGATGATATTCTTGACGAGGCAACTAAACGTGCACTTGTTGAGATTGAGAAACGGGATAAATCTGTTTTATCTGATTCCGAAAAAACTAAACTTGCAGAAGCTATAGGTATCGGTGCAGTAAGATATATTCTTTTGAAAACATCTGCTTTTAAAAAGATTACATTTAGGTGGGAAGATGCTTTGAGTTTTGAAGGAAATACTGGTCCTTACCTTCAATATGCATCCGTTCGATGTTCAAGTATACTTAAACGAGTTAAAAAGATTAAATCTAATCTTGATGTACCCTTTGTTAAAAAAGAAGAGCATCAGCTAATTTTTGAGATGGCAAAGATGCCAGAAACAATCAAAAAATCAGCTTATATGAAAGATACAACTATTGCTGCAACATATGCATTCAATGTAGCTACACTTTTCAATTCATTCTATAACAATGTACCTGTATTGAAAGCTGAAAAAGCTGAAGTCAATACAAGAATTGCTCTTGTTGAAGCTTCAAAGACTGTTCTCGATAATATGCTTAATATCCTTGGTATTTCTGTTGTAGATAATATGTAAATTATAATTTGCTTAAAACAGCAGATTTTTTAATTTTGTTTTGTATTAAAATCAACTTTAAAGTTATTTTTATGTATAATTATAAAGTTTTTACATGTTTGTTACTATTTAGCAATACTAATATAAAGATTTATTCCTAAAGAATAGTTAAGTAATATATTTTTTAATGTTATATTGGTGGTATAAAATGCAATTTAATGATATTGATAATGAATCTGTAGAACCAGGTATTAAAAATATTAAACTAAATAGCTATTTTTCTGATGATTTTGTATTATATTTCCTAGATTCTCTTGGGTTCGATAAGCAAAAAGATAATTATTTGAATAAATTGGCTACAGATCTTATAATTTCAGTAAATCAAGGCGAAATAAAACTTAATGGTAAAAGTTTTGGAGATGGAACTTGGACAGGCACTCCTGAAGATTATAAGATTTTAAATGATGCATTTATTGAAAATAAATATTTTTCAAGATATCTTACAAAAGAGGATTTTAATAAATTATCTGACACAATTTTGGAAATACATTCTGAACCAACTATTCCACTTAAAGAAATCTTATCAGATACAAAAGATCTTTGTAAATATGGTGCATATGGTCTGATTGATGCATCTATTGAAATTCTAAAAAGTATTCAAAAAATAAAAAAAGCACCTGGTTTTATAGCTGAATTGTATAATTCAAAAAAGCCAATTTCACGTCATGATTCAATGCTTGAGACTTCTAGCGAATATAAGGAATCTTTTGATGCTCTTATAGAATCTGCTTTTACAGATCCGAGCGAACTATTAAATTTATATTTTAAAGATGAAGAAACTCTAAAAATTGCTGAAGATTATTTTAATGCAAAAGATATTCGTAGCGAATTTAAAAGAAAAGGTTTAGCAGTACTTTTTGCTGGTTTAACATTAAATGCTGTTTCGGGTATTGGTAATTCTATTTTAGGTATAAATAACAATCCAATTGTTAATTTAGATAGTCTTGATTCTAATAACAAAATTGGTATGGATTCATATAAATTAACAGTTACAGATGAGGGAGAAACTCTTTGGGGAATACCTATAGGTTTTAGTGATGATATTGTTGATGCTTCAATTCAACTTATTGATTCTGACGGAAAACCTGTTAATAATTTTGAAGGTGAACCAATAAATTATGATATCTCTGATTTTGAGGACTCAGATGAAGGCACAATTTTAAATCTTAACCTACCTCCAGAAAATTATGTTTTAAAGGGTTGGGTCAAAGATAGCGAAGGTGGAATAACTTTTATTGACGAGTCTTTAATATCCAAATCAATTAAAGAAAAAGTTAAACCTGTTGTTCAAGAATCAGAACCTAATGTAGACACATACGATCCAGAACTTGATAATATATTTAAAGATACACCTTATATAGGTGGGGATTTCTTTACACAGTTTCCATTATCATCCGATTTTATGGTTGAAAATGTGATAAATGGTTTCAAAAAACGTGGTTTTACAGATACTTCAAGTCTAGAGTTATCAAAGATAATCAATTCTGTTTCAACAAGTAGATTTCCAAAATACTTCAGACCTTTTGATCAAAAAAGCGTAAATATAACTTGTAATGAATATAACAATTTTGATTTTGATGGTTTTTCTGTTTATACATTACCTTTTAATACTGTTGATGAGGTCAATATCAGTAAAAAGATAGAAAATGTTACATCTGGTATTTATGCATTTAAGATTACTGCTGGAACGGATCTTGATTGGGCTATTTTATCTGAAAATCATATTCCTTTAAATCTTGTTCAATCCAATATCAAAAAAAGTGTTTCAACAGGTAGTAGTTATTTATTTTCTGAATCTATAACAAATCCTCATATGCGTGACTGGTCAATAACAACACCTGAAGGTGTTGATATAGATAAAATTTATTCTGATTATAAGGGTTTAATTCTTTTAGGTGACTCTAGCGTATCTGATTATGATTTTAATCTTGTGGTTGAAAGTTTTAAAAATAATGGTAATAGTAATACAGCATCTTCAGGTGATGATAGTGATATAATCATTGATGAAGATGGTGGTGGTGGTATAAAATGAGTTTTAATAGATTTCCTAAAGTATTATTTGTAATTATAAGTATTTTATATTGTTTTTCAGGTCTTGTGTCTGCTACTGCAGATGTTACTTATACATTTAACCAAAATAATGTAAATGTCTTAGCATATGATTGTCTAGAGGCTAGTTGTATTAATCATAATGCTTTTTCAGGAATCATACCATCCTATTCAACAACAAATGGACAATTGATTATAAAATACCCTGCACAGCTTACAACTACATTCGGGTATGCTATATTTTTTACAAGTCCAGGTCAAGTTCCTTTAGAATATAAGGTGTTTAATCAATGTTCTGGTGGCGGAACACAATGTAGTGGAACTATATCAAAAACATTATATCAACTTTCAGATTGTTCATCGACAGTGGATTCATTTACTGTAACAAATGATGAACATGCAGAAGTACCTATTGTTATAAACACACAATCAAGTCTTGATGCAACAACTTACAGTGCATTTCAAGATGCAGATACAGGTGTAGGTTTTACACCAGATTCCCTTAAAGATGATTATTATTCTTCAGATATACATGTTAAGCTTGAAATAAAGAAAGGAACATCCTTAGTGTATACATCTAATAAATATTATACAAAATCTAGTGGTGATGATGGACCGCCATTATATATGGATACAGCACAAGATGTTGAATTCACATGGACTCCAACTACAGATGGCACATATACCGCAACAATTACTACAAACGTAATTGATGATGTTTGTATAAATAGTATCGCTCAAAGTGCAACAGATATTTTTTCCGTGTTACCGCGACTTCCAAGAAATGAATGTTATACTATTTTAAATGATCTTACAATTGTAAATCCATACCCTATTGTGGGATTTCAACAGATATTTAATTTTTCAAAAATCTCTAATTATGCTAATAATTATCAATATGATGATTCAAATTATGTATTAACACCAATACCAACAGCGATAACCTATGATATTAAAAAAGAGAGTGGCACTCTTGTAGAATTACAAACATATCTTGCTGATGCAAATAATGATAATTTTACTGCAGAATATAATGGTTTTAATTGGGTTCCAGAAACAGCTGGATCTTATAATATTTCAATTACAGGTCTTGCAAATTCAACATTATGTTCAGGTCTTGATAATACACCAAATTATCTGTCTATGTTTATAACAGTTGATCCTAAACCGGTTTATTCTGTGACATTTACAGAATCTTCAAGTTTAATAGGTGTCTCTATAACAATGGATGGAGAAACAGGTGTAACAGATTCATCCGGACAATTAACACTTACAGGTTTCCAAAGTGGTACTTATACTTATACAGCATCAAAGTCTGCATATGATACAAAAACAGGTAATGTAGAAATTATAGATAAAAGTAAAGATATTGAATTTACAATGTTAGTTACTAACACTGCACCGTCTGTAATGGATCTTCCAGATAAAACCCTAGTACAGAGCACTAGCGATTCAACAATAGATCTTGATGATTATGTACTTGACTCAACTGATGCTAAAAGCACGCTTACTTGGTCATATTCGGGCAATTCAAATGTTGGTGTAAGTATAAATCCAACAACACATATTTTAATTTTGAGCGCACCACCATCTTGGACTGGTATTGAAGACATCACATTCACTGCAACAGACCCACACGGTTTAAGCGGTTCTGACACTTTAAGGGTTAATGTAACTCATTTAAATACACCACCGTCAATAAGCATAATACCCAATATAAGTACAGATGAAGACATCCCTAAGTTTGATGTATTCAATCTTAATTCTTATGTAACAGATACAGAGACTCTTGATGTTAATCTGATATACACTATTACCGGAAACACAAATACAAACGTTGGTTTCTCTATTGATTCCTCAAAAAATATAGACATACAACCAGCATTAAATTGGTTCGGTTTTTCAACGATAACAATAAAGGTTACAGATGAAGGTGGTTTAACTGCATCACAATCTTTTATTATAACTGTTAATCCTATAAATGATGTGCCTGAAATAACAGGTGTTCCATCAGATTTTGCTGTAACTCAAGATACAACATATTTATTTGATTTAACAGCCTACAAATATGATATTGAAGATTCTGCTGCAACTTTAATCTGGACAATTAATAATGTTAATACTTATCTTTATACTGCATCAATTAATGCAAGCGATATCCTTAATATTACACCAAAATCTGGAATGATTGGTAGTGATGTCGCAACATTGGTACTTACTGATTCCGGGCTTCTCCAAGCAACAAAAGATATTACAATAAATATATCTGCTTTACCTAATACAGCTCCAAGTATATCCGGACTTCCAGATGTTGAGCTTGATGAAGATGGTTTTAAGGAGAATGCTTTTAATTTGAATACTTATGCAAATGATACACAGACGAGTAATGATAATCTGAGATATTCAATAATATTTACAGATTTATACGTTAATGTGACAATAGATTCCAATAATAATATTGATGTTTATCCTACTGAGGATTGGAACGGTTTATCTATTGTGACAATCGAAGTGACAGATGAGGGCGGTCTGACTGATACTGATATGTTTACAGTTACGGTTAACTCTATAAACGATGCTCCAGTTGCAACAGGAGTCTTACCAAATTTAATCATAGGTGAAAGTCTAAGTGATTCGTCAATTGATCTTGATAATTATTTTACAGATGTAGATGGTGATGTGTTATCCTATTCATCAACAACACCAAGTCATGCAACAGTCTATATTGATCCATTTACAAATGTCGTTACATTTACAGCATTGAGTGGATGGATTGGCGATGAAAACATTACATTTATTGCAAATGATAGCATATTAACCGCATCAAGTACAATGACCTTAACTATAATTCCATTGAGTGCAACTTATCCTGTTATAAATAGTATAACTATTGATGATTCCATTGTATCTCCGCTTGAGACGATTCATGTTACAGTTAATGTGACAGATGATTCTGGTATATTTTCAGTGGAAGCAGAGAGTGTTCTTCTTTCAAATACTATTGGTAACATTTGGGAAGGTGATATCATAGCAAATAGTGCTCCTGGTGTATATACTATAAATGTTACAGTTGTTGATACATCTTCAAATGTTGTGACTGATATAAGTGTGTCTTATAGCGTTATTTTAGATTCAATAATTCCTTTTGCTCCAAGTAATCCTGTAGCGATTGCGATAGATAACGAAACTATACGCTTGAATTGGATATTTTCAATGTCTGATGATGTTGAGAAATATAATATTTATTATTCGCTCTTTAGTGGTGGACAGGATTTTTCAGTACCAAATTTAGTAGTTTCAAATGCAACAAACCTTGTGAATATCACAGGATTAAATCCATTGACAAAATACTTTTTTGTTGTAGAGGCCTCTGATTACGTTGATAATATAAACCGTTCTATTGAAACATCTGCAATAACGCTTGCAACAGGTCAAGATATTGATCCGGATGGAGATGGACTTCCAACTGGTTGGGAAAACCATTACAACCAGACTGGAAATATTTTAGACCCAAATAATAATGATTCTGATAATAATGGTATTTTAGATGGTGATGAAGACCCTGATAATGATGGTCTTACTAATTATGAAGAATATCTTCTTGGAACAAATCCAAATAATCCTGACAGTGATAATGATGGAATCCCAGATGGTTGGGAAATAACCTACAATATGAATCCAACAGACCCAAAGGATGCGACTTATGATAATGATGGCGATGGTTTATCTAATCTTTATGAATATCTTGAGAACCCATATCGTACAAATCCTAATCTTGCAGATTCAGATGGTGACGGTATAGATGATGGGACCGAAATCGCAAATGGTAGCAATCCTCTTGATATAAACAGTCCAACTTGTCATGTCGGTTGTGGCAGCAGCAATGGTGGTAGTTATAGTTCAGGCAGTTGGCCTAGGATTGATGATGATTCAAATGAGTCAAACGAGACTCTAGAGACACAATCCGTAATTTTATTAGGATTTTCATCATTTAAAATACCAATAAATGTTGTTGTAGGTGATGTTATAACATTTTCAGGATGTTTTGTAAATACTGAGAATTTGACTGATGATAATCGTGTTGAATTATATATTGACAATATTTTTGTTGATGTAACTGATTTAGATAATGATATGTGTTTTGAGTTATCTTATTTCGGAGATCTTAGTGTAGGCTTACATGAATCTCTGATACTTGTTTCAGGTACAGATTTTAATGAGACTCAAATGTTTATAGTCTATGGTGGTGTGACTCTAGAAAAGATTGTTACAGAATCTGTTATAATTGTAAATCATCAGACTGAATTGGGTGTTGGCATATCTGTTGATATTGCAGGTTTTGTTGATGTAATGCTATTTATTGATGATGAATTGATTTCAAAAGAAAAGATTTATGTTATGGATAAAGAAATAATCTATTTTAATCATACTTTTGATGATGTTGGTAACTACAATATTGCATTTATTGCAACACTTAGTAAAACAAGTGATAAGTTAGCAACAGAAATACTTGTTATCAATGCACTTCCAACAGGATTTTCATTTTCTGAACATGCAGAGGACGTAACAAATATAATCTTAATATTGTTGATTATAGGTGTTTATATAAAACGAGCTGCTTTAAGAGCTATTTTTGGTGTTTAATCTTATTTTTTAATTAAATTAGATAAACGCCTTTGAACTATTTTTATTAACTCTAGCACATAATAATTCTTATAGACTTATTATTGAGGTAGTTAAATATGAATCTTGAGTCAATCGCAAAAAAAATAATAAACGTTAATCTTTCAGTCAAGAGAAAAGATCTTGTTGTTATACGTTCTGGGCCAGAATCAATTAAATTTGCTCAAATGCTTGCATATGAATGTTCAATTATTGGTGCACAACCAACTATTTTTTATAACAGTAGTGAACTTTCATTAAAAACGTATACGTATATAGATGTAAACTATATTAAAGATAAACCTAAACTCAATGATATTTTATCTAAAGATATGGATGTTGAGATAATCATAGATGAATCCAATCCAGTTCTTGCTAGTAGGTTACCTCAAGATAAAATTCAAGTTATGAGAAAAACAATGAAACCTATACGTGATTTTGAAGAGAAAAGACTCATAAAAAAAGATCTTAAGATACTTCTTATGGGGTATCCTACTGAAAATATCGCAAAATCGTTAGGAATTACTTTTGAAAAACTTAAAAGGGTTTTCTGGAATTCTTTTGATATTGATTATGAGGCGTTATATAAATATAATGAAACTTTAGCAAAAAAATTCAAAAATGCTAATCATATACGAATTATTGGAGATAAGACAAATCTTGAGTTTTCCGTAAAAGGTCGAGAATGTATGAATGGTTGTGCTATTTTGGAACATGAAAAGATGGGTTTTATAAATATGCCAGATGGCGAATTATTTTTTGCACCTATTGAGAATTCTGCTAACGGCGAAATCTATTTTGATCTTCCAAGTCTATGGCATTATGGAAAGCAAGTTGAAGGTGTTTGGTTCAAGTTTAAAGATGGTAAAGTTGTAGAGTATAAGATTGATAAGGGTCAAGATGCTTTTGAAGATGTGATTAAAAATGCTACAGGAGATAAGCTTAATATTGGTGAGCTTGGTATAGGTACAAATCCAAATGCAGAATCAACAGGCGGTCTTACTATTGTTGATGAGAAAATTAAAGGGACTATACATATTGCTATTGGTGACAATACCCTTTTTGGTGGTAAAAATGAGTCTACAATACATTGGGATTTTTTCAAGACAATGTCTAAAGGTTCTTTACTTGAAGTGGATGGAAAACCTGTAATAGTTGATGGTAAATTTATTGAGTGATTGTTGCGTGCTTGTTGAATAATTATTAAGTTGATTTAAATGAATATGGTAAAAATTTTGAAAGATGTATTTGATATAAAGCAAGGTGAAAAAGTTCTTGTTTTAACAGATGATAATTTGGAAAAAAATGCAGAACCCTTTTTTGAAGCTGCAAAAAAATTATCTGAAAACACAATTTTTGTTAAAAAGCCTATAGGTAATCATTCAGGTGAAGAACCGTCTGATGAGGTTGCAAAAATCATGCTTGAACATGATATTTCAATATTGATTACAACTAATTCTTTGACACATACAAACGCAAGAATTAAAGCTTGTGAAAATGGTGCACGGATTGCATCAATGCCAGGGTTTAACGAACTGATGTTTGATGCTCTTGATGTAGATTCATCTGATATGGATAAATTAGGTTTAACAATAAAAGATGCACTTATGTCATCCAAACAGATACGCGTTATCACACCGTCTGGTACAGATATTTCTTTTGATGTCAGACCTGAAATTGATGTAGATACAAATAATCTTAAAGATAAATGTCTTTATGGCAATCTTCCAGCTGGAGAAGTCTTTTTTGCACCACTAGAATCAACAGCAAACGGAATAATTGTAGTTGATATTATGAAAGATGCAAATGGCGTGATTGCAAGTGAGGGTGCGATTATTACAGTAAAAGAGGGGCTTGCCAGGGATATCTCTGATAAAGGCTGTAAACTTTCCAAGCTTTTTGATACTATAGAAAATGCACGAAATATTGCAGAATTTGGTATTGGTATAAATATGAAAGCTGAAATAATTGGTTTTATATTACAAGATGAAAAAGTTTTTGGTACTTGTCATATTGCATTTGGTAATAGTACCGCTTTTGGTGGAAAAGTCTATTCTGATATTCATTATGATTCTATACTTTTCAAACCAACAATCTATGCTGATGATAAGGTAATAATGAAAGATGGGAAGCTTTTAATTTAATTTAATTTGATTTTCGGGATTTTTCCCGAACAAAAAGCTAGGTATATATAGGTTAAAATTCTATATTTTCTTATGATACCTGACGAATTAAAAACACCAGCTTTGGTTATGTTTGTACTTATTATCACCTTTGGTGTGATTGCTTTATATCCAATGGATATTCAATCTAATATTTATTCATCACAAGATACATTTAGCAAATTTAATTCTATTGATGAGATAAAGTCTTTTTTGAAAGAGAATCAAGAACAAAATATATATTATGGTAATAGTATGAGTATGGGTGTTATGGGCTCAGACCGTGTTGTTATGGAAATGTCTACAACTGATATGGGTTCAGCTATATCTACAAAAACAATATCGCAACCCACTCAAGTTTCAGATGGTGATTTCTCAAAAACAAATATACAAGTTGATGGTGTTGATGAAGGTGATATCGTAAAAAGTGATGGTTCATACATATATGTTCTTTCAGGAAATACAGTATCAATAATTAATGCATATCCTGCAGAATCTGCAAAATTAATTTCAAATATTGATTTTGATTATTCTCCTAATATAATTTACATTAATAATGATAAACTGATTGTTATCGGTAATCGTTATGTGTATTCTACTCAAGGTCAACCAATAGCTGAAACTAAAGAGTTAGCAAGTTTGAGTTCTAGGATGATAGCACCAGATTATATGCATGTATCTTATTATTCCGTTATTGATGTTTATGACGTTTCAGATCGTTCAAATCCGATTCTATCAAAAAATATTTCAGTTGATGGAAATTATTTTGATTCGCGGATGATTGGTGATTATGTTTATATAGTAGCATCGGAGTATGTTTATGATTATACTAATATACGAATTCCTGAATTGATATCAAGCACAACAGTTGAGTCTAAAGAACTTGATGTATATCATTTTAATACGATAGATAATTCTTATTCATTTACAACAATTATATCTGTTAATGTACAAGATGATAATATTGAATCTGAAGGTAATGTATATCTTTTAGGTGGTACTCAAGAGATGTATGTTTCACAAGATAATATTTATGTTGTTTATCAAAAACGAGTACCTGAAACATTTTTTATTGAACGTGCTATAGATAACATAATAATGCCACTTGTATCAACTAAAATTTCATCTGATATAAGAAACATTGAAAAATCAGATCTTAGTCAGGTTGAAAAACAAAATGATATCGGCAAATTATTTATGGATTATATAGAATCTTTGCCTGATGACCAGAAAGAAATAATGCAGAATGACTTTAAGGAAAAGTATGAGGTTCTTGAACGTGAAATTGCAAAAGAGACTGAAAAAACGGTGATACATAAGATTTCAATTGCAGGTGGTAATATTGAATATAGTGCGACAGGCAATGTTTCCGGACGTGTGCTGAATCAGTTTTCAATGGATGAATATGATAATCATTTTAGGATTGCAACAACCACAGGCCGTGTGACAAGAGCAGGTGATGTAACGTCTGCAAACCATATTTATGTTCTTGATAGCAATCTTGAACAAGTTGGTGCCTTAGAAGATCTTGCACCTGGTGAAAGTATTTATTCGGCAAGATTTATGGGTGAAAAAGGATATCTTGTCACCTTTCAAAAGATTGATCCTTTATTTGTAATTGATTTATCTCAACCAACAGATCCTAAAGTCTTGGGTAAACTAAAAATTCCAGGATATTCAGACTATTTACATCCTTATGATGAGAATCATTTGATTGGTATCGGTAAAGTTGCAGATCCTTCAGATACAGGTAATTTTGCATGGTATCAAGGTGTGAAAATTGCATTATTTGATGTTACTGATGTCAGTACGCCAAAAGAAATCTCAAGTTTTGTAATCGGTGATAGGGGTACGGATTCATATGCACTTCAAGATCATAAGGCATTCCTTTTCAGTCGTGATAAGAATCTTCTATCAATACCTATAACTCTTGCAGAAATTGATGAGGATAAATATCCTGAAGGTATCTCTGACTGGACTTATGGTGACTATGTTTTCCAAGGTGCGTACATATTTGATATAAATCTAGAGACTGGTATCGGATTACGTGGTACTGTAACTCATAATGAAAATACAGATGTATTTGATAAAGGCGGTTGGTATTATTATGGTTCAGAATATTCAATTAAACGGTCTCTTTATATCGCAGACACACTTTATACTGTATCAGATGGTATGGTAAAGATGAATAATATTAATGATTTGGAAGAGGTTAATAAGGTAAACCTTCCTGTTTCAGATTATGATAAACCTATTTTGTATTAGAAACAGTAATGTGTTGTATTGGTCTATCTGAGAGATTCATACAGCATAATTTATTTCTTTATAGTAACACTATTTAAAGTTTTAGGTATAATAATATCTATCTGAATTAAAAAATGGTGTATTTATGAGTTTATATTCAATTTTGGAGCAGTTAGGTGTAAGTGATGACTATATTAAGTTAGTTACTGACCGGAATCTTGTTGAATCAAATATACCAGAATCACAGATTGAAACATTTATTCTTCCTAAAGAAATTGAATTACCTGAACCTATATATGTCTCTGACGTATTTGAACCAATCAATACTTTTGTAAATTATTCAGGGCTTAGTGGAACTAAATTAAATCAATTAGGAACAAAAGAACTTTTTTTAAAGATGCCAGAATATCTTTACACTTTATGTAATGATGGGTCTATCAAATCGGGCTCAAGTGAACAGGTTATTGTGCGTTATCAAAAAGGGAAAATACCTAAGCCTTTGACCTATATAGAAGTACCTGAGGATTCTTCTGAATTAAATCATACTGTGATACGAAACCGTAAAGTTGTTGATACTAAAAAATATCTAATAGGTGATACAACTCTTTCTGATTTTGAGTAAATATTACATAAATTTTTATTGTTTTATAGCATCTTAATAGTTATGATTCATTTTTATGTAAAATCAACTAAAGGACAGACGTCACCAGATATCAATCTTTCAGATCTTGCAGGTAGTGCAGGTCGGCTTGATATAATTTCAAGATGTATAAATTCAGCATTATGGTTATCTAATGCTATGCGACGCGATGTCGTTTTTCATACTATTTTACACGGCGAACCTAATCCTCCAATCTATATCCGGATTGAAGGTGCTAAATTACGAAAAGTGCAACCGGATGAGCGAAATATTTCAATTTTCTTAAAAAAAGCAATTGAACGTTTTAAAGATGGTAAAGAAATAGAGTCAACACCAGGTATTTTTGTAAGTAGGAAATCGTTTGAACAACTTATTGAGGATAACAAAGAGAAAACCTTTTTCCTCCTATCTGAAGAGGGTAAATCCTTGGAACCTCTTGACAAAGTTAAGTATACGGATGCATTTTTTATTCTTGGTGACAAGGAAGATCTTATTGATTCCGAAATTGCATATTTGGAAAAATATAAGCTAAATCGTGTATCTCTTGGCGATAAATCATATCTTGCAAGTCATTGCATAACGATTGTCAATTGGTTGAATGATAAAATCTGATTTTTATGTATTTTGATATAATCTTTATGTCTTTTTGATATATTATTAATTTGTAAATATTTTAGTTGTTCACAGCGTAATCAATATTTTTTCTATTTGTTGTACTGCTATTGTTTTATATGTTTTTAACAACACATAGATTTAAAAAGATATATTTACTATATATAAGTAACAAGTGGTGTTATGGTAACTCAAAGAAATCCTTCTGATGCTGAATTGGCAAATATCAAATATATTTCTCTTTTTAATCATTCTATAAATATTAATAAGGGTGCTCTTGAATCTCTAAAAAATGTTGATTTTAATATTTATAGTGATGGTGTTGTTGGTAGATTATATACATTTATTGAGGAATATGAATCTATGTTTGATTTAATTAAGGAAAATGAATCTATTCTTAATGCGAAAATTGCGGAAAAAACAATATCAAATAGGGATGTTACAGAACTTCAAAAAGTGCTTAATGATATGGAAAACTTAAAAATTGCTCAAATATCAAAAATATATGGTACAATACAAGCACATGAATTACTATATGAAACTTTTGAAAAGATTGATTTTATGTATAAACAAAATACTGTATTTATGTATAAACTTTCTGAAGAATGTCTTGATACGATACGTGAAGAAGGTCCACTAAGTTTTCCAAATATCTTTGAAGGTACCTTTGGACTTGAGAATTATATTTCTGAACTTGGTATTAGTTCATTAATTAAAAATGAGATGGTTATCACAAAGAAATTAACTGAACATATACAAGCTAAGTATGGTGATACGTTTTCTGAATCAATTGATGCTCTAAAAGATTTAAATAATCTATTTGATTTAAAATCTGTATATATGTACAAAGAACTTGAAGCAATTGGATTAAAAACCTTTGCAAATGATATGTTCATATCTGGGGTTGTAAGCAAAGATGCTTACTTATGATTTTTTAAACATCACCCAAAATTAAATAAATCTTCTGATTAAAAAACATCTATGGAAATCCTTCTTAAAGACTGTTCATATATTTTGACACAAGATCAAAAGCGTTCAATAATAAAAAACGAAGATATTTTGATTCAAGATAGTAAAATCGTCAAAATCGGAAAAGATCTTCAAACATCTGGAAAAGTACTTGATTGTAAAGATAAATTTATCATTCCAGGTCTTATAAACACACATAATCACCTTGCTATGACTCTCTTTAAGGGGTATAGTGATGATATGTCTCTTGACAAGTGGCTTTCTGAAAAAATATGGCCTGTTGAAGATAAACTTGATGAAAAATCCGCATATTATGGAGTTATGTTGGCCTTTATTGAAATGATACGTACTGGTACAACCTGTTTTAATGATATGTATATGTTTTCAGAAGGCGTTTGTGATGCAGCAATTGAGGTGGGTATCCGCGGTTTTATCTCAAGAGGTAGTACTGATATAGGTGAAACTGAAAAAAGTGAAGAGAAATTGAAAGAGCGTGATAGTTTTATATCTTATCTATTGTCAAAAAAATCAAATCTTCTAAGATCTATGGTTGGACCTCATGCACCTTATACCTGTTCAAAAGATCATTTAATGGGTTCAAGAAAGCTTGCAGAAAAATATAATATTCCGCTGCATATACATGTATCCGAAACTGTTAAAGAAGTTGAAGATTCAATTAAACAATATGGTCTGACGCCTATTGAATATCTTGAAAGCATTGGTTTTCTTAAAAACGATGTGATTATGGCGCATTCATGCCATCTATCAGAAAATGATTTTAAAATTCTTTCAAAAAACGGTGTGAAAATATCTCATAATCCCTCATCAAATATGAAGCTTGCAACAGGTAGTGCAATGCCACTATCTAAACTATTAAAAGCTAAAATACTTGTTGGTCTTGGAACAGATGGTTCTGCAAGCAATAATTCTCTTGATATGTTTTCAGAGATGAAAGTCTGTGCTCTTTTACACAAGTTTGTCGAAAATGATCCTGAAGTAATATCTGCTCAACAAGTTTTTGATCTTGCAACGGTATGTGGTGCAAAAGTTCTTGGTATTGAAGACTTGGTCGGTTCAATTGAAATTGGAAAACAGGCAGATTTGGTCATCTGTAATTTAAATGATATTGCAATGTTTCCAAATCATAACCTTGTATCAAATATTGTGTATTCTGCAAATGGTTCCTGTGTTGATACTACAATAGTTTCTGGAAAAATTCTTATGGAAAATAAGGTCTTAAAAACGATTGATGAAGGTGCAGTCTTTAAAGGTGCAAAGGAGTTTCTTTCACATCTTTGATATGCGTAACTGTTTATGCCTTTGACTAGTTATTTAATGATTAATATTCTAATAATTGTCTATGGTAGCTCTTAACCGTACAGATGCACATATACATCTTCTTGACCGAAGAATCATGGGTATGAATCCTAATTATTCGCTTGAACTCTATAGAGATTATTTTAAATCCCAAAACCTAACGACTGCTTTTGTTGTATATAATAATGAAGAATGTCTTGAAAAGATAAAACAGTTTTGCAAATCTACAAAAATATATGGTTTTTATTGGATTTCAGATCCTGATAATTATGTTATACCTGAACGTGCCGATGCTATCAAGTTTGAGACTTATATTGATGGCTTTGATTTATTAGATATAAATCCAATTCTTAAGGCTGATAAGCGTAACCTTCCGGTTTATGCACATTGTGGTGAGCTTAGACCCGATTATTCTGATCCCCAAAAAGTGGAAATTCTTGCAAAAGAACATCCTAAACGCACTTTTATGCTTGGTCATTCTGGTGCATATGGACCACCAATTGAGGATATTTATCTTTCAAATTTAGGCATACCTCAGCTTGTCTCTGATGCAATCGAAGTTGCAAAAATAAATCCAAATGTATATTTAGAATCATCAATCCTTAATTATAAACCAAAATTAGATTTAATTGTAAATAATCTTGACGGTATTATGGATAAACTACTTTTAGGCACAGATTTCCCTCTTACTGTCGGTAGTCTTATTGGCAATGTTCCTGCATCAGATTACGTCAAATTGTTAAAACCTACAATAATGTCACAAGAGAAACTTATTTTGGATGCTGGTGTGTCTTTAGATATTATATCTAAATTATATCGAAATGCTGATAAAATTTTCAATTAACTGTTGAAAATCTGTTTAATTTTGTACAATTTCAAAACCCTTATAAAATTTTGTTTTATATATGTGTCTATGGAACTAATAGATATAACTTCAAGAATACTTTCGTACGGATATGTATGTGATCATTGCCTTGGACGACAGTTTTCTCAAGTTTTGTCAGGTTATAGTAATAAGGAGAGAGGTTCTATTATAAGAACATCTATTGCTATAGCACTTGATTGTGGTGGTGAAATAAAAGTTAATGCATCTAATCTATCTAGTTTTAAATTTCGTAATTATAAGTTAAAAGCTAAGAAATCTGATTCTGATTTGAAATGTGTTGTATGTAACGACATTTTTAAAGATGTGGATACTTTTGCACAACGAATTATTGATGAGACAAAAAATCTTGAATTCTCAAATTTTTTAATAGGTGTAAGGCTTTCTGATAAGATTCGTGATACTGAAGAAGTCTTTTGGGAATCTGTGGGTATTGATTTTTGTGAATCAATAAAAAATGAAATTTCAAGAGAAGTTGGAAAACGTTTCTCAACTCTTGCTGGAAAGGAGCATGAACGTTCAAATCCTGATATAGCAATTCTTATTGATCTTGAAGATGATATCATTGAAGTAAAACCAAATCCGATTTATATTTATGGTAAATATAAGAAACTTGTGCGTGGAATACCTCAGACAAAATGGCCTTGTAGAAAATGTCGTGGTCTTGGTTGTGATACTTGTGATTGGACTGGAAAGCAGTATCCAGAGAGTGTTGAAGAATTGATTGCAGCTCCTGTACTTGAAATATCTGATGCTATGGAATCAAAATTCCATGGTGCTGGCAGAGAAGATATAGACGCACTTAATCTTGCAGGACGTCCTTTTATAGTTGAAATGAAGGAACCTCAGAAAAGATCTTTTGATCTTAAGGCTCTAACTAAAACAATAAATAAGGCGACTAAAGATAAAGTTGAAGTTTCAGATCTTAGGTTTTCAAATAAGGCTGAAGTTGTAGATATTAAAGCAAATAAGTCTGCAAAGACATATCGTGCTATGGTTGAACTTGATTCTGATATCAAAAAAGAGGATGTTAAAAAAATAAGTGAGCTTAGTGGAAAAACAATCAATCAAAGAACTCCTGAGCGTGTAAGTCATAGGCGTGCCGATTTAATTCGAAAACGAAACGTTATATCAATTAATGCAAAATTTATAGATAAAACCCATATTGAAGTTGATGTAAAAGGGGATGCTGGTCTTTATATTAAAGAACTTATCTCTGGCGATAATGATCGGACTAAGCCTTCCGTTACTGGACTTCTTGGTGTTGGTGCAAAAGTGATTGAACTTGATGTTATACAAATCGATTGATATGTCTCTTTACAAATCGATTGATATGTCTCTTTACAAATCGATTGATATGTTTCTTTACAAATCGATTGATATGTCTCTTTTTTGCATTTAAGACACAACTTATATAAATCTATTTATTTAATAAAATCTAAGTAGAATCTAATTTGTATTAGTTTTATTGTTAATTTAATGATATATTTAATTTAAAGGTCATAAATATGAGAAGATCAAGAGGATATAGAAGTGGGACAAGGAGAAGTCTGCATAAGAAAGCATGTAGAAATAAGATTACAACTACTCTTAAGCAGTTTGAAATAGGTCATAGGGTAACTATTATGCCTAATCCGTCTGTCATAAAGGGTATGCCACATACAAGATTTAAAGGTAAGGTTGGTACTGTTAAGGAATCTCGAGGGATCTCGTATCTTGTTGAGATAAAAGATGGTAATAAGACAAAATTCTTGTTATCTAGACCCGAACATATCAGGACTTTAAAAGTATAAGGTGATTTGTATTTTTGAGAAACTAAAAACAACACCAATATCTTTTGTTACTGCAAAAGATATATTATCTAGTCATGATGAATTAACTTTAGGTCATGAACAGAGTATAACACTTGAATATTTAAGAAAATTTGTTAAATTAGAATCTAAAGATGTTGAATTTGCAATAAAAGAACTTACTGAAAATGTATCCATACTTAAAGATTATCATATAATAATGATAATTGACAATCTTCCTTTTGATGAAGATGAGTTAAAATTACTTTTTATGAAAGAGCGAATTAATTTAGAGAAAGATCAGATTAAAACAATTTTAGAGATTGTTGATAAAATACGACCAGAAAACGTTTCAAAGAATTAATTAAAAATATTATTTGGTGGATTTTATGAAAGATGATTATGCTTTTGTATTGGATTTTTTAGTAACGGGTTATGCACAATATAGATCTGAGACTCCTATTGCTCTTGTAATTGGTGAAAATCATTTTAATCTGTTAGAAGTAACTATTCGTGAGGATGTTACTGATGTAAAACCTCAAGATCGTCTTTATATAGGTTCTGGTGAACGGAGTGTTGTTAAATCTATAAAAGGTAGGATTTCTGTTGATGATCTTACTGCAACAGCACGTTCTGAACTTAATGATATTATTGAACTTATTGTTATGGGTGATGAACAACGTTTTGTTAATATTTACAATAAAGCAGGACCGATTACAATGCGACATCATCAGCTTGAGCTTTTCCCGGGTATTGGTAAGAAACATATGTGGGAAATAATCGAGAAACGTAAGATAAAACCATTTGAATCTTTCGCAGATATAAAGGCTCGAGTAACACTTCTTCCAAATCCAAAAAAGACTATAATAAAAAGGATTATTGAGGAAGTAGAGAATCCTGATATAAAATGGCCTATGTTTATATTACCTAATAAAGAATGATTTCCTTGTTTCCGGAAATTATTGTTTTTTTCTTTTTTAAATCATTTATTTAAGTATTGTT